>CAVOMB010000091.1:0-24263 GCA_963696935.1 uncultured Thermoleophilia bacterium | reverse complement strand
GCCTCGGCGTCGTGGCCAACGACATGTACGGGCGGTTCGACCCCGGAACACCCGACCTCCAGCAGCGCGTGCAGGACATCGAGCAGGCCAAGTCCCTGCTCAAGCAGGCCGGCTACGACAACAACCTCACGGTCGAGCTCGTCACTTCGGCCGAGGCGCTCGGCGGCGACGAGGTCGCGGCCGCGCAGGTGTTCGCCGAGCAGGCCAAGCAGGCCGGCGTCACGGTCAACATCAAGAAGACCGACTCGGCCACCTTCTACGGCAAGGACTATCTCTCCTGGCCGTTCGCGCAGGACTTCTGGGCCACCCGCGGGTTCCTGCAGCAGGCCAGCCAGGGCACCATGGCCAAGGCTCCGTACAACGAGACCCACTGGAAGAACGCCGAGTGGTCGCAGCTCGTCGACAAGGCCTTCAGGACGGTCGACGACGACCAGCGCGCGGAACTCATCACTCAGGCGCAGCAGCTCGAGTTCGATCAGGGCGGCTACATCATCTGGTCGTGGCGCAACCAGGTGGATGCCTATTCCAAGACGACCACGGGCTACAAGCTGGACAAGCTCGGCGGTCCGATCGGCCGCATGTACTTCAAGGACGTCTACTTCGTCAAGGGCTGATCGCGAGTACGGCAGCGGCCGCGGGCGTGGGGCATGTCCCCGCGCCCGCGGCTCGCTCCGGCGCAGATCGCCGCCGGTGCGCTCGCTGGATCGTGAGCTCGAGCTCTGCGGCCGCGTGACCCCGGCTTCCCTGTTGTTCCCGCCCGAGAGGCAGCCATCATGATCAGTAGAACCGCAAGAGGGAGACGCAGCTCATGCCCCCGCTCCTGAAGCTGATCCTCATCCGGATCGGCCTCGGTGTGCTGACGCTGTTCCTGGTGTCGGTGGTCGTCTTCGTCGCAACGCAGGCTCTGCCGGGCGACACCGCCCGCGCTATCCTCGGCAGGGAGGCGGCGAACACCGAACGGTACGAGGCGCTCAAGGAGCAACTGGGGCTCAACAAGCCCATGACGCAGCAGTACCTCAGCTGGCTCGGCGGCGTCGTGACCGGCGACCTCGGCAACTCCCTCGCCCAGGACGAGCCCGTCACTGCGCTCATCGGCCGGCGCGTCCTCAACTCCTTCATCCTGGTGTTCATCGCAGCTCTGATCAGCGTGCCGGTCTCGCTGCTCCTGGGCTCCCTCACGGCATTACGACGAGACTCGAAGTTCGACGTCAGCATCACGGTGGGCAGCCTGGCGATGGCGGCGCTGCCGGAGTTCGTGATCGGCATCATCCTCATCCTGTTGTTCGCGACCCAGGTGTTCAAGATCCTGCCGTCGGTCTCGAACGTGGACTCGGGCGTGCCGATCGTGCAGCAACTCGACATGTTCGTCCTGCCGGCGCTCACGCTGACATTGGCGGTGGCCCCGTACATCACCCGCATCCTGCGCGCCAGCACCATCGAGGTGCTGGAGAGCGAGTACGTGATGATGGCGCGCCTCAAGGGCCTGCCCGAGCGCCTGGTGCTCAACCGGCACGCGGTCCCCAACGCGCTGGCGCCGGCGCTCCAGGTGACGGCGCTCAACCTGGCCTGGCTGGCCGGCGGCGTCGTCGTGGTCGAGTATCTCTTCGCATTCCCCGGCATCGGCTCGCTGCTGGTCGACTCCGTCGCCAACCGCGACATGCCCATGGTGCAGGCGATCACGCTGATCATCGCCGCGGTGTACGTCGTCGCCAACCTGACGGCGGACATCCTCACGATCCTCGTCAGCCCACGACTCAGGACGGGTCTGCGATGAGCACCCCAGAGATGAGAGTCAACGACTCAGAACTCGTCGAGCCGCCGGTAGTCCACGCCGACAACCGGCCCTCCGAATGGGTCATGATGCTGCGCGAGGCGTGGCGCATGCGCCGCACCAAGATCGGCGTCGGCATCTTCGCAGCCATCGTCCTGATCGCCGTCGTCGGCCCGTGGGTGGCGCCCTACTCGCCGACCGAGTTCGTGGCTCCGCCGTACTCGCCGCCGGACATCCCCAAGATGTGGCTCGGCAGCGACTACATCGGCCACGACGTGCTCACGCGTGTGCTGTACGGCGGCCGCACCGTCATCCTGCTGGCCCTCGCGGCGACGGTCATCGGCCTCGTCCTCGGCGTGACCCTCGGGCTCATCACCGGCTACGCGCGGCGCTGGATCGACGAGACCATCATGCGCATCCTCGACGTCGTGCTGGCGTTTCCGCAGATCGTGCTGGCGCTGCTCTTCGTGTCCATCCTCGGGCCGAGACTCTGGCTCATCGTGATCATCGTCGGCATTTCGCACGCGCCGCGCATCGCGCGCGTCGCGCGCGCCGCCACACTGGAGGTCGCGCAACGCGACTTCGTGCGCGCCGCCGAGGCCTTCGGCATCGCGCGCTGGAAGATCCTCTTCAACGAGATCCTGCCGAGCATCACCAGCCCGTTGCTGGTCGAGTTCGGCCTGCGGCTGACCTACTCGATCGGCGTCATCGCCGCACTGTCGTTCCTCGGCTTCGGCATGCAGCCGCCATCGGCTGACTGGGGCCTCATGATCAACGAGAACCGTATCGGCCTCAAGATCCAGCCGTGGCCGGTCGTGGTGCCGGTCATGCTCATCGGCATCCTGACCATCGGCACCAACCTGGTCGCGGACGGTCTCGGGCGCGCGCTGATCGGCATCGAACGCGACACGGGGGTGGGGTGATGGAGGCGACAGTGACGCAGGACGCCACGCCGGCCCTCGAGCATGAGGCGGTCCTCAAGGTCGAGGGCCTGCGCATCGTGCTCGACCCCTCGGGCGTCGACATCGACGACGACGTCTCGCTGGTGATCCACCGCGGCGAGGTGCTCGGGCTCGTCGGCGAGTCGGCCTCGGGCAAGACTACGGTCGGCACCAGCCTGCTCGACTACCAGCGCCGCGGCGCCAAGATCGCCGAGGGACACGTCGAGATCGACGGACAGGACATCCTGGCGGTGGACGCCAAGACGCTGCGTGGCGTGCGCGGCGGCCGTATCAGCTACGTGCCGCAGGACTCGTCCGCCGCCCTCAACCCGGCCCTGCGCATCGGGACCCAGCTCATGGAGATCCTCGAGGTGCACGGCTTCGGCAAGTCGACGGCGGACCGCGAGGCTCGCCTGGCGCAGATGATGTCCGAGGTCCTGCTGCCGTCAGACAAGCAGTTCCTGCGCCGCTATTCGCACCAGCTCTCCGGCGGCCAGCAGCAGCGCGTCGCCATCGCCATGGCGTTCGCCAACCGGCCCAAGGTCATCGTGCTGGACGAGCCGACCACCGCCCTGGATGTGACGACGCAGGCGCACGTACTGGACACGGTCCGCGACCTCACCCGGTCCTACGGTGTGGCGGCGCTCTACATCACCCACGACCTCGCCGTGGTGTCCAATCTGGCCGACCGCATCGCCGTCATGTACGCCGGCAAGGTGGTCGAGACCGGCACGCGGGACGAGTTGTTCGACAGGGGGCATCACCCGTACACGCGCAAGCTGCTCGCCTCGATCCCCGACATCACCGGGGAGCGCGCTCTTCGCGGCATCCCCGGGTGGGCGCCGCGGCCGGGCCAGAGGCCTCCCGGCTGTGCGTTCACCCCGCGCTGCGACTGGGCGGTCGACGAGTGTAGCGAGGGCTTCCCGCCCGTTGAGGAGGTCAGTCCCGGCCACCAGGTGCGCTGCTGGCGTCAGCAAGAGGTCGGTGCGCAAGGACCCGTGCTCGAGGCTCTCATGGGCAAGCGCACGGCGATCGAGAGCGCCTCGGACGACAAGCTGGTGATCGACGTGCGTGACTTGACGGCGTACTACCAGCACAAGGAGACGCTCCACGGCATCACCACGAGCGTGGCCGAGGGCCACTGCCTCTCGCTTGTCGGTGAGTCGGGCTCGGGCAAGACCACGCTGGCGCGCTGCATCGCCGGCCTGCATCCCCACAAGATCGTCGGCGACATCGACTTCATGGGCAAGCCGCTCGCGCGTGACGCACGTGGCCGGCCACGCGACACGCGGCAGGCCATCCAGTACATCTTCCAGAGCCCGTACAGCTCGCTCAACCCGCGCAAGACGATCGCCCAGATCATTTCGCAGCCGCTGAAGGTCTTCTTCGATCTCTCGCGCGACGAGATGGAAGCCCGGATGGTGAAGGCGCTTGAGCAGGTGGCTCTCGACTCGTCCCTGCTGAGCCGCTACCCGGACCAGTTGTCCGGCGGCGAGCGCCAGCGCCTGGCCATCGCCCGCGGCCTGGCCGCCGAGCCGACCGTCCTGATCTGCGACGAGGTGACCTCGTGGCTGGACGTCTCGGTGCAGGCGGCGATCATCGAACTGCTGGCCAACCTGCAGCGCGACATGGGCCTCTCGATGCTGTTCGTCACGCACAACCTGGCGCTGGTGCGCAGCATCTCCCAGGAGGTCGCGGTGATGAACGATGGCCGCATCGTGGAGTGCGGGCTGGTCGACGCAGTGCTCGAGGACCCGCAGGCGGACTACACGAAGAAGCTGCTGTCGGACACGCCGACGGTGTAGGCGGCGGGCGGCGGCGGGCGGACGCAGCTCCGCCCGCCGCCGCCCGCCTCTCCCCGGCCGCGCGGCCGGAGAACGCCCGGCCGCCGGGCAACCTGCCCACGCATGAAGATCGGAGGAGGCCGATGCGCGCTCACATGACCTGGCTGGACGAGGCCGAGAAGCGATCCTTCGTCGAGGAGGCGCTGGCGATCCTGCAGCGCGTGGGCGTCGAGGCTCAGGGGATCGGCCGCGCTGCCGGTGCTCGCGGACCTGGGGGCTGATGTCGACTTCTCGACCGGGGTCGTCCGCCCGCCGGCCGATCTCGTCCTGCGCTCCGTGGAGGCCTGCCCGCGGCGGGTGCTGTTCGCCGGCGCGTCGCCGGAGCACGATGTGGTGCTGGACGAGGGCGAGCCGGCGCACTTCTGCTCTTCCGGGTGCGCCGCCTTCGTGCTCGACCACGAGACCGGCGTCAGGCGTCCCTCCACGCTCACCGACCTGCAGGCGGCGACGATCCTCCTCGACGAGGTGCCCGAGGTCGACGTCATGTGGACCACGATCACCGCGGGCGACGTGCCCGTGGAGGTCCGCGAGCTGGTGGTGTGCTACGTGGTGCTCACCGAGGCGCGCAAGCACGTGACGCTCGTGGACAGCCCGTCGCAGGCCGAGCCGCTGCTGCGCATCATGGACGTGGTCTCCGGCAGCGCCGAGGCGTTCCTCGAGCGGCCGCGGTTCAGTACGCTGCTCACCGCGGCGTCGCCGCTCCGTATCGACGGGCCGCTGCTCGACTTCCACGCCGCCACGGCGCGGCGCGGTGCGCCCGTCGAGGTGTACACCGTGCCCATGGCCGGGGCCACCTCGCCGGTGACGCTGGCGGGGACCATCGTCCAAGGGCTGGCCGAGTTCCTGGGCGTCGCGACCGCCCTGCAGGCGCTCGCCCCGGGAGCTCGCACCGTCATGGGCGTCTCCGGGTCGATCATGGACATGCGCTCGGCCGGAGTCTCCTACGCCTCGCCGGAGTGCGCGCTGATGAACGTCGCCTGCGTGGAGCTCGCGCATCACCTGGGCGTGCCGGCGGCCGTGCCCGGCCTGGCGACCGACGCCAAGTACGCCGGCCTGCAGGCGGGCTACGAGAAGGCGCTCAAGGGCCTGGCGACGGCCGGCGTCGGCGCCGACGTGTTGAGCGGAGGCGTCGGCATGATCGACTCGGTCAACACGCTGTTCCTGCCGCAGATCGTGTTGGACGCGGAGATCGTGGGGATGATCCGCCGCGTCCTCGGCGATGTCGACACCCGGCCCGAGGAGATGATGGTCGACATGATCGAGCGCGTCGGCATCGGCGGCGACTTCCTCAAAGAGAAGGAGACGGCTCGGAGGTTGCGGGCCGGCGAGCACTTCACCGCCAGGATCTCGTCGCGCCAGGCGTACGACCAGTGGGTCGCGGACGGGCGCGACGAGGTGGCGCGGGCAAAGGAGTGCATGGACGCGCTCTTCGCGGCGCGGGCCGAGCACGGACGTCCGGTCGACGAGGCCGCGCGAGCGGAACTCGCCGCGATCTGCGGGGTCACGCCCGATATGGAGCGTGCGCTCGGCGGCTGAAGCGGATGTGGCGCCGCCCCGCCGGACCCGGTCGCCCGGGCGGCGGCCGGCGGGCGCCGTTGTTGACACCCGGGCAGGGAGCCCTTAGGTTTCCACCTGGGTGGATACCAGAGGAGAGGAAGTACTCATGGCAGAGCAGGGACAGGCGCCGGCCGGCGGGGTGAAGGAAGAGTTCCAGCACCTCTGGCCGCCGTTCACGCAGATGCAGGGTCTCAACCCGGTGGTCATGGACCACGCCGAAGGCGCGGTGGTCTGGGACAGCGAGGGCAACGAGTACATCGACGCATTCGCCAGCCTCTGGACGGTCAACGTCGGGCACGGCCGCACCGAGATCTACGATGCCATCAACGAGCAGGCCAAGAAGCTGGCGATCTACCACATCTTCCAGATCGCCAACGAGCCGGCCATCAAGCTCGCCGCCAAGGTGGCGGAGCACATGCCCGGCGACCTCGATCACGTGTTCCTCACGCTGGGCGGCGGCGAGTCCGTCGAGACCGCCGTCAAGATGGCGCGCCAGTACTGGCGCAACAAGGGCAAGGGCACCAAGTACATGGTCATGTTCCGCGACCGCTCCTACCACGGCACGACCATGACCAGCGTCAGCGCCCAGGGCCTCACCGTGAACCGCGCCAAGTTCGAGCCGCTGCTGCCCGGGTTCATCAAGCTCGGCGCGCCGTACTGCTACCAGTGCGAGTGGCACAAGACCTACGGCGAAGACTGCAGGATGGAGTGCGCTACGCAGGTCGAGCGGGAGATCAACTTCTATGGCGCCGAGAACGTCGGCACCATGCTCGGCGAGACCATGATCGGCACCGGCGGCGTGATCCCGCCGCCGCCCGAGTACTGGCCGATGGTCAACGAGATCTGCAAGGCCAACGACGTGCTCGTGATCAACGACGAGGTCATCACCGGCTTCGGCCGCAGCGGCACCTGGTTCGGCTTCGAGCAGTTCGGCTCGGACCCCGACCTGATCACCATGGCCAAGGGCCTCTCGTCCGGCTACCTGCCGCTCGGCGCCGTGGGCGCCAAGGACCACGTGTTCGACGCGTTCCTCGGCGGGCCGAGTGAGGCGTTCATGAGCGGCGCCACCTACATGGGCCATCCGCTCTGCTGCGCGGCCGGCGTCGCCAACCTCGAGATCGTCGAGCGCGAGCACCTGGTGGAGCGCTGCGCCGAGCTCGGCCCTTACCTGCAGAACGGCCTCGCCACGTTGCTTTCGCACCCGATCGTGGGCGACGTGCGCGGCGTCGGGCTCGTGGCCGGCATCGAGTACGTGAGGGACAAGGAGACGCACGAGTGGTTCGCGCCGGCGCAGGGCGTCGCCGCGAAGATCCGCGACGAGGCGTTCAAGCGCGGCGTGTTCGTGCGGCTGCTCGGCGGCGGCCACGTGCACGCGGTCGCGCCGCCGTTCATCATCAGCAAGGAGCAGATCGACACCGTCGTGCGCGTGCTCGACGAGTCGATCGGCGTCGTCGAGAAGGATCTGGGTTTCTAATCGGCTGAACTTCAAGGAGCCAGGAACATGAGCAAGCCAAGAGTGGGTGTGGTGGGCTACGGCGTCATCGGTCAGCGACTGGCCGACGGCGTGGCGCTGCAGCAGGACATGGAACTGGTCGGCGTCGTCGACGTCGCGCCGACGCTCTCGACGCGCGCCCTGCGTGAGTCGGGCATGTCCTACGACCTGTACGTGGTCGAGGCCGGCCAGAAGGCCGCCTTCGACGAGGTCGGCATCCCGGTCACCGGCACCATGGACGACCTGCTCGGCAAGGTCGACATCGTGCTCGACTCCTCGCCCGGCGGCGTAGGCCGCAAGAACAAGGAGCTCTACCAGGCCAAGGGCGTCAAGGCCGTGTTCCAGGGCGGCGAGAAGAACGACATCGTCGACGTCTTCTTCCACGGCTACGCCAACTACGACAAGGGCGTCGGCAAGGACTACCTCAAGCTGACGAGCTGCAACACCACCGGGCTCATCCGCGCGGTGGACTGCCTCGACCGCGAGGTCGGCGTGGAGCGCGTCATCGTCACCATCGTGCGCCGCGTCGCCGACCCCGGCGACACGCACCGCGGGCTCGTGGACGTGGCCCAGGTCGAGCCCGTGCCCAACCATCAGGCCGTCGACCTCATGACGATCATGCCGCACATCGAGGCCACCGGCCTGCTCGTGCACGTGCCCACCACGCACGGCCACATCATCAACGTGATCGCCACGACCAAGGGCGACATCAGCAAGGAGCGGGCGCTCGAGCTCTTCGAGGCCCACCCGCGCATCCGCAACGTCAAGATCGCCGACGGCTTCAACAGCAACTCGGCGCTGTTCCGCTACGCCCGCGACCTCGGCCACAAGCGCGCCGACATGTACGACATCGCCGTGTTCGACGAGACCATCGCCAAGAGCGGCCGCGAGTTCATGTTCGCGATCAACATCCCGCAGGAGTCTGTGGTCATCCCGGAGACGATGGACGCCGTGCGCGCGGCTCTCAGCATGCAGACCGACCGCCTCGAGGCCGTCGGCCTGACCAACCAGTACCTCGGCCTCCTCTGATCTGAGGCTGCCGTGAAGTACGGCATCAACACGCTCGACGACTTTGAGTGGGGCGGCAAGGTCGTCCTGTGCCGCGTGGACATCAACGCGCCGCTCGACCCGCAGACGGGCGGGCTGCGCGACATCACGCGGCTCAAGGGCTGCGCGCCGACCGTCCGCGAGCTCGCGGAGGCCGGCGCGCGGGTCGTCCTGCTCGCCCACCAGGGCGGCGACCTCGAGTACCACAACTACGCGTCGACGGAGCCCCACGCCGCGGTGATGAGCGAGCTCACCGGCCGCGACGTGGGGTTCGTCGACGACGTCTGCGGGCCGGCCGCGCGCGACGCGGTCGGCCGGCTCGCGGACGGCGAGGTCCTGCTCCTCGACAACGTGCGCTTCTGCGGCGAGGAGCTCACGCTCTTCGAGCGCAAGCTCGATCTCTCTCCCGAGGACCAGGCCAAGACGCTCGTGGTGCGCAAGCTGGCGCCGCTGGCCGACCTCTACGTGTGCGACGCGTTCGCCGCGGCCCACCGCTCGCAGCCCAGCCTGGTCGGGTTCGAGCAGGTGCTGCCGTCGGCCATGGGCCGGCTGTTCGAGAAGGAGTACGCGAATCTGGCGCGCCTGCGCGAGGAGCCGGCGCGCCCGTGCGTGTTCCTGCTCGGCGGCACCAAGATCCAGGAGGCGTTCCCGATGATGGCGGCCGCGTTGCGCGACGGCGTAGTGGACACGGTGCTCACCGCCGGCCTGGTCGCCAACGTCATGCTGGCCGCCTCGGGCGTGGACATCGGGCAGTCTTCGATGGACTTCATCCGCGCCAGCCAGCTGGAGCAGTTCGTGGAGGAGTCCAAGGCCATCCTCACCGAGCACGGCGACAAGGTCGTGCTGCCGGCGGACCTGGCGTACGTCGCAGACGGGGAGCGCCGGGAGGTGGCCGTGGCCGGCCTGCCGGTCGACGCGCAGCTGGTCGACCTCGGGCACATGGCCGCGGCCGACTACGGCGTGTGCATCGCGGCGGCCGGCACCGTGTTCGTCAACGGCCCGGCCGGCGTCTTCGAGCAGCCGGAGACCGAGTACGGCACGCGGGCGCTGTGGGAGGCGATGGCGGAGACACCCGGCTTCAGCGCCGTGGGCGGGGGCGACAGCGTCACCGCCATGAACCGGTTCGGCCTCGGCGGCCGTTTCGACTACGTCTGCACGGCCGGCGGCGCCATGGTGCAGTTCCTCAGCGGCAAGCCCATGCCGGTCATCGAGGCGCTCAAAGAATCGGCCGCGCGGTTCGGCTGACGAGGGCGGCGGCCGGCACCGTGAAGACCTCGATCCCCTACGGCGACGGCGTGCTCGACTTCGAGGTGCCGGACGACGTGCGCACGGAGGTCATCCGGCCCGGCTGCGCGCTCGGCGAGGAGGCCGCGCCGCCTGCGTCGCCTTCGGCCGCCGACGAGCAGGCGGAGATCCGGCGAGCCCTGGCGGAGCCCATCGGCTCGCCGCGCCTCTCCGAGCTGGCGGCTTCGGCACGCACGGCCGCCATCGTCGTGAGCGACGTCACGCGGCCGTGCCCGTCCTCCCGCTTCCTGCCGGCACTGCTCGAGGAGCTCTCGGCGCTGCGGCCGGAGGACATCACCATCCTCTTCGCCCTCGGCGGCCACCGAGGGCACACCGACGAGGAGCAGCGCCGCCTGGTCGGGGAAGAGGTGGCCGCGAGCGGCGTCCGCCTCGTCGACCTGGACGCCGCGCGCTGCGTGCCCGTGGGCACCACCTCGCGCGGCACCCGCCTCGAGGTCTTCGCGCCCTACCTCGAGGCCGATCTGCGCATCTGCACCGGCAACATCGAGTACCACTACTTCGCCGGCTTCAGCGGCGGCGCCAAGGCCGTCGTGCCGGGCCTCTGCTCCTACGCCGCGATACGCGACAACCACAGCATGATGCTCGCGCCCACCGCCCGGGCCGGCATCATCGCCGGCAATCCCGTGCGCGAGGACATCGACGAGGCCGGCGGCCTCATCGGCGTCGACTTCATCCTCAACGTCCTCCTCGACGAGGAGAAGCGGATCATCCGCGCGGTGGCCGGGCACTACCTCGAGGCGCACCGCGCCGGCGCCGCCGCCTACGACGCGCGCTGCGACCTGCGCATCCCGGAGGCCGCCGACGTCGTCGTCGCCTCGCCCGGCGGCACGCCCAAGGACATCAACCTGTACCAGGCGCAGAAGACGCTCGACAACGTCGGCGGCGCCGTCCGCGACGGCGGCGTGATCGTGCTCGTCGCCCGCTGCCGCGAGGGCTTCGGCAACAGGGTGTTCGAGGAGTGGATGACCGGCATGGGCACGCCGCAGGTGCTCATCGACCGCATCCAGCAGGAGTTCGTGCTCGGCGGCCACAAGGCGGCGGCGGTCGCGGGGCTGTTGGCCAGGGCCGGCGTCTACCTCGTCTCGGAGTTCCCGGAGGACGTCGTGCGGAGCATGTGTATGACGCCGTTCGCGACCGTCGGCGGCGCGGTCGCCGCCGCGCTCGCCGTCGCCGGCCCAGCGCCGCGCTGCCTGGTCGTGCCTCACGGCAGCCGGGTCACGGCGGACGACTGAGCACGCCGGGCCCTCGTCGCCCGCGCCGGCGTCGCCGCCGCGGGCCCGGGTCTGCCGTCAGCTGCCGGCGCCCAGGTCCCGGACCTGGTTGCGCAGCACACCGATGCCCTCCACCTCGACCTCGACGACATCGCCGTGCTTCATCGAGAGCTTGGGGTCGCGGAACACGCCAACACCCTCCGGCGTGCCGGTCATGATGAGGTCGCCCGGGAGCAGCGTGAGCGCGTGCGTGATGAACGCGACCAGTGTGCGCACGTCGAAGATCAGGTTGCCGGTGCGTGAGTCCTGCAGCGTCTCGCCGTTGAGGCGCTGACGCACGCGCAGGTCGCCGGCGTCGCCCAGCTCGCTCACCGGCACGATGCCTGGGCCGACGGGGCAGAAGGTGTCCTGGCTCTTGCCGCGGAACCACTGCTTGTCGCCGAACTGCAGGTCGCGCGCGCTCACGTCGTTGCCGCAGAGGTAGCCGTGCACGACGTCCAGGGCGTCGTCGGCCGGGACGTCGTGCGCCTCACGGCCGATGACGACGGCGAGCTCGGCCTCGGCGTCCACGTGGCCGATGCCGGCCGAGATCACGATGTCGTCGCCGTCTCCGCACAGCGCGTTGGCGAACTTGGCGAACAGCATCGGGTTCGCCGGCAGCTTGGCGCCCTGCTCGGCGGCGTGATCGGTGTAGTTGAGACCCACGCAGATGATCTTGGGCTCGGTGCGCCCGAAGCGGGTCTGCCAGTCGTCGCGCCAGTCGTACATGTGCCGCCTCCGTGACCTGTCCGTGGGCCGGTGCCGGCCCGCCTGAGTGGGCCCACCGTCCGGCCCATCGTACGAGAAGGCGGCCGAGGCGCATACCGCGCCCCGGCCGCCCTGAATGCGTCGGCTGTCGCCCCCCGACAACGCCGGCGCGGCCCTTGCCCTGCGTCAGCTGCCGGGGCGCACGGCCATGTTCTTGTACACCTGCTCCATGTCCTCGCGCGTGAACTTGCGCGGGTTGTTGTTCCACAGGCGCGTCTGGGTCATGGCGCCCTCCACGAGGTCCGGGATCGCCGACTCGGGGATGTCCACATCGCTCAGGTACTGCGGCACGTTCAGGTCGACGGCGAGCAGGCGCAGTGCCTCGACCGTCTTGTCGGCGGCCTCGCGGTCGGACAGGCCGCTCATGTTCTCGCCCATGGCCTCGCCGACCTGACGCATCCAGCGCAGGCAGGCGAGCTTGTTGTAGTCCATGGCCCACGGAAGGACCATCGTGTTGGCCACGCCGTGCGGCACGTGGAACATGCCGCCGATGGGATACGAGAGCGCGTGCACGGCGCCGACGCCGGCGTTGCCGAAAGCGATGCCGCCCATCATGGAGCCCATGGCCATCGCGTCGCGGGCCCACATGTTGGTGCCGTCGAACACGGCGGTGCGGATGCTCTGGCTGATGAGCTTGATGCCCTCATAGGCCAGCGAGTCGGTGTGCATGGTGGCGTTCACCGAGATGTAGGCCTCGATGTTGTGGATGAGCGCGTCCATGCCGGAGGCGGCGGTGACGTTGGGCGGGCAGCTGACCGTCAACTCCGGGTCGATGAGCGCGACGTTCGGCATGAGGAACGGGCTCACGAGGCCCTGCTTCACGTTGAGCTTCTCGTTGGCGAAGATGGCGATCGCGGTGCACTCGGAGCCCGTGCCGGCCGTGGTCGGGATGGCGATGATCGGCAGGCCCTTCTTCTTGACCTGGTCGGTGCCCACGTAGTCGTAGACGGTGTCGCCGGTGTGCGGCAGCACCGCGGCGGCCTTGGCGACGTCGATCGGCGAGCCGCCGCCGAACCCGACGATCAGGTCGTACCCGCCCTTCTCGACGATGCGCACGATCTCCTCGATGGTGCTCATGGGAGGCTCGGGGACGGCCTTGTCGTAAAGGTCGACCTCGAGGCCGGCGTCGACCAGCGGCTTCTCCACGTCGACGCACATGCCGCACTCGCTGACGCCCTGGTCGGTGATCACGAGGATCTTGCTGCCGTTGAGCTTCTTGGCCTCGATGCCGAGCTGGTCGAGCGCGCCGACGCCGGTGATGAGGGTCTTGGGCTGCCGGTGGATGCGCATCGTGCGCTCGACGCGCCGCAGCTCGGCCGGGGTGCCGCTGGCGGACGAGATGACCCGCGGTTCAGGTTCGTTGTGGACGTGCTCCATGGCTTTCAGCTCTCCTTACTGAGGGGTATGGGTATGCCCACGGCGCCCCCCTCGATAGGTTGCCTACGGTGACTATTGAGCGCTTGGCGGGGCAGGCGGCCGACCCCGTACACCTCGGCCGCCTCCTCCCGGATCTGATCGCGGAACGCCGGATCGGCGATCTCGATGAGCGCTTCGGCGCGCTGGCGCAGCCCGAGGCCGCGCAGGTGCGCCACCCCGTGCTCGGTGACGATGTAGTCCACGTCCGCGCGCATGGTGGTCACGGCGGTGCCGGGCGCGAGGGCGGCGACGATGCGGCTGACGGTGCCCTTCTTCGCCGTGGCCGGCAGGGCGATGATCGCCTTGCCGTCGCGGCTGCGGGCGGCCCCGCGCACGAAGTCGACCTGGCCGCCGATGCCGGTGAACTGGGCGGCGCCCATGGAGTCGGCGACGACCTGGCCCATCAGGTCCACCTGGATGGCCGAGTTGATGGCCACCACGCGGTCGTTCTGGCCGATCACGTAGGGGTCGTTGGTGATGTTGACCGGCAGCATGTTGACCACGGGGTTGTCGTCGACGAAGTCGTACAGGCGGCGCGTGCCCATGAGGAACGTGGCCACCAGCTTGCCGGGGTGGAACGACTTGCGGGCATTGGTGATGACGCCCTCGTTGTAGAGGTCGACGACGCCCTCGCTGAACATCTCGGTGTGGACGCCGAGGTCGTTCTTCTCGTGCAGGAACATGAGGACGGCGTCGGGGATGCCGCCGATGCCGAGTTGCAGGCACGAGCCGTCTTCGACGAGCCCCGCGATGTGGCGGCCTATGGCCTCCTCGACCGGGCCGACGGCGGGCGGCTGCAGCTCGATGATGTCCTGATCGCTCTCGACGAACGCGTCGATGTCCGAGACGTGCAGGAACGAGTCGCCGTGCGTGCGCGGCATCTTGGGGTTCACCTGGGCGATGACGGTCTTCGCCACCTGGGCCGCCGGCTTGGTGTAGTCGACGGAGATGCCGCAGGAGCAGAAGCCGTGCTTGTCCGGCGGTGAGACCTGGATGAGCACCACGTCCGGCGGCAGGTAGCCCTCGCAGAAGAGTCTGGGGATCTCGCTGAAGAACACGGGTACGTAGTCGCCGCGCCCGTCCTTGACCGCCTGGCGCGACGAGGCGCCGACGAACAGGGACTTGTGGTAGAAGCTGTCGGCGTACTCGGGCCGGCAGTACTCGCCTTTGCCCATGGCGACCATGTGATTGATCTCCACGTGCTCGAGCTCGCCCCCACGGTCCACGAGCGCGTCGACCAGATCGAGCGGCTCGCCGCAGGCGTGGGCGAACACCACGCGGTCGCCGGATTTGACGCGCTTCATGGCCTCCGCCGCCGTCGTGCGCCTGGCGGCGTAGTCGGTCTTCCAGTCCATCCCCATTACTCCTTGAGCTTGCGCGTCACGGCGGGGACGAGCTCCTGCGACGGCGTGGGTACGCCGTCGACCAGCTCGCCCGCCACCACGACGACGGGTGGTCCGGCGGGGCCGGCGGGGGCGCCCTCCGCGCCAGCTCCGGCCCGCCCATACAGCGGCGTAGCGGGCTCATCGAGCGGTGCTCCGTAGGTGCACCGCTCATCGCCCTCCGCGATGAGCTGGTGATCCGAGGCGCACGCCCGGGGACAGCCGCTGAGGTGCACGGTCGTCCCCGGGGGTACGTCAGGGTCGTCGACGGGCAGGCCGGCGGCGACGGCGGCGCGGTCGATCTGCGGGTTGCAGCCCCCGCAGTACACGACCTTCACGCGCCTCTCCGCCGGCGTGCCCTCGTCGCTCATGTTCAGTGCTGCTTGACGGCCGTCGGCACCTCGACCTTGCCCTTGTCCCAAGGCTTGCCGACGCCGGCGAGCGATTTGGCGAGGTCCTTCTTGTGGTCGATGTTGGACTGCCGCCCGATCATGATCCGCTGCGCCTGCGGAGACCCTGCTCCGTGCATGCTCTCCGTGCGGTAGCCGACGGCTGCGGTGCCCAGCGTGAGGTTCTCGATCAGACGGAGGATGCGCATCCGGTCGATGGTCGGCGTGTCGCACTGGCCGACGAGGTACTTCTCGACGATGGGGCCGATCTTCTCGTCGGCGAGGTCCTGGGCCGACGGCATGGTGACCATGAGGCCGCCGGCGATGTCCTCGGCGAGGCGGGCGATCTCGTAGGGGAAGCGCGTGATGTTCTGCTTGCACACGTTGGCCAGCAGCATGTCGATCTGGTAGTTGCCGGACGGCATCTTGACGCCCTCGTAGGAGCAGGCGAGGCCGCAGGAGAACAGCGTCTCGTTGAGGTGTGTCATCTCGATGAGCTTGTCCTTGATGTGGCTGGCCCTGGCGGCGCCGTTCATGTCGGCGGCCGTAGCCGCGGCGCCGATGAGCACGTCGCCGACGCCGACCTTGCAGCCGCCGTAGCTCTGCCGGTGGTAGCCGGCGAACCGCTCCACGAGCGCGCCGGAGAACTCGATCTCGCCGCACATGTACACGCGGTCCCAGGGGACGAAGACGTCGTCGAAGACCATGAGGGCCTCGTGGCCGCCGAACTGCGCGTTGCCGACGTCGAGCACGTTGTCCTCGAGCTTGCGCGTGTCGCAGCTCTGGCGGCCGTAGATGTAGCACACGCCCTTCGGCGTTGGCCGGGCAGCTGAAGCTGACCGCGTAGTCCTCGTCGCCCTCGCGCATGGCGACGGTGGGCATGACGATGATCTCGTGGGAGTTGCAGGCGCCGGTCTGGTGGGCCTTGGCGCCCCGGACGACGATGCCGTCGTCACGCCTCTCGACGACGTGCACGTACATGTCCGGGTCGGGCTGCTTGTGCGGCGGCAGGCCGCGGTCGCCCTTGGGGTCGGTCATGGCGCCGTCGGCGACGAGGTCCTCGTCCTGCAGGTACTGCACGTACTTCGTGAAGCGCTCGTGGTAGTCGGTGCCCCGGGCCTGGTCGGTGTCGTAGGTCACGGAGTACAGCGCGTTGATGGCGTCCATGCCCACGCAACGCTGGAAGCAGGAGCCGGTCTTCTGGCCCAGCAGGCGCTGCATCTTGACCTTCTTGGCGAGGTCGTCCGTGGACTGGTGGATGTTGGTGAACCGGTTGACCTTCTTGCCGGTCAGGTGGCTGGTGGCCAGCATCAGGTCCTCGTATTCGGGATACTGCGCCAGCTCGTAGGTCATGGCGATGGAGTTGATGCTCGGCCGGATGATGGGGTGGTTGACGTAGTCGTCGATCTTCTCGCCGAACAGGTAGATCTGCAGGTGCAGATCGGCGATGCTCTGGATGAACTCCTCGGGAGTCTTGAGAGCCATTCGGTGCACTCCTTCCTGGCGCCCTCGGGTGCGCGGGCGCTGCGCTGACCTGCCGGGCGCGGGCGCGCGCATCTGCGGGAGCGCTCACGCGGGTGAGTCGGTGCGGCGGGGCGGAAGGGTCCGGGGGGTCCTGACGCCCTCATCACCGACTGTAGGACAGCGGCTCGCTGAAGTCAAAGAAGTCGAACGTAAAGCCTAACGAGAGGCATCAACTTATACGTATTGTCCAGGTCGATGAGGCTGGAAGTGGCGGGTTCGGAAGCCGGCACCCGCCACCTCCGGCCGACGCGGCAACGCGTCGTTGTAGACCAGCCGGACGATTGATTCGCCACCGTGTACCATCTGGACCACCTACGGGCTCCAAGTTTGGCCCGGATGGCGACTGACTCGTGTCTGGGCAGGGCGTATGCTCCGGGCGCCCTGCGCCCGTGCTGATACCGTCCGGAGTGTGGGGCATGCGTCAGGGAGCCGACGCTTTTCATTCAGCACTCAATGCCTACGTGGAGGGCACTAGATGAGCGCATTCGTTGACGAATATATGGCCAAACTGAAGGTCAAGAACCCCAACGAGCCGGAGTTCCATCAGGCCGCGATGGAGGTCGCCGAGTCCCTCGATGTCGTCATCGCCAAGAATCCCAAGTACGCCGAGCACAAGATCCTCGAGCGCATCGTCCGAGCCCGAGCGCGTGATCATGTTCCGCGTGCCCTGGATCGACGACAAGGGCGAGGTCCAGATCAACCGCGGCTTCCGCATCGAGATGAACAGCGCCATCGGCCCCTACAAGGGCGGCCTGCGCTTCCACCCCACCGTGAACCTCGGGCATCCTCAAGTTCCTCGCCTTCGAGCAGATCTTCAAGAACTCGCTGACCACGCTGCCCATGGGCGGCGGCAAGGGCGGCTCGCGACTTCGACCCCAAGGGCAAGAGCGACAGCGAGGTCATGCGCTTCTGCCAGAGCTTCATGACCGAGCTCTTCCGCCACATCGGCCAGCACACCGACGTGCCCGCCGGCGACATCGGCGTGGGCGGCCGCGAGATCGGCTTCCTGTTCGGCCAGTACAAGCGCCTGCGCAACGAGTTCACCGGCGTGCTCACCGGCAAGGGCCTCAACTGGGGCGGCTCGCTGATCCGTCCCGAGGCCACCGGCTACGGCGCCGTCTACTTCGCCGCCGAGATGCTCACGACCCGCGGCGAGACCCTCGAGGGCAAGATCTGCCTGGTCTGCGGCTCCGGCAACGTGGCCCAGTACGCCGATCGAGAAGATCCTCGACCTCGGCGGCAAGCCCGTCACGCTCTCCGACTCCGGCGGCTACATCTACGACGAGGCCGGCATCGACCGCGAGAAGCTCGCCTTCCTGCTCGAGCTCAAGAACGTCAAGCGCGGCCGCATCAGCGAGTACGCCGACAAGTACAAGAGCGCCGTCTACACCCCGGTCGACAGGCCAAGGACTTCAACCCGCTGTGGGACCACAAGGCCGACTGCGCCTTCCCGAGCGCGACCCAGAACGAGATCAACGCCAAGGACGCGCAGAACCTGCTCAAGAACGGCTGTACGTCGTCTCCGAGGGCGCCAACATGCCGACCGTCCCCGAGGGCGTCAACCTCTTCCTCGAGAAGAGCATCCTCTACGGTCCCGGCAAGGCCGCCAACGCCGGCGGCGTGGCCACCTCCGGTCTGGAGATGTCGCAGAACACCCTGCGCCTCTCGTGGACGCGTGAAGAAGTCGACGCGCGCCTGCACGGCATCATGAAGGCCATCCACCGGCAGTGCGTGCGAGGCCTCCGAGGCTTACGGCATGAAGGGCAACTACGTGGCGGGCGCCAACATCGCCGGCTTCGTCAAGGTCGCCGACTCCATGCTCGATCAGGGTCTCGTCTAGGCCGCCGTTTCGGGGTATGTACGACGCGAGCAGCACAAGGTGTGGACCAGTGAGCACATCCCGTCGCGCTGTGGTGCGGCGGGCTGAAAGGAGCGGCGAAGCAGAATGAAGAAGATCGAATGCTTTATCCAGCCGTACAACCTCGACGCCGTGGCCGAGGCCCTGGCGGTCGAGGGCGTGGTCGGTATGTCGGTCGCCGAGGTCAAGGGCTTCGGCGTGCAGAAGGGGTTCACCCGCGGCGAGGACGTCAAGGCGCACGAGTACCGCTTCCATCCCAAGATGAAGGTCGAGATGGTCGTGCTCGAGAAGGACGTCGAGCGCATCGTCGCCGCCATCACGACCTCGCTCAAGAGCAACCAGATCGGCGAGGGCAAGATCTTCGTGCTCCCGATCGACGACGCCGTGCGCACGCGCACGGGCGAGCGCGGCCGCGACGCCATCATGTGAGCCGCGCGCGGCCGTGAGGCCGCGCACCGTGTGCGTATCCCGAGGGGGCCCGGCGCAAGCCGGGCCCCCTCGTGCGTACGCGGAAGGGGCGGCCCCAGGACCGCCCCTTCCATCAGCGCCTCTCGGGCGCGCCCGCCGCAGCGGGCGGCGCGCCCCGCGTACCCGGACTCGGTCAGGCGAGTCCGAACTCGTTGAGGAAGTCGGCCTTGGAGCGCGCGCCGATGACCTTCTTGGACGGCTCGCCGTCCTTGAAGAGGATGATCGTCGGGATGCTCATGATGCCGTACTTCTGTGCGACCGCCGGGTTCTCGTCCACGTTGAGCTTGCCGACGTTGACGTTGTCGCCGTGCTCCTGGGCGATCTCTTCGATGACGGGACCGACCATGCGGCAGGGGCCGCACCACGGCGCCCAGAAGTCGACGATGGTGGAGCCGGCGGCGATCTCACCGTCGAACGTCGCGTCGGTCAGGGTCTTCACTTCAGCCACGGGTTTCCTCCTTGGCGCGGCAGGTCTGGCCCTGCCCGGTTTGGCGTGATTCTCTCACAGGCTCTCGAGTACGCGGTCGAGTCGTTCTTGTATCTGGGCGGCGAGGGGGTCGAGCTTCTCGTTACCCACTATGCCGATCATCGTGCCGGCGTTGACGGCCGTCACGCGTGTGCCCCGGTCCGTCGCGTAGACGACGACGTTGCAGGGCAGCAGCACGCCGAGGTCGGGCTCGATCTCGAGCGCGGCGTGCGCGAGCTTGGGGTTGCAGGCGCCGAGGATCGTGTGCGACGGGACGTCGACGCCGAGTTTCTCCTTCATCGTCTTCTTCATGTCGATCTCGGTGATCACGCCGAAGCCTTCGGCTTTCAGCGCGTCGACCACACGCGGCAGCGCCGTCTCGTAGGGCTCATCAAGGTAACGGCCGATACCGTACGCCCCGCTCTCCATGGCAGACCTCCTCGCAGGGTGGGGACCGCGGGCCTTATACCCGCAGGGGTATATCCTCATGCTTCGCGGCCACCGCGCCGCGTTCATCGAGGTAGATGCCCGTCCGCCGGGCCCGCCAATCGCCCGCTGCACGAGCCTGCAGCCTCGCCCGGGCCGCGGTCCTTCAGGTATCATTTGAAGTTCATGGTCGCCGCCCGACGGGTGGGCGGCCGGTACGCCGGCGACGAGGAGAGAAGACTGCCGTGAGAAGCGACGAGATCAAGCAGGGTCTGGCGCGGGCGCCACACCGTTCGCTGCTGCGTGCTCTGGGTGTGAGCGACGCCGAGATGGAGCGCCCGTTCGTCGGCGTCGCCAACGCCTTCAGCGAGGTCGTCCCGGGTCACCTCCACCTCCGCAGCGTCGTCGACGCCGTCAAGGCCGGCGTGCGCGCGGGCGGCGGCGTGCCCTTCGAGTTCGGCGTCATGGGCATCTGCGACGGCATCGCCATGAACCACAGCGGCATGCTGTACTCCCTGCCCAGCCGTGAGCTCATCGCCGACACCGTCGAGTCCATGACGATCGCGCACGCGTTCGACGCTCTCGTGCTCGTGCCGTGCTGCGACAAGATCGTGCCCGGCATGCTCATGGCCGCGATGCGGCTCAACGTGCCGGCCGTCATGGTGGGCGGCGGCGCCATGCTCGCCGGCCACCACGAGGGCCGCACGCTGGACCTCAACAGCGTCTTCGAAGCCGTCGGGCAGTACCAGGCGGGCAAGCTGGACGACGAGGGCCTCTACGCCATCGAGTGCAACGCCTGCCCCACGTGCGGTTCCTGCTCGGGCATGTTCACCGCCAACTCCATGAACTGCCTGGCCGAGGTCGTCGGCATGGCGCTCCCCGGCAACGGCACCATCCCGGCCGTGTACAGCGAGCGCATCCGCTTCGCCAAGGACAGCGGCGAGCAGGTCATGCGCGTGCTCGCCGCCGACCTCAAGCCGCGCGACATCCTCACCGAGAAGGCCGTCGGCAACGCGCTGGCCGCCGACGCCAGCCTGGGCTGCAGCACCAACACCGTGCTGCACCTGGCGGCCATCGCCACCGAGGCCGGGCTGGACTTCGACCTGAACCAGATCAACGAGGTGGCGGCCAAGGTGCCGCACATCTGCAAGATCGCGCCGGCCGGCGCGCACCATATGGAAGACCTGTACCATGCCGGCGGCATCCAGGCGGTCATGAACCGCCTCATCGCCGCCGGCCTCATGGACGGGTCCGCGCTCAGCGTCGCCGGCGGCACCGTCTCCGAGGCGGTCGCGAGCGCGCGCGTGCTCGACGACACCGTCATCCGGCCGATCGACGACCCGTGGCACGCCACCGGCGGCCTGGCCGTGCTCTTCGGCAACCTCGCGCCGGCCGGCGCCGTGGTCAAGGAGGGCGCCGTCGCCGACGAGATGCTGCAGCACCGCGGCCCCGCGCGCGTGTTCGAGAGCGAGGCCGACGCCGTCGCCGCCATCGGCGCGCGCGACATCGCCGACGGCTCCGTGATCGTCATCCGCGGCGAGGGTCCCAAGGGCGCGCCCGGCATGCCCGAGATGCTGAGCGCCACATCCATGCTGGCCGGCCAGGGCCGGGACAAGGACGTGGCGCTCATCACCGACGGCCGCTTCAGCGGCGCCACGCGTGGCGCCGCCATCGGCCACGTCTCGCCCGAGGCGCACGCCGGCGGCCCCATCGCCGCCGTGCGCGACGGCGACGTCATCAGCATCGACATCCCTTCACGCACGCTCACGCTCGAGCTCTCCGATGAGGAGGTCGCGCGGCGGCTCGCCGATTGGCAGCCAGCACCGCGCGAAGGCGTAACCGGCTATCTGGCCCGTTACGTCAAACTCGTCTCCGGCGCGGAGAAGGGAGCTGTGCTGCAATGACACCAGACAAGAAGCTCAAGGGCTCGCACGCCCTTGTGGCGGCCCTCGAGCACGAGGGCTGCGACGTCCTCTTCGGGTATCCCGGAGGCGTCGCCATCCCGTTCTACGACGCGCTTTACGACGCGCGGAACCTGCGCCACGTCCTCGTGCGCCACGAGCAGGGGGCGGCGCACGCCGCCGACGGCTACGCGCGCTCGACCGGCAAGGTGGGCGTCTGCACCGCGACCAGCGGTCCGGGCGCCACCAACCTGGTGACCGGCATCGCCACCTCGTACCTGGACTCGACGCCGCTGGTCGCGATCACCTGGCAGGTGCGCAGCGACCTCATCGGCACCGACGCCTTCCAGGAGGCCGACATCACCGGCATCACGCTGCCGATCGTCAAGCACTCCTATCTGGTCAAGGACGCCGCCGAGCTGCCGCAGACCGTGCACGAGGCGTTCCACATCGCCTCCACCGGCCGGCCCGGCCCGGTGGTCATCGACATCCCGGTCGACGTCGCCCACGGCGAGCTCGCCTACCACGACGCCGACTCGATCGACCTGCCCGGCTACCGCCCGACGTTCAAGGGGCACATCAAGCAGATCCGCGCCGCGGCGAAGGCCATCAACGAGGCGCAGCGGCCCGTGCTCTACCTGGGAGGGGGCGCCATCGCCTCCGACGCCGCCCCCGAGATCCTCAAGCTCGCGGAGCTGCGCCGCCTGCCGGTGGCCACGACGCTCATGGCGCTCGGCGCCTTCCCCGAGACCCACCAACTCTCCATGGGCATGCTCGGCATGCACGGCACCGTGACGGCCAACTACGCCGTGCACGAGTGCGACCTGCTCATCAACCTCGGCGCGCGCTTCGACGACCGCGTGACCGGCAAGCTCAAGGCGTTCGCGCCGCACGCGAAGATCATCCACGCCGACGTGGACCCGGCGGAGATCGGCAAGAACGTCGCCCCGCTCATCCCGATCGTCGGCGACGCCAGGCATGTCGCGGCAGGGCTGGTCAAGGAACTGCAGGGCATGGAGTGGACGCCCGAGCGCACCTCCGAGTGGCTGGCGCGCATCGCCGAGCGCAAGGCGGAGTTCCCCCTGCACTACGAGGACCCCAAGGACGGCAAGCTGGCGCCGCAGCTGGTGATCAAGGAGATCGACCGCATCACGGAGCACGACGCGATCGTCTGCACCGACGTCGGCCAGCACCAGATGTGGGCGACGCAGTACTACACGTTCACGCGCCCGCGCCAGTTCATCAGCTCGGGCGGCCTCGGCACCATGGGCTTCGGCCTGCCGGCCAGCATCGGCGCCAAGATCGGCAACCCGGACAAGACGGTCATCGACATCAGCGGCGACGGCGGCTTCCAGATGACCATGCAGGAGCTCGCCACCGCCGTGAGCGACGATGTCCCCGTGGTCGTCTGCATCCTCAACAACGGCTATCTGGGCATGGTCCGCCAGTGGCAGGACCTGTTCTGGAACAAGCGCTACTCGTACACCTGCATCGACTCGAGCGATTGCGCACAGTGCCCGCAGGCGCCTCACTGCAATCGCGCCGGCCGCCGCGCCCAGCCCGACTTCAAGCTGCTCGCCGAGGCGTTCGGCGCCGTCGGCATGACGGTCACCGAGAAGGACGAGATCGAGCCGGCCATCCGCGAGGCCATCGCCTGCGGCCGGCCGGCGGTGATCGACTTCCGCACGTCCGCCGAGGAGAACGTGTACCCCATGGTCCCGGCCGGCCAGGAGATCACCGAGATGATCGGCGGGCCGCTCCCCAAGAGGAGGAAGTCGTGAAGCACACGCTCTCCATCCTCGTCGAGAACAAGCCCGGCGTGCTCACGCGGGTCGCCGGGCTCTTCGCCCGCCGCGGCTTCAACATCGAGAGCCTCGCCGTCGGCCTCAGCGAAGACCCCAAGTTCTCGCGCATCACCATCGTCATCGACGGCGACGAGCACCCGGTCGACCAGGTGACCAAGCAGCTGCACAAGCTCATCAACGTGCTCAAGATCCGCGACCTCGACCCGGACAACCAGGTGTCGGCCGAGCTGCTGCTCGTGCGCGTGGCCGGCGAGGGCGAGAAGCGCACCGAGGCGCTGCAGATCGCCGAGATCTTCGACGCCAAGATCATCGACGTGGACCGCCGCAGCCTCACGCTGCGCGTGGTGGGCACGAACGACAAGGTCGAGGCGCTCCTGGAGTTGCTGCAGCCGCTGGGCGTGCTCGAGGTCGTGCGAACGGGCACCGTCGCGCTCGGGCGCGGCCGCGGCGGGTGACGGCGCGCCCGCCTCGACCGCCATCCGCGCGACCGTACGTGATCAGCCAAAGGGCATACTATGTCGCACGGAGGGCCAGTCCCGCGGGCTGACGGTGACCACGCGGCGTTTGCCATGAGCGTAGCCAGTCGCCTCACGCGCGGAGCTACCGGCCGGACGGGATGCTCACCCTTCCCGCACCCGCTCACGCAGTCGTCG
>CAVOMB010000090.1:0-35834 GCA_963696935.1 uncultured Thermoleophilia bacterium | reverse complement strand
CCTTGCGGCGTGTATGAATTTCTGCAGCAGCTCCCGGAGCTCAGCGAGCGACGGCGTCGGCTGCAATCACGGCGGCGGCGAAGCGATCGAGACATCCTGGCACGCTTCGGAGTGCATTGGATCAGTCCGTGCACGTCGCGGAGGACGAGCGCCACCTGCTGGCGCTTGGGCAGTTCCTTGAGCGTGCTCTCGACGCGACGCGCGAGCTCGGCGCGCTCGAACTCGTCCACAGCGGACGCGGGTTCGGAGGCGGATTCACTCGTCACCGTGACCGGGCGACGCTTGCGCGCGCGCAGGTGGTCAAACGACGCGTTGACCGTCACCCGGTACAACCAGGCCGGAAGCGTGAACTCCTCATCCTGTGCGGGCAGCCCTCTGAACACTTTGATCAGCACCTCCTGAGCCACGTCCTGCGCCTCGTGCGGGTCGTCGACGATCCGCAGCGCGAGGTCGTGAATGGAAGCGGCGTAGGCGGCGTGCAGCGCCTCGAACGCCTCCGGACTGCGAGCGCGCAGACCTGCGACCATCGCCGACTCGTCGGCGAAGCCTCCCGGGACGTCCGTTTGTGGCTCCCACGCCTTCATCTGCGACATCACCTCTCCAGACGACAGAGTCCCCAGAACCTTAGCATCGGGTTGTGAAGCACTTGTGCGGAGGAGGCCGCCGTCAAACTCCCACGGCCGGCGGCGTCTGGAGGGTCCTCGACGCGGGCGTCCTTGCCCCTGGCCACGCCGCCCGCGTCCACGCCCGACTGCATGCTCCAGCCGGGCATGAAGTCGTCCCAGTCCGCGCCGAGCAGTTCGTCGTCGGGGGTCCCGAGGAGGTCGAGGAACGGGCGGTTGGCGGCGAGAAGCACGCCGCTGGCGGTGATCACCGCCAGCGGCTGGTGGTACGGCAGGTAGCCGACCGTGTGCTGGAGCATGGAGGTCATCAGAAGGGTTGTCGGCGGCGGCGGTGAGTTTGCGGCGACGGTGGCCGCCGGCAGCGTCAAAGGCCAACGGCGTGCGACGCCGCCGGTGCGGGAAAGACGGACTCGTGCTGAAGAAGTCGCGCGCCGACGTGCCGCGCGTCTCGGACCCCCCGGCGCGCGCTGCGACGCGCGACTCCTTCAGCAAACGAAGACGCCGCGGTGAGGGCCGGCCCAGTGCCTCCGGCCCTCACCGCGGCGTGGCTTCGTCTGACGGCCGCGCCGCTTCTTCCCTACTGCAGTCCGCCACTCGCCGCCGGGACGTCCCCGGACCGCCTGCGGGCCTCTCAGCCCTCCTTGGGCGGCTTGTACTGCGGCGCCTGGCCCTTCTTGCGCTCGAACACGCCCGGGTTGAGCCGCGTGCGCGAGATACCGACCGTGAACCCGCCGAGGACCTGCTTCACGCTCCGCCCGCCGCACGACGGGCAGACGGCGTTCCCCTCACGCTCGGCGTGGCCGCAGAGGATCTCGAAGCGCTCGCCACAGCTCGCGCACTCGTATTCGTAGATGGGCATGCCCAGATTGTAGCAGCCGGCCGCCTCTACCCCCGCGCGGGACAGGGAGAAGCGCGCCGGGCTGATCGCGTTCGAAGACGTGAAGGCGCTCGTGCTCCAGGACGCGGCGCTCGAGGGGCCCGCCGCCGAGGCGGAGCTCCGTCAGGACGAGTCGCGTCACCGGCTGGGCCTGGAGGTGCTGCTCCTGCGAGCCGGTCGGGGGCTGACGCAGAGGGAGCCCGCCTCGCTCACCGGGATCCCGCACGCGACCATCAGCGAGATCGAGAGCAGCCTCGCCAACCCGACGCTCGCCACCCTTGCCGAGCTCGTGCACGCGCTCGGCTGCAGCGTCGGGCTCGACATCACAGCCGGCGGCTGACCTACTTCTCCTCGGGGCGCTCCTCGGGCCAGGTCCAGAGGGCGCTCGCGATGAGGTGTTCGCACGGCTGCGCTACGGCCTGGCCGCAGCCGCAGTCGAACTCGAGCTCCTCGCCGGCGAGCACCCACTCGGCCCGTACCACGTCCTGACCCGCCTCGACGCTCGTAAGCAGGCGGGCGTCGGTGCGCTCGATCACGCGCACGGCGCCGGCCTCGACGGCGGAGGCGCCGCGCATGAACACGTCGGCGGGGACCATCTGGAGGAGCGTCGCCTCGTCGAACCAGTCGTCGATGATCGCCATATCTCTCCTTGTCAGCGTTTCAGCGTGGGTTCTGCAGGCACGGTACCAGCTCTCCGGACCCGGGGTCGAGAGCGGAGAGAGGCGTCGCGTGGACACGATCCTCGCGGCGCCCCTCTCACCACCGGCGCGGCGGCCGCCTTGCGGCGCCGCTGCCGTCTTCAGCTTCCTCCTGCCGGCGGCGCCGACTCAGTTCCTCAGCTGAGCGTCGCCTGGCCGGGGCGCCAATCGACCGGGCAGAGCTCGCCGGTCTGCAGCGCCTGGAGGACGCGAAGCGTCTCGTCCGTGTTGCGGCCGATGTTGTTGGAGTGCACCACGGCGTACTTGAGCGTGCCCTCGGGGTCGATGATGAAGGTCCCGCGCAGCGCGATGCCTTCCGGCAGCAGCACGCCGTAGGCGTCCGCCGCCTCGCGCTTCATGTCGCTGAGCAGCGGGAAGGGGAGCGAGCCGCCGAAGTCGCGCTCGATCCACGCCTTGTGGCTGTGCTCGCTGTCGGTGCTGGCCCCGAACACCACCGCGCCGAGGTCCTCGAACTCCGCGTTGTGCTTGGCGAAGCCCTGGATCTCCGTGGGGCACACGAAGGTGAAGTCGAGTGGATAGAAGAACAGCACCACCCACTTGCCGCGGTAGTCGCTGAGCTTCACGTCGACGAACTCGCTGTCCTTGACGCCCGTGAGAGTGAACTCGGGGGCGGGCTGACCTACTTGAACTGCCATGTCGCTCCTTCTTGGGGTGAGGGCCGGAGGTGCTGCGCCGCCGGTCCGGTCTTGACTGCTGGCGGGACGGTACCCGCGCCATCAAGGAGTGAAACGGTCTCCTTTTCCGCGATCCCGCGCCGGCCACCCCTGCGGCGTCGGACAGCCCACCAGCAGGACGGTGAGCCGGCGGGGACCGTGCACACCCTCCACGCGGTGGAGCTCGATGTCGGACGTGGCGGACGGGCCGGAGACGAAGACCACCGGCCGGCCCTCCTTGCGGATGAGGCCGGCGACCCGCCGCATCGCCGCCGGCAGGTCGGGCTCGACCTGGTCCTCGCGGCAGACGCACAGGTAGACGTCGGGGATCAGCGAGAGGGCTCGCCGCCCGTCGGCAGGGCCGGCGGCGAGCACCAGCGACCCCGTCTCCGCCACCGCAAGCGTGCAGCCGGTGAGCGCGGCGTCGAGGGCGTCCAGTTCGGCCGGTGAGAGCTCGTGATCCTCGACCAGCTCGAGACCGGCCTCTGGATCCGCGCCGGCCTCGGGACGCGCACCGGCCTCGGGACGCGCACCGGCCTCGGGACGCGCACCGGCCTCAGAGCCTGCTCCGGCGGGGCGCCAGTCGTCCGGGAGCCCGGGCGGGACGCCGAGCCGGCGCACGCCGAGCTCGGCGCAGGCCCGGGCGACCTCGGCCGCCACATCTCCCTCGGCCACGCGGCGGACCTTCACGTGCGCGAGCGCGAGACGCTCGGCGAAGAGGTCGAGCACGGCGGGCTCGGGCAGACGCGGACGATCGACGGCGCTCACGGAGCCTCCTCCCGGCGCCTGGGCGCGCGCGGTGCGCCGCCGCGCTCGCGCGCCCACCACTCGCGGAACGTCTCCCGCGCCACAGGGCGCAGGTCGCGACCCTCGGTCCACCCGGCGAGCGGTGGCGGCAGCTTGCGCACCAGGCCGTCGCGCTCAAGCGTCAGCTCGGCGGCCCTCCCCGCCTTCTGCGCGGCGGCGAAACGCCGCGGCGAGCCGAACATCCACGCCGCGGCGCCGAACGCGGCGCGCTCCGGCGCGGACGCCTGCTCGTGCACGGCCCGCGCGCGCAGGTAGAGCAGCACCACGGGGATGTCGATGCCCACCGGGCACACCTCGGCGCACGCGCCGCAGAGCGACGAGGCGAACGGCAGCTTGGCGTGCTCCTGCATCCCCCACAGCTGCGGCGTCAGGATCGCGCCGATCGGCCCCGGGTAGATCGACCCATAGACGTGCCCGCCCACGCGTGTGTACACCGGGCACACGTTGAGGCAGGCGCTGCAGCGGATGCACCTCAGCGCCTGCCGGCCCACCGGGTCGGCCAGCGCGTTGCGGCGCCCGTTGTCCAGCAGCACGATGTGATACTCCCGAGGGCCGTCCCCGGGCGTGACGCCGGTCAGGAGGGAGACGTAGGAGCTCATCCGCTCGCCGGTGGCCGACCTCGGCAGCAGGCGCAGCAGCAGGCCGAGGTCATCGAGCGCCGGCACGACCTTCTCGATGCCGACCACGCTGACCAGCAGCGGCGGCAGCGTGGTGACCATGCGCCCGTTGCCCTCGTTCTCGACCACGCAGACGGTGCCGGTCTCGGCGACGGCGACGTTACCGCCCGTGACGCCCATGCCGGCGCGCAGGAACCGCTCGCGCAGGTACAGGCGCGAGACCTCGGCGAGTTCGTTAGGGTCGTCGGAGATGTCGCGCCCCCGCGCGATGGTGCGCGCGAAGATCTCGCGGATCTGCGCGCGGCTGTAGTGCACGGCCGGGACGAGGATGTGAGAGGCGGTGTCGCCGGCAAGCTGCACGATGACCTCGGCGAGGTCGGTCTCGACGGCCTCGACGCCGGCCTCCGCGAGCGCCGCGTCGAGGCGGATCTCGTCGGTGGCCAGCGACTTCATCTTGACCAGCTCGGTGACGCCGTGGTCGCGGGCGATGCCGGCGACGATGGCGTTGGCGGCCGCGGCGTCGGCGGCGTGATGGACCTGCGCGCCCGCCGCCGTGGCGGCCGCCTCGAACTGCGTCAGCAGCTCGTCGAGGCGGCTCAGGGCGTCGTCCTTGAGGCGCCGCGCCTGGTCGCGGAGCTCCTCGAAGTCGGGCAGCTCCGCGACGGCCGCGGCACGGCGACCACGGATGGTCTGCGTCGCGCGCCGCATGTTGGCGCGCAACTGCTCGTCGGCGAGCGCCTCGCGCGCGGCCGCGGGGAAGTCGTGCGGATGACCGCGGTTCATGAGAGCGCCCCCGCGGCTGCGCCGCCGCAGGCCGCTCCCCCGCCGGAACGGCGCATCCCGGCCGCCGGCTCCCGCGCCGCCAGGATGTCGGCCAGATGCACGGCGCGCACCGCCGGTCCCCCTCCGGGCGCCGGCGGCGCCAGCCGGCTCAGCCCGCCGCCGATGTTGAGCAGGCACGACGGGTCCACGGCCGTCACGACTTCGGCGCCCGTCGCCAGGATGTTGCGGCACTTGTCCTCGAGCATCGCCAGCGAGACGCCGGCGTTGTTGATGGAGAAGGTGCCGCCGAACCCGCAGCACTCGGCGGCCTCCGGCAGCTCGACCAGCTCGAGCCCGCGCACCTGCGCGAGCAGCCGTTGGGGCGCGTCGCCGACACGCGTCACGCGCAGCGAGTGGCAGGTGGTGTGCAGCGTGACGCGATGCGGGTACGACGCGCCCACGTCCTCCACGCCGAGGCGGCGGACGAGGAGCTCGGAGAATTCGTAGAGCCTGCCGCCGAGTTCCTCCGCGTCGCGCGCGAGGCGCTCGTCGCCCTCCTCGCGCGCCACCCCCGGCAGCAGCTCGCGCAGCCAGCCCACGCACGACGACGACGGCGAGACCACCGCGTCCACGCCGTCGTCCCGGCTCAGCACGTCGACGAGCCGCCGCGCCAGCCGCAGCGCCTCGGCGCGGTAACCGCTGTTCACGTGCATCTGGCCGCAGCAGGTCTGCTCCCCCGGGAACACGACCTCGTGCCCCAGCCGCTCCAGCACGCGCACCACGCTGCGCCCGGTCTCGGGGAACAGCGTGTCTCCCACGCAGGTGATGAACAGCGAGATGCGCATGCCCAGACAGTACACCAGCCGCCCGCGGCCTTCATGGGCGCCCGCTCAGGTTCGTCGTATGCTGTCGCGCATTCTGCTTTGAGCGTCGCGGCGCGCGTTGCGGCGGGCGGCGGGGACGCAGCGTCGCGGCGCGCGTTGCGGCGGGCGGCGGGGACGCAGCGTCGCCGCCGCCCGCGCTCGTTTCGTCATATACCCCACCGGGTATGTGACTAAAGAATGGAAGATCCGTTGGTGCGCAGCTCTGCACAGGTCTGCGGATCCCTCTCTTTGACCTTTCCGACCCCAAGGAGCGACGACCGCGGCAGTGACGGTGTACTCCACGCCCACCTGCAGTTTCTGCGTGGCGGCCAAGCGCTACCTGGTGCTCCAGCGCGGCGACGTCCTGGGGACCGTCTCGAGCAACTGAGAAGACCGGCGGCGCGCAGGCCCGGGACGATCCGCGCCGCCCTTGACCCGCGCCGGCGGCCGCGCCCTCTCCGGCCTCGGCTGGTACAGGCGTCAGACCGCGAACGCGCCGCCGCCGACCGCCGTCTCACGTATGCTGGCATCACTCGAACCGAACGGACGGCCCGCCGCATGGCCATGGTCACCTACAGCAACGCGCAGCTCGGCTTCGGCGTCACCTACGACGACTCCGAGCTCGCGCGCACCGAGACCACCCTGGACCCGCGCTACGCCGCGGCCTGGAACGACCGCATCACGACGCGCACGGCCGGAGGCGTGCTCTTCTGCCCGTCCACCGCGACCGCCGAGAAGATCGGCGCCGGCGCCGCGCCGAGCCTCCTCCTCACCACCGACAGGTCCCCGCTGCCGCCTGGCGTGCTCGGCAACTGGGACTGGGACGAGGCCACAGGCCGCGAGGCCGCGCCCTTCATGACGCTCGCGGGCGCCGATGAGATCGAGACCACGGCCGTGTACTGGCGCGGCTTCCCGGTGCTGCAACTCGCGGTCGTGAACCCGCCGGAGGCTCAGCCCGGCATGCCGCTGCAGATGCTCGGCATGCTGTACACGCCCGCGCAGACCTTCGCCTCGCTGCTGGTCGTGCCACGCGGGCTGGAAGACCCGTGGATCGAGCGCTTCCAGAGCGTGATGGACGGGTTCTTCCTCATGCCGATCGAGCGTGAGGGCCGCGCCCGCACCGGCCACCAGCACGTGCGCTCGTTGCACCTCTCCCGCGAGGACCTCGAGGACCTGGCCGCGCACTGAGCGGCGGCGCGGCGCTCAGCCCGTCGGCTTGAGCGGCGGGGCGGCGGCAGAGCCGGCTCCTTCGAGCCGCCGCCGCCACTCCCTGCCGGCGTCGCGGCCGGCGGCGATGTCGTTGCCCTTCTGCAGCACGACGGCGAGTGAGCCGGGGTCGCCGGCAGCGGCGGCCATACGCGCCGTCGGGTACTCCGCCCCGTTGGGCAGCACGAACGAGAGGCGGTACTGCTCGCCGTTCACCGTGAGCTTCACGCCGCCGCCGAAGTAGTACCAGGGCCAGATGACCTCCGTGACCTCGTCGAGCCGGACGTCGAACACCTCTCCGGCGACCTCGCTCGTATACCGCAGACGGCCGGCCGTCAGGTCCAGCCAGCCGGCCTGCGTCCGGAACGTGCCGATCAGCCTCCAGGCATACGACGCGAAGTCCTTCTCGGAGGCCCACGCCTCCCGTCGGTCACGCCTCTTGCTCGACACGGTGTCCCTCCCGCGTACTCATGTCCCGGGTCTCCCCGGCCGGGGTCGCCGCCGGCCCCGGCCGGTCACAGCTGCGGGAACGCCGCCGTGCTCACGAGCTTGGTGTACTTGCTCTCCCCCGTCCCGAGCGTGACGGTCCAGTTGGTCCAGTGCGTCGTGGTCTGCGAGTGACCCTGCGAGTAGTTGTACGAGGAGTCCGACCAGTACGAGGTCCAGTGCCTGGTGCTGGCCGTCGTGTTGAACTTCAGCGCGTCGACCCAGCGCTTGTGCTCGACCGGCGTGAAGAAGTCGCGCATGGTCCAGTTGAAGTCCTCGCCGCAGCAGTCCCAGAGGATGTACACGCCGTCGGGGATGCCGCGCAGCGTGGCCTTCTTGTCCTTGCGGATGTACACGGCCACGACCGGCTTGCGCTTGTTGCTGCTCCGCGTGAGCACGGCGACGGCGTCGGAGCCGGTCTTGTTGGTAACGGTCAGTGAGGCACGGCCGCCGCTGACGGAGCGCTTGACGACGTACCCGTTGGCGAGCCGCACCGGCTTGACGATGAGGAAGTCCGCGGTGGCGTCGCCGAGCGCGAGCTCGTAGGCGCCGGCGCGGTCGGCGGTGAGGTCGTAGGTGACGTCCATGGTCTGCCCCGGCGCGACCTCGACCGGCTGCGTGAGCAGTTCCTCGCCGTCGACGAGCAGCTTGCCGGCGAACGTACCGGCGATGTCGCCGGTGTTCTTCACACTCGTCACCAGGGTCACGTCGTCACCCTGCTTGGCCGGTGACGGGTCGACCTGCAGCGGCGCCACGGCGAACGCCGGCGGTGCGACGGCCCGGGCGGCGACGGAGGCGCCGCCCAGCGAAAGCATCACCGGGCCGCGGGCGACGCCGGCGGGCAGCGAGAGCGTCATCTCGCGACCCCGCCCTCCTGCGAGCGGGAACTGCACGTCGTCCTGCGCTTTGCCGTCCACCGAGTACGTGGCGCTGTACGTGCCGCCGAGCAGCCCACGGTTCCACACCTCGACCTTGATCTGCGGTGTGTCGTCCAGCGCGATCCGCTTGTCCGCGGGGGCGACGACCTCGTAATGAGGCATCCACCAGAGGAGGCCGGCGAAGACGAAGCAGACCGCCGCCAGCCCGACGCACGCGAGCTGCGCCGTGCGCGGCGAAGAGCCGGGCAGCCAGCGCCCGGCCGTCGCCGGTCTGACCAGTGCGACGATGAACGCCGCGATGAACACGATCGCCACCAGCGTGAAGGCGATCCCGAACCCGTTGCGGAGTCTGCCGCCCGAGAAGACGATCCCGATGAGCAGGGCGACGATGACGACGACGCCGAGCACGAACCAGACGCGGCGGCTCCCGCCGCCCTGCGCCGGTTCAACCGACTGCGCCTCCGGCGTGGCCGCGGGCTGCGCCGGCACCGCGGCCGGCGGCATCGGCGGCTGACCCTCCACCTGAGGCTGCGCCCCTTGCGGCGTCGCCGGTGGGACGGACAGGGTCGCGCGCACCTCGGACGCGGCCGAGGCCGGCGGCGCTGCCGGAACCGCCTCCCGCGGAGCTGCAGGCGCCACGGTGGGCGCTGACGGAGCCGCGACCGGCGCCGGCTCGCCGGCCACCTGGTACACCCATTCACGCAGACCGCCGTAGGCCCACTGGAGGTGCCCCTGTCGGTCGTAGTCCACGACGGCCCGCGGCGCGATCTGCCCGACGTCGTCGAGCGAGAACCGGCCGTCGTCGAAGGAGATGGTCCTCCCCACCCAGGCGGTGCTCGGACCAAAGGTCGCAACGATCATCCTGCCCCCTCCCCGCTCCTCTGCTCTCTTCATTGCCCTGTTCGCGTTCTACCCTATCGGCGGAGCAGCCAAAGGAGTTGAGGGGGTCGACCTGGTCGCGCCCTGCGGGACGCGAGTCGCGAGGAGGAACGGCGTCCCGTGCGGGGTCCTCTGAACACGTATAGCCATTGGCCATACGTCACGCCATCGTCACCCCCCTCCGGCGAGCGGATGTATAGCCATTGGCTATCCCCAGACAGAGGGGCCATTCAGGCACTCCCTGGCCGGGGGCACGGGCACTCCTCCAGCGGGAAGCGCGCGCGCCGGCCGGTCACGCGCCCGCAGCTTCAGCGCACGACGGTGACGAACGCCGGCTTGGACGTTGCCGCGGAGTGGTCGGCGTCGGGCAGCGCCGCGGCGACCAGCTTCCAGCGGCCGGTCTTGCCAAGGGCGAAGGTGACCGCCCAGCGTGTGTCCGCGCCGGCGTCGCGGTTGGTCGTGAGCAGCACGCGCCGGAGTGCCCACACGCGTCCGTTCCAGCGGTAGGCGTAGCAGCGCCGCGAGCCGTCGCCGATGACCGGGAACACCGACGGCGCGTACCCCCACTTGGCGTCCAGGATGCGCGCTCCGACGTCGATGTTGTAGGCGACGTCGGTCTTGAGTCGCTTCTTGAGTCGCTCGGGGTCGACGCCGTCCGGGATGGTCGTGACCTGCATGATACCGATGCCGCCGTCGCCGCTGATCAGGGGGTCGCCGTACGCGTCGAACTGGCGCCAGGTGCTCTCCTGACAGACGACGGCGTAGAGGATCTTCGGCGGGATGTCGTGGGCGACAGCGGCGTCGTGCAGCAGGCGTATTCGCCTCCGAGACGCCGGCGGCCGCGCGCGGGTTCAAGCGGCCTTCACGGCGGGCGAGAATGCAGTCTGGGGCGCCCATCGCTCCCGGCGTAGGCGCCTGCGCGCATCTCGCCGACCAGGATGATGTCCGGGTCCTGGCGCAGCACGCTCTTGAGGGCGCGGTTGAAGCTGCTGGTGTCCACGCCCAGCTCCCTCTGGTTCACGTGCGAGCGTTTGTGCGTCAGGAGGAACGCGGCGCTGAGGGCGTTGCGCTGGAAGAACGCATTGACGCGGAAGCGCGCCTTACCGGCACTGAGTAGGAGAAGTCGATCTCCCAGTCGTTCTCGAGGCGCTGGCGCTGGTCCTGGCTGAGGATCGAAAAGGTCCATGGCTCACTCCCTGAGGTCGGCCTTGCGCATGCGCCGCATGACCGCCGGCCAGTCGGGGTACTCCTTCGCGCCGAACTGGATGACCTCCCCTTTGAACCGCCCGGCGCCCCGTTTGACGCGGTCGTCGATGAGGAAGTCGCCGCGGCTCAGGTCCTTGTGGTGGGAGAGGATGAGCCGCTTGTACGCCGGATCGCCCCGCTCGGCCCCGAAGTACCGCTGCACCCACTCGAGCTTGTCGGACCAGGCGGACGGGTTCTTCCACGGCGCCGTGGAGAGGATGTAGGCGTCGAACCGCTCGGCGAGCTCGCGGAACGACTCGACGGCGCCGGGCATGGGCTCCATGAGCCCGTAGATGCCGGGGATCTCGTCCTCGCGGCCGGCGTACTCCGCCAGCGTCTCGTCGGGCACGCTGGCGAACGCCGACTCGAAGTGCACCAGCACGCCGTCCATGTCGACGTACACGATCTTCCCGGCGCGCTTCCTGGCGCCGTTCTTGCTGTCCTTCTTGCTGCTCTTGTGCCCCACGCCTGCCTCCCCGGTTGCCCCGACGCTCACCGGCACACTACCAGATGCATCGGACGACGCGGAGGCTCTGATACGCTCGACTCCATGCCCCCCCGGTCGTCATCCACGTGCCTCATGCATCCACGGTGGTCCCCGTGGATATGCGCGACCAGTTCGTCCTCGGCGATGCCGAGCTCGAGCGCGAACTGCTCCTGATGACGGACTGCTACGTCGACGAGCTGTTCGCGCTGCCGGGCGCCGAGGCGGTCACGGTGGGCCACGACGTGAGCCGCCTGGTCCTGGACCCGGAGCGGTTCGGGGACGACGCCGACGAGCCGATGGCCGGCGTCGGCATGGGCGCCGTGTACACGGCGCCCGGCGAGAAGCTGCCCGACTTCGACGACGTCGCGGCCTCGGTCCGCGAGGCCGTCAGGTGCCTGGCCGGCGCCGGCCGCGCGGCCGCCGGCGGCGCGGCAGCTCGGCCGTAGGCCGCGCCCGACCGCGTCAGACCGCGTCCAGGTCGAGGTCGAGCTTGGCCTCAGCCTCAAGCTCGTCCGGCTCGTCCTCGGCGTCGAGTGAGCCGCCGATGCTGAGCACGAGATCGGCCTCCTGGTCCGGTAGCTGCTCCACCTCGCGCAGCCGGCGCTCCATCGCCCGCGTGCGCACTCCGGTCTCGTCGATGGTCCGGCCGGCCGTGTCCAGCTGCCGCTTCACCTTGTCGAGCACGGCGCCGAACTTGCCGAACTCCGTCTTCACGGCGCCGAGCACGCGCCACACCTCGACCGCCTGCTGCTCGATGGCGAGCGTCTGGAACCCCATCCGCAGGCTGCTGAGCAGGGCCGAGAGCGTCGTGGGGCCGGCCACGACCACCCGGTACCGCTGCTGCAGGTCCTCGACCAGGGCGGGCTGGCGGACGACCTCCGCGTACAGGCCTTCCGTGGCGAGGAACATGATGCCGAAGTCGGTGGTGTGCGGCGGCTTGACGTACTTGTCGTGGATGGACTGGGCCTCGAGCCGGATGGAGCGCGCGAGGCCCTCCGTCGCCAGCCGGCAAGCCTCGGCATCGCCGCAGTCCACGGCGTCCTGCACACGCGCGTAGTCCTCCTGCGGGAACTTGGAGTCGATCGGCAGCCACACGCACGCCGCCGGGTCGTCCTTGGGGCCCGGCAGCTTGACCGCGTACTCCACCATCTCGCGGGAGCCGGGCTCGACGTGCACGTTGCGCTCGAACTGTGCCGGCGTGAGGATCTCCTCGAGGAGCGCGCCCAGCTGGACCTCGGCCCAGGTGCCACGCGCCTTGACGTTGGTGAGCACGCGCTTGAGGTCGCCGACGCCGGTCGCGAGGCTCTGCATCTCCCCCAGCCCCTTCTGCACCGACTCGAGCTGGTCGCTGACCAGCTTGAACGACTCGCCGAGGCGCTTCTCGAGCGTGGACTGGAGCTTCTCGTCGACGGTGACGCGCATCTGCTCCAGCTTCTTCTCGTTGCCGGCCTGGAGCTCGATCAGGCGCGTGTCGATGGTGCCGCGGACGCCGTCCAGGGCCTTGCGGTTGGACTCGGTCATCTCGCCGAGCCGCTTGGAGACGCCGTCGAGCTGGGTGCGCTGCACCTGAGCCACGGCGTTGAGCTGCGTCGCGAGCTGCACGTTGCCGTCGGCGAGGCCACGCGCGAGCTCGGCGCGCGCCTCGCGCGAGGCAGTGGCAGACTCCTCGCGCGCCGCGCGCAGCTCCGCTCGCACGGCGTCCGCGCCTCCGTGCGCGCCCGCACCCGAGCGCACGAGCACGACGACGAGCAGCACCGCGTTGACCACGGCGAGCAACAGCACCAGCCACAGGATGGAATCGGTCATGCCCGGCCCTCCAGGGATGTCGACGAAGGCGGCCGCCCGGGACGGAGGCCACCGTGTCGAGAGTAGACGAGAGGTCGGACGGATGAAGACAGCCGCAGAGGTGGCGGCCGGGACGAGCTCAGCCCTCCCGGCTGACCCTCCTGCGCAACGCGATCGCGCTCTGCCGCACGGACGTCGCCGGGAGGTAGTCGTCGATGTTCAGCGGCGGGTCGAGCCGCTGCACCACGCCCTGCTCCAGGCCGGCGAGGCTGTCGCGGTCGTCGTGGGGATGCACCGCGATGGAGAGGTGCGTGCTCATCCAGTCGCTCAGGTCCTGCTCCGCCGAGGCCTGCAGGAGCGCGGACGCCTGCACCACCAGCTCGAGCTGGACGAAGAGGATGGATGCGAGCGTCAGGCGGACGGTGGAGCTGCGGACCCTGCCCTGGAGGTGAGTACGTGCGATGCGCTCGCCGAGTGTGTCGCCGTTGACGCGGCCGGAGGGCCACCTCGTGGCTCCGGCCTGCCCGACCCAGATGCGTCCGGCCTCGAGCGGCTCGTCCAGGCCGCGCGCGAGGTCGGCGGCGCCGGCCTCGTCCACCCAGAAGCCGAAGAGCCCCGGCCGGTCCAGGCCCTCGGCGCCGGCCGGCCACGCGCTCGCCGGCACGAGCGCCGGCGAGGTGTCGAGGTCGTCGAGCGCCTGCCAGGCTTCGCGCTCCTCCCACTGGGGCTGCTGCGGCAGTGTCAGGTCTTCGTCCATGATGCCATCCTACCTGTCCGCACGCGACTTGGCGCTGCGCGGCGCCTCGCTCGCTGCTACTGCGCTCGGCCGGAGACGCGGAATGTCGCCTGCTCGCGACCCCGAGCCTTGGGCGAGAACGCGGTCTCTAGCGGTTCGTTGCGGCTCCCGCGTGCAACTGGAGTCATGCGAGCACGATCACCGAGGAACACGCGGAGTTCAGCCAGCGAGCCCGTCTCGGCGAAATGGCACAGCGTACTCGCATCGAGCATCACTTCAGATGCCGTCAACGAGCGCATGTGAATCAGTAGTCCGGCTCGCTGTGACCTTGGACGATGCCGCGTTGGTCGAACTCGCGCCGGATCACTTCCGGCTCGATCTCGAGCAGTTGAGCGACCTGCTGAACAGTGAGCAAGCCTCGCTCAAAGGCCGTCGCGGCCTGGTTCAGCGTCTCGCGCGGGAGCCTCGGGAGGGCGCCGACGGCCCCGGCCAGCGCGTCGCCGAGCTCATCGCGGAGCCCAAGACGCTGAGCCAGTGCTTTGTGCTGGTGCCCCTGGATCCGGGTCAAGATGGACTCGTAGTCTCTCTTCTTAAGATACCTCGCTGCCTGGAGCCGATAGAGCGCGGCCTCGGCGCCGATATGGAAGTAGTCTGCGAGGCGAACTACCGTCCCCAGGTCGCTGGGCGGATCACCGACGGCCGCCAGCCACTGACGCACCCCCGCCTCCGGCGCCAGAAACTCCGCGGCAAAACCATCTGCCTGCGCCTCTACCGGGGGCTTGCGCCCAGACCCGTCAACGTCTGATGTGTAGTCAACGGACCCCGTGTGGCCAAGCTCCACGTGCCCGAACTCGTGTGCGAGAGTGAATCTCTGTCGCACGACCGACTCGTTGCCATTGACGAAGATGTAGCTGCGCCCACCCTGCCGGCCCTGCAGCCCGGCCAGACCGCCGGGCAAAGCCAGGATGGTCACGGGCACGCCGGCGACGTCCTCAATGGCGACGAGAACATCAGCAAGTGGTCCATCCAGGCCCAAGCCGAGACGTGACCGTGCACTTCGAGCCGCGTCCGCACCACGCGCCGCTTCTTCAATCGAACTCATCGACCGACGGCCTCTATCCCACGCATGCCGCTAATGAGGCGTGAGCACAGGTCGATTGCAGCCTGGGTGGCCGCGTCACTCGTCGCACCACGGCCGACGAATGCGGGCTGCTCATCGAAGAGCAGTTCTTCGACGCGTACCCCCAGGTAGTCAGCGATGTCGACGAGCTCGGACATGTTGAACGCCCGCTCGCCCGACAGAGCTCGACTGAGCACGGAGGGCTGCATGCCCACAGCATCAGCTAGCTCTCGCTGCGGCCGCGACCCCAGCAAGACCGTCACACGCGCTCCGACTTCGACGTCAGACCGGATCTTCACCCGAGCCTCCTCCCAATGATGGTCGTGTGATTATCGCACGCTTTGTGCTGTTCTTGTCAATTATCATGCTGTTTACATACCGCGAAGGGGGGTGAATCATGCCCGCCAAAACTCCGCGCAACCACGGCACGTCCTGGACCCCGAAGGATCAGCAGGCGCTTCAGCGCCTGGCCAAGGGAAACACGCCCACCGGACTCATCGCCCACCAACTCGGCCGCACTGAGACCCGGGTTCCGCAGCTGTTCACCCCGATAGTCCACGAAACGTGGCGGTTTTGCAGGGAAGAAGCGAGTTCGCGCGCAAGAGCGACGTGTATCTATGCGCAGAGGAACTCGGAGGGGCTCAGGAGGCTGCCGTTGCGGGCGTAAGCTCCTGAAGGCGCGGCGGCTCGGGGAGCTGCAGCTTCGCGAGGATGGCGCGCTGCGGCGCCGTGAGCTCGGTGCGCTGACGGAACGTGCCGGAGGGCCCCCGGAAGCTCCCCAGCTGCAGCTGCTCGAGCTCGCGGCGCAGGTTGGGCCAGGTGTCCTCACAGCTGGTCTCGATGACGCGCACGAGGGGCAGGGCCAGCCAGCAGAGCACGACGTGGGCCCGGATGCGGTCCTCGCGGCGGTGGTAGACGGGGCGCAGCTCGAGGACCTGCTTCATGTCGCGCCAGCCGCGCTCGACCTCGGCGAGCTGCTTGTAGCCGAGGGCGATGTCCGCCGCCGAGAGCGTCGGGTCGGAAGAGCACAGCAGGTACTTGCCGTCGAGCTTCTCCTCGGCCCGCACGGCGGCCTCGTCGACGCGCAGCAGCCCGCCGGTGGTGGTGCGCAGGAAGCGCGCCAGACCCGGCTTCGTACCGATCGCGCCGCGCAGCTCGGCGCGCTTCGCCGGCGAGAGCTTGTCGGAGCCGGCGATCATCTCGGTGAGGCGCGCGATCAGGTGCGCGCGCACGGCCGCGTCGCGCTCCGCTGCCTGCGGGTTGTGGCAGACCACGAAGCGCTCGTGCTCGCCGATGCGCACCTCCTTCACGCGCAGCCCTGCGCTGACCTCCTGAGCCGGGCGAGCCTGGAGCACTCCCGCCAGCGTCTCGGCAGCCCTGGTGATCAGGCCGCGGTCAACCTCGCGTGCGTCCTGCCACTGAATCAGCTTCATGTAGCTCGGCAAAGAAGTCGTGCGCAGGTACACGGGAGCGAGCACGCCCCCGCCCTCTTCGCGATGGCGGAGAAGCCCCATGTTGTACTCCTCCCGGCAGACCCTCGACGTGAGCCGAACCTTGACGGCCCATGGGTGACTCCCCCCGCAACGGACGTCTGGTGGCAGCCAGGGCCTCGGGTTCGCCGTACCCATCGACGCGGCCGTCAACGTCATGGACCAGCTGAAGACCAGCGGCAGCGTCGCCAACGCCTACCTGGGCGCCTCCGGCCAGACGCTGACGCCGGAGCTCGCCGCGGCGCTCGGCGTCACCCCGACCACGGCGTGCTCGTGGCCCGACCTGCCCACCGGTCTGGCCGCCGAGACCATCTGGCCGGACATGGAGTGGATCGAGGCGCTCGCACTGGTCCCCGAAGAGGCGCAGACTGAGCAGTACGAGGAGGTGTGCGCGGCATGACGTTCGAGATCAGGCCATATCCGGAGTTCAGCTGGTCCATCAGCCGGCAGCGCAAGCTCGACCAGTGCCCGCGCGCGTACTTCTACCAGTACTACCTCGGGTGGAACGGCTGGCTGGACGAGGCGCCGACAGAGGCGCGCGTGGCGTACCGCCTCGGTAAGCTCACGTCGCTGGACGCGCTGCTGGGACAGCAGATCGACGTACGGGCGCGGGAGCTCGAGACAGACGCCCGCGCCGGCCGCGACCTGCCCGCGGCCGAAGACCTGGAGCTGCGCACCCGCGGCGCCCTGCGCCAGGCGTGGACGCGCTCACGCAACGGCCGCGTGGCCTTCGAGCAGCGCCCCAGCAAGGTCACCATGCTGCGCTCGCTCTACATGGGCCAGGACACCCGGCCCGAGACCGACCGCCTCAACCAGAAGGCCGGCCCGAGCATGCAGGGTCTGCTGGCGGTCTCACACTGGGAGCGCCTGCGCGCCTGCGGCGGCGAGGGCCGGGTCGAGGTCCCCGACTTCGCGCACTTCAGGTGGGGCGACGTCAAGGTGTTCGCCGCGCCGGACCTCGCCTACGTGCACGACGGCGTGCTGCACGTGATCGACTGGAAGACCGGCCGCGAGGACGACACCCAGGCCACGCAGGTGCTGCTGCAGATGTGGTGGGCCCTCGAGACCTACCCCGAGCTGGCGCACGCCGCCGCGGAGGGCAGCCTCGAGGTCCGCGGCTGCCTGGAGTACGTCACCGCCGGCGCGACGCAGCCCGTAGAGCCGCCGGCGCCGGCCGTTTCGCCCGACTGCGGCGCGACGCCGGCCACGCTCGACGACTTCCGCGAGGCGTGCGCCGGCACGGTCCACGCCGGCGTCGAGCGTATGCGCGCGCTCCTCGCCGACCCCGACAAGAACGTCGCGCTGCCCATCACAGCCTTCGAGCGCTCCGAGAGCGGGCTCTGCCGCATGTGCAACTTCGCGCCGGTCTGCGCCTGACGCGAGACCGCCGGCCACGCCGAGGGGTCCGTGGTAGACGGGCTCAACGACGCGGGATCGCAGTGCGGCTGGATCCGCGCACCGGCGGCCAGGTGGTCGCCAACGTGTGCCGCGCCTGCGAGGGCGGCTTCGACGGGTGGATGGTCAGCCCGGGAGCCGGCGAGAGCCCGCGCCGTCAGTCGCCGCATCCGCCGGCGCCGCGTCGCCGTCTGCGGCCACGTCCTCTGCCGGGAGCGCGTCCCCGAAGTCCACGGGCGCTCCGGCATCCGTCTGCGTCGCGACGGCCACGCCGTGCGCGGCCTCGTAGGCGGCCTGCCCGGCCTTGAAGGCCTCCTCGGTGGACGCGCCGGCCTTCTTCGCCGCCTCGAACGCGGAGACCGCCGCCCCCTGTGCGGCCTCTTCCGCGACCTCGCCCGGCCCCATGAGCGCGAACGTCGAGAGGATCGCGTCGAGCTCCGGCCGGCGCGCCTCCCACTCCTCGCCGGAGCAGTGGTGGTAGACGTGGAACATGCCTGTCGGCCCCAGGGCCCACACGATGCAGGCGTGGTCGCCGCCGAAGTGGCCCGGCCGCACGCCGTCCCAGGAGTACTCGAAGAGCAGCGCCGGGAGCGGGCCGAGCGACATCTCGCGCACGCCCAGGAACTCGTAGCCCGGCATGCCCGCGCCCGCCAGGGTCTCGGGCAGGAACTGGCGCATCTCGGCCCGCATGCGGGCGACGTCCTCGGGGCTCAGCACCTCGTCGTCGGCGCTGAGCGCGTCGTACTCGATCAGACGGAGCGGCTGCGTCTCGCCGTCCTCGAGCTCCCCCACGACGGCGGGGTCGTAGAAGCCGATCGGCAGGCGTGGCTGCAGCTCCTGCGCCTCCTCCTCCGACAGCTCATCGAGGCCGCGGATCATGCGCGCCAGCGGGTCGACCGTGGACGGGAGGATCTCGAAGCGCTTCGGCATGTGCACTTTGAAGCCGAAGCGCGCGTCGGCGTATTCCTGGAAGTCCTCCGGCGGCTCGGCCGGCGTGACGTTGGGGCCCTGGGTCATGCGAGGTCTCCCGCGCTGAGTGCCGGGTCCGCGAACCCGACCGGCCAGCCGCCGGTGAGCGCGGTCTCCTCGTCGGGCAGCTTGTCGTGCACGCCGCGGAGCAGCCGCGACAGCGGGTCGACGGTGTTCATCAGGACGACGAACTCGGCCGGCACGCTCACGGCGTAGCCGAAGGCCCGCTGCTCATCCATGCCCGCCCTGCCTCTCGTCGTCGACCGATCCGAAGCGACAAGTATACGTCCGCGCGCTCACCCCGCGAGGCACGCGGCGACTCGCGCGGCGACTCGCGCGGCGATTCACCCGGCGACTCACCCCAGGAGCGCCAGGATCCTCTCCTGCACCTTCCGGACCACCTCGTCGGGCACGCGGCAGACCCGCCTGAAGCCACGCGCCCGCAGATCCAGCACGCCCACCTGGTCGGCCAGGACCACCCCGTTCGGGACCAGCTCCCCGGGCAGCCCGACCTCGAACGGGTATCCCTTGGCCCCGTTGATCACCGGGCACACCAACGCCAGTCCCACGGCAGCGCTGTACGCGGCCGGCGAGACGACGAGCACCACTCGCCGGGGCGGGTCGGAAGGCGCGTCCTCTCCATGCGGAATCTCGGCCGTCACCAGCACCAGGTCTCCGCGCCCCGGCCTCCAGGCGGCGAAGCGACGTGCCTCCGCCTGCCCGGCCTCCCGAGTCTCGCGATCAGGCAGAGACTCGCGGACCTCACGCCCGAGCAGCGCCTGCAGAGTCGCCGGACCTGGAACCGGCCGGACCACGAGCGATCCGCTGGTGAGCTGCAGATCGACGATGGAACCGGCGACGAGCAGCATCTCACGCGCCGTCGCCGCCGGGATCCGAAGCCCCAGGCTGTTGCCCCACCGCACTACCTTGGACCTCATTGGCTCCTCTATTCTCGTATAGCCATTGGCTATACGTCAGTCGGAAATGCACCCCTGAGCGACCCCCCACGTATAGCCATTGGCTATACGCCGACAGAGGGGCCAGAGAGCCCCCACCCGGCAGAGGACTCGAGACGACCCTACCCCGCCCCCCACCGCGGGACAGGGTGACGACCCGGGGAAGCGGTGGACCTTTGGCACGAGCGCGGCGCCTCGGTAGTATCGCGGCGTGGACAACGACGACCCAGTGAAGCGGCTCGGCCGGTTCGAGGCGCTCGACAAGCGACCCGTGAACCTCGACGGGTTCGCGGAGCGCGACGACGAGGCGGGGCTCGTCGCGTTCGCCTCGGCGAACGACCCCGAGCCCTCCGTCGCGCTCGACGCGGACGGCCGCGTGATCGAGCTGGACGGGCACGCGGCCGCGGACTTCGACCTCATCGACGCCTTCATCGCCACGCGCGGGCTCGATCCACTGATCGCGGAGGAGGCGAACGCCACAGACGACGTCGCGTTCGCCCGCCTGATCGTCGACCCCGACGTGCCGCGCGCGGAGGTCGTGCGCCTGGCCGCTGGGGCGACGCCGGAGAAGCTCGCCCGCGTCGTCGCCCTCCTCCGGCCCGTCGAGCTGCAGATGGCCGTCAGCAAGATGCGCGTGCGCAGGACGCCCAGCAACCAGGCGCACGTCACCAACCGGCTCGACGACCCGCTGCTGCTCGCCGCGGACGCGGCCACCGCGGTGGCCTACGGTTTCCGCGAGGTCGAGACCACCGTGCCGGTCAACGCCGATGCGCCGTCGAACGCGCTCGCGGTCCTCATCGGGTCGCAGGTCGGCGCCGGCGGCGCCCTCACGCAGTGCTCCATCGAGGAGGCCCTCGAGCTCGAGCTGGGCCTGAGAGGGCTCACGGCCTACGCCGAGACCGTGAGCATCTACGGGACGGAGAAGGTCTTCATCGACGGTGACGACACGCCCTGGTCCAAGGCGTTCCTCTGCTCGGCCTACGCCTCGCGCGGGCTCAAGATGCGGGTGACGAGCGGCGGCGGCGCGGAGGCGCTCATGGGCGCCGCCGCGGGCCGCTCCATGTTCAGCCTCGAGTCGCGCTGCGTCGCCCAGGCGCGGGCCATGGGCGCCCAGGGCGTCCAGAACGGCGGCATCGACGGCGCCAGTGTGGTCGGCTGCGTCCCCGGCGGGATGCGCGAACTGCTCGCCGAGAACCTCCTCGTCATGCTCCGCGACCTCGAGTCCTGCTCGGGCAACGACGCCCTCGTGAGCGAGTCGGACATGCGCCGCGCGGCGCACACGGTCCCGCTGTTCCTCGCCGGTTCCGACTTCCTCTTCAGCGGCTTCGGGTCCATCCCGCGGTACGACAACATGTTCGGGCCGAGCAACTTCAATGCCGAGGACCTGGACGACTACCTCGTACTGCAGCGCGACTGGGGCGTGGACGGCGCGCTGCGGCCGGTGACGGAGGACGGCCTGCGCGCGGTACGCGAGCGGGCGGCGCGCGCCTGCCTGGCCGTGTATCGCGAGCTGGGGCTGGTCGGGGCCGGCGAGGCTGCGCCGGCCGGCTTCGGCGGCGACCAGGCCGCAGATGAGGCGCGGGTCGAGGACGTCGTCGTCGCCGAGGGCTCGAAGGACATCACGCCGCCGGACCCGCAGGCGATCCTGGCGGCGTCTGGCGCGATCATGGACCGGCAACTCGGCATCCTCGACGTGGTGCGCGCCCTGTGGGCGACCGGCTTCGAGGAGGAGGCCGGGCGCGTGCTCGCCATGGGCCGCGCCCGTGTCGCCGGCGATTACCTGCAGACGGCGGCGATCTTCGACGAGGACATGCGCTGCCTGTCGAAGGTGACCGATCCGAACGACTACCAGGGTCCCGGCACCGGCTACGAGGTGCCGGCGGCGCGCCTGGAGCAGATCGCCGCGATCCGCCAGCAGCGCTCGCGCGCCGACCTGCTGGCGCGACACGCCGCCGGAGCGCCCGCCACCCCTCGCGGAGGCCCCGGAAGGGCGGGCCATGTCGCTCCGACCCTCGGCCCCGAGGCGGACTACCTTGCCCCGGGCCGCACAGCCGGCGCTGCGGCCGGCTTCCGCCTGGTCGCGCGCGGCGAGGCCCGGCCGGGCACGGACCCGCGCGAGGTCTGCGTGGGCGTCTCGCCGGCGCTCGCCACGAAGCTCTGGTTCACGATGGCCGGACTGCCGGTCGGCGAGACGCTGGCGGCGATCATGGAGGGGATCGAGAGCGGCGGGTGTGTCGCGCGCCTGGTGCGCGTGCCGTCAACCGTGGACCTCGGCGTGATCGGGCTGACCGCCGCCGAGCTGGCGGGCTCCGGCGTCGCCGTCGGCCTGCAGGCCAAGGGCACGGCGCTCATCCACCGCAAGGGGCTCGCGCCGCTCGCGTGCCTGGAGCTGCTCTCCATCGCGCCGCTGCTGACCGCGGACATGTACCGGGAGCTCGGAGTCAATGCCGCCGGCTACGCCAAGGGCTTGCGGCCGGCCCCGGTGCGCAACCCCTATACCGACCAGGCGATCGAGGCGCGGTACCACGCCGAGGTGGTGGCGCTGATCGCCATCGAACGCGGCGAGAGCGTGCCCGGCGCGCCACCCCTGGACCTGGAGGTGCAGCGATGAGCGGCGCGATGACGGAAGGCGGCGAGCCGACGGGTGGTGGCGAGCCGACGGGTGGTGGCGAGCCGACGGGTGGTGGCGGCACGGGTGGCCGCTTCTCCGCCCGCGCTCTCAGCGGCCGTCCGATCGAGGAGCTCACGCTGGATGCGGCGGTGCGCGGCGACCTCTCCCCCACCGACCTGCGCGTCCACCCGGACACGCTGCGGCACCAGGCGGAGGTCGCGGAGGCGCACGGCAACCCGCAGCTCGGCGAGAACCTGCGGCGCGCCGCGGAGCTGACCGCGCTGCCCGACGACGAAGTGCTCGAGATCTACGAGACGCTCCGGCCGGGCCGGTCCACGGCCGCCGGCCTGACGAACGTCGCCGAGCGCCTGGACGCGGCCGGCGCGCCGCTCTGCGCCGCGCTGGTGCGCGAGGCCGCGGAGGTCTACGCCCGCCGCGGCCTGCTCAAGCCCGCCTGACGCCCGGCCGCGCGGGCGCCGTCGCGGACCCTGCGCGCGCCGTCGCGGACCCTGCGCGCGCCGCCGGCGGCCCTGCGCGCGCCGTCCCGGGCCTCGCGAGCGCGGCGCGTCATCTCTCCGGCCATGCCCTTGGCCCTGGCCATGGCCTCCTCGGAGAACCGCCGCAGGTCGTCTTTGGAGACGAAGCCCGTGGAGTAGTACAGCTCGGCCGCGCGGCCGGTGATCCAGGTGCCGGCGAACGCGACCGCGGTCTTGGGCACGATCCCGTACCCGGGGATGAGCCCGACCAGCCCGCCGGCCACCTGCCGCCACATGACAGCGGCGCCGATGACGGGCGTTATCTCGATCATCCGCCGCGGGAACTCCGGCGGCGCCCCGAAGGCGAGCGCCAGGCGGTAGACCATCATCGCCTGGTTCTTGGTGAGCACGACGGTGTCGGCGGCGGCGATGGGGATGTTGAGCACCGGGACCAACGACGGCAGGCCCGAGGCGACCACGAAGGCCCCGTTGGAGAGGGATGCCTCCGTCGTCAACTTGTGCGCGTAGTGGGCCCGCAGGCCGGGGATGCGGCGCGTGGCCGCGAGGCGGCGGTCCGACGGCAGAGCGTCGAGCACCGCCCCCGCGAGCCGGTCCCGCGCGTCCGCGGCGCCCGGCCGGATGATGAGCGTGCGGCCCTCGTCGAGCCGCCGCAGCACGCTCCGCTCCGGCGCGGCCGGTTCGCCGACGAGCACGAGCAGCCGCCGGCGCGGTGAGAGCGCCTCCAGCCGCCGCAGCCCGGCGACCTCGTCGGTATCCAGCGTCACGTCGGCGTGAAGCATCACGACCAGCAGGTCCGCCTCGCGGACGAGCCGCTCGCGCTCGGGCACCAGGTCGAGCGGCACGAACCCGAGCGCAGCGAAGGGCGATGGGTACAGGTCCGGCCCCTCGAGCAGCAGTCCGTGGGCCTGCGTCAGGGCCGCCCGGTCGCCGACGACCGCGAGCACGACGTCGTGCTCAGCCTCGCGACGGATGGCCGTGACGTCCACCTCGCGGATGGTCTTCCAGATACTGCCGAAGTCGTTCCATTTGGCGCCGGCCACCGCAGCCCCCACCTCTTCGCTCGCGTCGCGCCGGACATCCCGGCGCGCAGCATCTCTGCACCAAGGGTACGCGATTGTCACGGCGCGCGCCGCCCGACGACGCGGCCGCGTCCGCGGCGTACGCAAGGCGGGCGCGGGTGGCGATGCTGCCGCCCGCGCCCGTCGTCCGGTCGGACCGTTGTCTGTTCTGACTACACGAGCACCTTGCTGATGAACAGCTTGGTCCGCTCCTCCCTGGGGTTCTCGAGGACCTCGCGCGGCGGCCCCTGCTCGACGATGACGCCGCCGTCCATGAGGGCCACGCCGTCGGCGACCTCCTTGGCGAAGCCCATCTCGTGCGTGACGACGACCATGGTCATGCCGTCGATGGCGAGCTGCTTCATCACGTCCAGCACCTCGCCCACGAGCTCGGGGTCGAGCGCCGATGTGGGCTCGTCGAACAGCATCAGCTTCGGCTTCATGGCCAAGGCCCGCGCGATGGCGACGCGCTGCTGCTGGCCACCCGAGAGCTGCGCCGGGTAGACGTCCATCTTCTCGCCCAGGCCGACCCGCCTGAGCAGCTCCTCGGCCTCGTTCTCAGCCTGCTTGCGGTTCACGTGCTGCACCCGGATGGGCGCCTCCATCACGTTCTCGATGGCGGTCTTGTGCGGAAACAGGTTGAAGCGCTGGAACACCATGCCGATGGAGGCGCGCTGACGGGCCACGTCGCGTGCCTTCATCTCGTGGAGCACGCTGCCGCGCTCATTGTAGCCCATGAGCTCGCCGGCGACGTACAGACGGCCGGCGTCGATCTTCTCGAGGTGGTTGATGCAGCGGAGCAGGGTGGACTTGCCGCCGCCCGACGGGCCGAGCAGCACGAACGTCTGCTGCGGCTGGACGATGAAGTCCACGCCCTTGAGCACGTCCAGCTTGCCGAACGACTTCCACACCTGCTCGGCCTTGACCATCGGCTGGCCATGCGCGGCCGCGGCCGCGGCCTCCGCGTCTACGAGGTGGCCCTCGGGAGGGCCGACGGTAGCGGCCATCAGCGCCTCCCCTCTCCGTCGCCTTCACTGGTGCCGGCGACCGCCAGCGTCCGCTGGGCCCGCCGGGCGGCGCGCTTCTCGGCCGCCTCGGCCTCTTTCTCGCCGAAGCCCTTGCCGAAGTACGCCTCGAGCCTGGCCTGGATCAGCGTCAGGATCGAGGTGATGAACAGGTACCACATGCTGGCCACCACGAGCAGCGGCATGATCTGGAACGTCTGAGCGTAGATCTCCTGCATGCGGCTGAACAGCTCGACGCCGCCGCCCAGCACCGCCAGCAGCGACGTGGTCTTGAGCATGCTGATGGTCTCGTTGCCGAAGGTCGGGATGATGACGCGCATGGCCTGCGGCAGCACGATGCGCCGCATGGTCAGCGTAGGCGACATGCCCAGCGACGAGGCGGCCTCGGTCTGGCCGGCGTCGACGGAGATGATGCCGGCGCGCACGAGCTCGGCCGCATACGCCGCCTCGTTCAGCCCGAGCGCCAGGACGCCGACGACGAGCAAGTTGTTCACGAGGTGGCCGCTCGAGGTGGACCAGAACACGACGTTCACGAACGGGATGCCCACGTAGAACTTGCTCCACAGCACGCCGATGTTGCCCCACAGGATGATCTGCACGTACACCGGAGTGCCACGGAAGAACCAGATGTAGACCCAGGCGATCTGGCTCAGCACGGGGTTGTCGGAGAGGCGCATGACGGCGAGCGCCACACCCCCCGCCGCGCCGACGATCATGCACAGGAACGTGATCTCGATGGTGCGCGCGACGCCCATGAGTGTCAGCGGCTTGAACAGGAATTCCCAGACCGTGGGCCAGTCCACGACCGGGTTCTTGATGAACGAGAACAGGAGGGCGACCAGCAGGAAGGTCACCACGGCCGCACTGATCCAGCGCCCGTAGTGGCGCAACGGGACGGCTTTTATGGCTTCCGGGCGGAAGGCGGCGGGCGGTCCCCCGCCCGCCGCCACGCCCGTGCTCACACTGGGCGATTCCATATCGGCCCGCTGCTACTGCGCGAGGGGCGTCTTGCCCGCGTTGACCTGGGCCGAAGTGACCGGCAGCAGGCCATACGTGTCGATGATCTTCTTGTACGTGCCGTCGTCGATGAGCCCCTGCAGAGCCTTCTGCACGGTGTCGATGAGCTGGGTGTTCTTGGCGATGATGCCGATGCCGACCATCGCCGGCTCGTAGCCGTCCGGGAACTGCGGGTCAGTGACGACCTCGAAGGTGTTGCCGTTGTTGGTCGTCTGCGCGATGTACGACGCGGTGGAGTGGTCGGTGAGGTCGCACACGGCGCGGCCGCTGGTGACGGCGAGGAGCGCCGCCGGCTGGTTCGGGAGGGCGAGGATCTTCATCGCCGGTTTGCCGGCGGCGACGAAGGTCTTGTTCTGCTTCTGGAGGAAAGCCTGCTGCGTGGTGCCGCTCTCGCAGGCCACGGTCTTGCCGGACAGCTGGTCGAGCGTCGTGATGCCCTCGGGGTTGCCCTTCTTCACGAGGATCGACGTGCCGTCGATCGCGTAGTCGACGAAGCTGATGCCCTGGCCCTCACGCTCGGCGTTGTCGTACATATCCGACATGATCATGTCGTTCTTGCCGCCCTTGATCGACAGGATGATGCTGTCGAACGGTGTCTGGTTGAACGACACGGGCACGCCGATCTTCGCGCCGATGGCCTGGGAGAGGTCGTAGTCGAACCCGGCCGGGTTCTTGCTGGTGGCCGGATCGTAGTACTCCCACGGCGGATATGGGATGTCGCTGGCGACCCGGATCGACGTCATGCCGGACGGCAGGCCGGCGGCGAGCGCCGGGTCGGCCTCGATCGAGCTCAGGTCGGCCGCCGTCCATCCGCCGCTTGCCGTACTCGCACTCGCGGCAGGGCTCGAACTGCTCGAAGAGCTCGAGCTCCCGCATCCGGCGACCAGCAGCGCGGCCACGACGACCACGGCCAGCAGCAGGAACAGCGCGGCTCCCCGCCGTCTGGTCAGTGCATGGAGAACGTTCACGTTCTGCCACCTCCCCCTTCTTGCGGCGCGGACCGCGCCGCTTGGCCCTGGACCCGGGCGCGGCGCGCCAAGGTCCCCTCCTGCATAGAGTCTACGCGTTCACAACAGCCGCGGCTAGGTAAATACTGTCGCAGGCACGAACAGACGTTCGCTTTCGTGCGCGGCACCGGTGATGAACGCGGCTAGCCCGTGAGCCCGAGCCGCGCCAGGTACAGTGCCGCGTCGCCGGCGCTGAAGCAACAGAAGGTGACCACGCGCGGCAGATCGTGCGCGGCCAGCCACTCGGCGACCGCGCTCACGGCCACGTCGCAAGCCTCGGCCTTGGGGTAGCCGTAGACGCCGGTGGAGATGCCGGGGAAGGCGATGGTCTCCGCCCCGGCCTGCTCGCCCAATCGCAGGGACTCGGTGTAGCAGGAGCGCAGCAGCCCGGCCTCGCCCCCGCCGCCGCCGCGCCAGACCGGCCCGACCGTATGGATCACGCGGCGGGCCGGCAGGTCGTGGCCGCCGGTGATGCGCGCCTCGCCCGTAGGGCAGCCGCCGAGCGTGCGGCACTCGGCCAGCAGGCCCAGGCCGGCGGCGCGGTGGATGACGCCGTCGACGCCGCCGCCCCCGAGCAGCGAGCTGTTGGCAGCGTTGACGACGGCGTCGACGTCGAGGCGGGTGATGTCGCCCTCGAGGACCTGCATGCGCACGCTCGACTCGTCCATGAGCCGAGGGTACCAGACCAAACGGACGTCACCCGCGCCGTCCGTGAGCGTCACCCGCGCGCGCCTCATCGCGGCGGCGTACACGGAGACGCTGTACCTGCTCCACGCTTCGTCCTCGAGCAACGTCGCCGCCCTCCCGTCCGTGATCCCCTGGCTCAAGACCCACGGCTACAGCTTCGGCACCGTCGGCCAGCTCCGCTGAACACCCTTCGCGTCGATCCCGAGCGCCACGCTCAGATTCCACGGCGTCCCGACCGGGCGCCTACTGGGGCCACATCGCTTGCCACCGGAGGAACCGCCATGAGCCTCGAGATGCATCCCTGCCCGCACTGCGACGCCGAGTTCGACTCGCTGCACTCGCTGGAACACCACCTGAAGGCGTCCCACACCGAGACGCTGCCCAACGAGAGGTTCCGCTGCGTGACCTGCGACGACGAATTCATGTCGCACGTGACGTGGCTCAACGAGACGTGACCGGAGCCGCACCCGGGTGCCGTCCGGGTCCTGCGGTACGCTTGCGTGCATGACAGACACCGACACCGCCGAAGCAGCCCTCTGGGCTGAGCGTGCACCGGATGTGGACGAGGGCTGGTTCCGGCGCTGGTCCAGCCTGCACGGGGTGCGCCACACGCAGCGCGTGCACATCCACGCGCAGCGCCTCACCGAGGAGCTGGAGTGGTCGTCGGCGGACCGTGAGCTCGTGTTGCACGCGGCTCTCTGGCACGACATCGGGCGGCTCGGCGACGGCGTCGAGCCGGGGCACGGCGCCGACAGCGTCGAGCGCGCCGACGAGCTGAGGCTCACAGCCGCGTTGCCCGCCGAAGACGCGGCCGTCGTACGCTTCGCGATCCTGCGCCACTCGCTGCCCGACGACGGCGGGCTCGAGCACGCCGAGGGCCTGGCGGCGGTCGACGACCCGGCGCGCCGCCTGGCCGATCCGCAGCGCGCCCTCCGCGTCCTGTGGATGCTCAAGGACGCCGACGCGCTCGACCGCGTCCGCCTCGGGTTCGGCGAGCTGGCCGACTCCCGCCAGCTACGGAATCCCCGCAGCCTGCGGCTCCTCAGCTTCGCCGAGGTGCTCTACCTGACGCTCCACTAGCGCCAGGGCGTCAACGTCCATCTTCTGCACGCTCGTCACCCTCGTTCGCCGCGCGTGCGGCTGCTAGCGTCGATGCCCCGCCGGGCGACCCCCTCCGCGCCCGGCGGGATCCGCCATGACGCATGCTCCCGACGACATCCCCGCGTGCCCGCCTCTGCCGGCGGCATCGGCGCCCCCGCCGTCCGCGCCGGTCCCCCCGGCCCCGCCGCGGCTCGTGTTCTTCGGCGTGACCGGCCGCCGCGACCTCACGCAGCGAGCGGCGGCGGCCGCCCCGGGTGTGCGCTTCGCCGCACGGCGCTCCTGGACGGAGGATCCGGGCGAGCCTCACCGCCCCCTCCTGGGTGGTGAGCCGCCGGTCGGGCTGTGGCTCTGGTCCGGCACCGGCGGGCAGTTCACGGAGCAGGTGAACGCGGTCCTGCTGCGCCTCATCCACCCGCTGCTGGCACGCGACCTGCCTTACTGTCTCGGCTTCTCCTTCGGGCCCGAGTTGTTCGCGCCGCGCGGCGCGGCCGTCGGCGACGCAGCGGCGCTCGACCTCGAGGACATCGGGCGGCTGCTCGGCGTGACGGCCGAGGGCGCACCCGCCCGGCCTGGCGCTGCGCCCGCCGCCCGATCCGCCGCTGCGCCCGCCGCTCACCCGCCGCGGGCGCCGGTCTCGGGCCCCGACGCCGTGCGCCTCGACGAGGCCCAGCTTGCAGCCGTCCTCCACGAGCGCGGCCCGGCGCGCGTGCTGGCCCCGGCCGGGTCCGGCAAGACCAAGACCCTGGTCAGCCGCGTCGTCGAGCTCGTGGACCGCGGCTGCGACCCCTCAGGCATCCTCATGCTCGCCTTCAACCGCAAGGCGGCCGAGCAACTGGAGGAGCGACTGGCGGCCTTGGGCATCGCCAGCACGCGCCGCCTCGGAGCGCCGGCGGACGCGCAGTCCGGCGCGGCAGGGCGCTCCCGCCGCAGGCGCCGCCCCGGATCCGCCCCCGGCGCCCCCGAGCGACCGCCGGGCGTCCACTGCGCGACCTTCAACGCCTTCGGCTACCGCTACCAGCGCGAGGTCATGCGCGCCCGCATCCTCCTGGACCACGACGGGCGCGCGCTCCGCGACCTCATGGCGCGCGCCATGGCCACCACCGGCATCTCGCTGCGCGAGCTGCAGCCGCGCCGCGGCAGCGACCCCGTCGGCGCCTTCGTGCGCGCGCTCACGCAGGTCCGGGCCGCGCTCGAGCCCGTCGAGCAGGTCGAGGTGACCCTTGAGTGCGTCACCGAGACTCCGCTCGTCACCCTCCCCTTCGCACCGGTGCACGCGCAGTACGCCCGCGCCCAGGCGGCCACGGGCCTGCAGTCGTTCGACGACCAGATCTGGTTCGCCGTGGCCGACATGCTGGCCGATCCCACTCACCGCGACTTCATCCAGCGGCGGTTCGACCATGTGCTGGTCGACGAGTTCCAGGACCTGAACGGCGCGCAGCTCGCCCTCGTCGACGTGCTGTCGCGTCCACACCGGCGGCTCTTCGTCGTCGGCGACGACGACCAGCTCATCTACGGCTGGCGGCAGGCCGACCCGCGCGGCATCCTCGAGTTCCACAGCCGCATGCCGCCCGCGCCGTTCTCCGCGACCTACACCTTGTGCACCAACTACCGCTGCTCGCGGGCGGTCGTGGAGACGGGCGCCCGCCTCGTCGCCAACAACAAGGTGCGCGAGGCGAAGGACATCCGGCCGCGTCCCGGGGCGCAGGACGGCGCGGTGCGGTTCACCGGCGCCGCATCGTGGCCGGAGCGGGCCGGAGCCATCTGTGCGTTCCTCAGCGCAGAGAAGGCGCGCATGGCCTGCGACTGGCGCGACCTCGCCGTGCTGTGCCGGTACCGCTCGCAGCAGCTGCTGGTCGCGCTCGCCCTGGACGCGGTCGGCATCCCGCGCACGCCGGCGCTCGGCTGCACGCTGTTCACGCACCCGGCCGCCGGGGTGCTGCGCGCGTATCTGGACCTCGTGCGGGCGCCGGAGTCGCTGACCGGGCCGGCGCTCGCGGGCCTGCTGAACCGGCCCAACCGGTACGTGACCGGCGCCGTCGTCGAGGCGGTCGCCGGATCGTCGGAGCCGTGGGCGACCGTGCGAGCGGCCGCAGCCAAAGAGCGTGCAGCCGGTCCACGCCCGCTCTCAGCGCTCGTCGAGCTCGCCAGCGCGTTGCAGGACCAGCTCGCCGGTCCGGTCACCGCGGAAGACCTCGTCTGGGCCGTCGTCGAGACCTTCGGCCTCGACGGCCTCTGGGCCGCGGAGGCCGACGCCGCCGCGGCCGCCGGCCCCTCCGACGGCGCCGGCCCGCTCGAGGTCTTCGACTCCCTGCTGCTCCTCGCCGAGACCTACCCGGACCCCGGCCTGTACCTCGCCACGTGGGACCGCCTGCGCGCCGACGAGGAGGCGCATGCCGGCGCTGCCGACGACACCCTCGCGCGGGAGGAGGCAGAAGAGGACCGCGTGGTCATCGGCACCATCCACGCCGCCAAGGGCCGCGAGTACCACTCGGTCGTCATCCCCGACTACGACTGCGACGTCTCGCGCTGGGGCCCGCCCGAGGTCGAAGAGGAGCGTCGCGTGGTCTACGTCGGCGTCACCCGCGCCCGCGACGCCGTGCTGTTCACGGTGGACACGTCGACGGGCTTCGTCCACCCGTTCCTGCGCGAGCTGGTCGAGGAGCCGGAGCCCGCGGAGCACGAGTCGCTCTCGGCCTGGCTCGACGAGGAGCCGGACGCCGCCCTGCGCACGCTCCTCGCGGACCGCCTCGGCGAGATCGAGGTGCTCTATCCGGAGCTCGTGCCGGAGCCGACGGAGGAAGAGGCGACGGCCGGCGCCCCGGTCGCGCCCGAGACGCCGCCTCCGCTCAGCGCAGCCACAGCCGCAACGATGGCTCCGGCGGCGCCACGAAGTGCTTCGCCGACGGCTCCGTGCCCGGCTTCAGGAAGCTGTGCATGTCCTCCTGCAGCTCCAGGTCCGTGACCGTGCGCCGCTGGTGCTGGCGAACGTGTTCGTCCCAGCTGGACAGCACGAAGGTCTCGATGTAGCGGTGATCGCGCTCGGCGTCGCGATACACCGACCAGTCGCTGGCGCCGGTGCGACGGCGCGCCCGGCCGACCAGACGCAGGGCGCGCAGGAACTCCTCCTCGGCCTCCGCGCGGACCTCGTAGGCCACCACGACGAGAGCCGGGCTGTCGGAGTCCTCAGCGCCGACCAGGCTCGCCTCGGGCTCGGACATCGGCGCCGGGCTGAGGTCCACGTCGGCGATGCGGTCGAACCGCCAGCGGTACGTCAGGACCAGCGAGACGACCAGCGCGAGCGCCCCGAACCCCCACGTCCACGGCACGCCGGACCACCCGGCGAGCTTGCCCCAGAGCGCGCTGCCGAGCGCGATGCCGGCGGAGATCGCAGTCAGGTACAGCGCCAGCCCGCGCGCCCGCACCCACGAGGGCAGCACCTCCTGAGAGGCCACATTGAGCGTGGAGAAGCAGAACAGCCAGCCGATACCGGCCACGACGCAGAAGACCACCGCCGGGATACGGTACGGCAGCACCGCGAGCAGGAGCAGACCCAGGGCAACCAGCGCGGTGCCGAGGGCGAACACCCTGTCCGCGCTGAGGTGCTCGCGCACGCGCGGCACGACCGCGGCCGTCGCCACGGCGCCGAGTCCGATGCCGGCATACAGGATGCCGAGCCCTCCCGAGCCCCACCCGAGGTCCTGGCTGGCGTACACCGGCATCAGCGACATCAGGCCGGAGCTGGCCACGCCGAACACGAACGAACGCACCAGCACGCCGTACAGGATGCGCGAGAACATCGCGTAGCGCAGGCCGGCGCGGACGGCCCCGGCGAAACCTTCGGGCGGCCCGACCTCCTCCTCGATGGGCCGCTTCCAGCGCCACAGCACGTAGAGGACGAAGGCGAACGACGCCGCGTTGAGCGCGAAGACCAGCCACGGGCCGGCGACCACGATGAGCACGCCCCCGAGGGCCGGGCCGATGGCCCGGCCCAGGTTGACGTTGGCCCCGCCAAGCGTGACCGCCTGCTTGAGCTCCTCGCGCGGGACGATCTCCGGCTGGATGGCCTGCCACGCCGGCGCGTTGAGCGTGGCTCCCACGCCCAGGGCGAAGGTGAGCACGAGGAGCAGGATGGGCGTAACGAGGTCGGCCGCCGAGAGCACCGCCAGCACGCCGGCGGCGGCGAGCATGATCGTCTGGGTGACGAGCAGGAGCCGGCGCCGCTCGAAGAGATCGGCGGCGGCGCCGGCCACCACGCCCAGCAGCACGACCGGCAGGTACGTCGCCGTCTGCACCAGGGCCACGACGGCCGGCGACGCATCGAGCTGCACCATGAGCCACGCCGCGCCCACCGCCTGCATCCAGGTGCCGACGTTCGACACCAACAGCGCGATCCACAGCGCGCGATAGACTCGATACCGGAGCGGCGACCAGGCGGACATGCACCAACCCTACCCGGTCGCCGCCTTCCTCTTCAGTGGTCCCAGCGCCGGCGGGCGCGCTCGCGCGCGTCGGCGATGCGCCAGTCCGGACGCGGGCGCGTGCCCTGCGTGCCGCCGCGGGCGCCACCCTCGGAGCCGACGGTGACGCCGCCGACGTCGAAGAACGCCGCATGCAAGGCGTGCCCGCGGTGGCGGAGGGCAAGCTTGAGCGCCTGACGCACCCCACGGTGAGCCTGCACCCCGGCCTCGCAGCCGGAGACGTACTCTACGACCGCGTCGCCCGGTTCTGGCGCAGCGAGCTGCACGTCGAGCCCGACGACGGACCTCTCCCCGACCTCGTCCCGCTGCTGGAGGACGGTTACGGAGCCCAGGTGATTGTGGCGCGCGTGGCGCGGCAGGGATCCCGGTCGGCGGAAGGCGCCCCCCCTGCGAGCGAGCGCCCTGTGGCGGCGGCGTTCACCAGCGGCGGCGTCCCCTTCATCTTCGTCAACGCCGCCCGCCCGGTGCTGCTGCAGCGGTTCGCGCTCGCGCACGCGTTCGCGCATCTGGTTCTCGGTCACGGCGACGTGACCGACGACCGCATCGCGTGGAGCCGCACCATCCCACCCGAGGCGGCGGCAAACGACTTCGCCGAGGAGTTCCTGGCGCCGGTGCGCGCCGTACAGCGCTGGTACGAGCGCCGCGAGGCCCCCCGCTCGGTGCGCCTCGAGGAGCTGCTGGACCTCGGCAACGCGTTCGGCATCAGCGCCTGGTCGGCGCTGTTCCGGTCGCGCGCCGCCGGACGCCTGCAGGGCAAGCAGTTCCACGCGCTCCGCGGCGAGCTCAAGCAGCACGAATGGGAACTCCTCCCCCGGCAGGCCTACCTCGGCGGCGTCAGGGACACGCTCACCCACCTCACGCCGGGTGACTGCCTGCCTCCCGGCCGGTACGGAGAGCCGGCAGTGCTGCGCGTGCCGGCCGCCATGCGCTCCTGGGCGCTGGCCGCGCTGCGGGGCGGCCGCCTCAGCATCGAAGACGCGGCCGTCATCCTGCGCGTAGAGCCTTTCGGCCTCGCCGAGCAGCTCGCGCGGCTCGGCCTCGAGTGACTCGGCCGGGAGCGGGGGCGGCGCCTCAGAGCAGGTCGAGCAGGTCGCTGGGGTGGCGGGCGATGAGGTCCGGGTAGGCGCGCAGGAGGCGCTCCTCGCCGTGCCAGCCCCAGCTCGCGCCGACGACCGTGGCGCCGGCGGCCTTGGCCTCCGCCACGTCGCCCACGGTGTCGCAGACGTACCAGGGCTCCAGCGCCTCGCCGTAGCGGCTGCGCGCCGCACGGATCTTGCGCGTCTTGCTGGGCTCCACGTCGCCGCCGACGACCTCCACGACGCCGCGCACCTGATGCTCGTCGAGGATGCGCTGCACGTGCTCGGTCGAACTGGACGTGATGACGACCACGGGATGCGCCTCGGACAGCCGCTCGATGACCTCGGCCATGCCGGGGAACAGGCCGGGGCTCGGCACCGAGCCGAACGCGTCCTCGATGTCCGCGACGACGTGCGCAGGCACACCCGACTCTGCGAGGGCGTCGAACCAGTTGGACTCCAGCAAGTCGCGGAAGGTAGTGGAGGTGGCGAACTCGTCCAGCCCGTGCGCGAGGAGCGCGTCGGCGAAGGCACGCTTCTGCCCGCACCACGAGTCGGCGATCACGCCGTCGAAGTCGAACATGACGAGCTTCTCGGATTCCATCGTCTCCCTCTCCAGCCGGTCCGGCGGCGGACGTCGACCCGCCGGCCGGAGAGTATAGCCGCCCGCGCGGCCCGCGGCCTCCCGGCCGCGCGGGCGGCCCGTACGGACGCAGCCCCGTACGCACGAAGGCCCCGCCGGACGGCGGGGCCTTCGTCGGCCACTCGATGAGACTCCGGTCGCTCAGACCATCTCGTGGTACTTGTACGAGATCTTCACCTTGGTGCGGTACGCGACGATCTGCTTGCCCTCGATCTTCATGTCGAACTCGACGGCCTCCGCGATCCGCAGGTCCTCGCGGTGGATACCGGCCTTCTCCACGGCGTTCTTGGCGGCCTTCTCCCACGACTCGGAGCTCGAGCCGATGACTTCCATCACGCGGTAGACGCTGTCCGACATGGCGACTCCTTTGCTTGCGGTGGTCCTGAGATGGTGACGTATCTTAGCCGGAACCGCGCAAAAGGGAACCCCCGGGGGTACGCGCCGGGGCCCGGCACACGAACATCCGTCCGCCCCGGCCGCTACTCTCGTCCGCGGACGCCGCCGCGGCCCGCGGGCCGGCACCACCGGCCGGCCCGCCGACGCGGTCGCTGCAGACTTCGCGTCTCCGGCGCCGCGGGGGCGTCCGTCCAGCCCCGAGTCAGAGGAGGAGCCGCCGTGCCCAAAGCCCCAGTCCCCATCTCCGGCGCCTCCGCAGCGCTCGCCTCGTGCACGCCGGTGCGCGGCCCTCGCCGCCGGCCGGTGGCCGCCGTACCGGTCGACCCCGATCTCGTCTGGGTCACGCCGGTGCCGGCCGTGACTCCGGGCGCCGCAAGGCACTCCTCCCCGGCGGCGCTCGTGCACCTGCATTTCCAGTTGATCCAGGAGCTGGCCGCCGCCGGCTGCGACCCCGAGGCCGCGGCGCTCTGCGACGCGGAGCTCATCGACGCCGCGGCGCGCGCCGTCGCCGGCTACCTCGACGAACTGCCGGACCTGCCGCTGGTCGGCGAGCCCTTCGGCGGCGAGGAGGGCACCGACTGACGCCCGTGGCAGGCGCATGAGCCTGCCCCATCCCACTTTCCGCTCAAGCAGGCGAGGTGCCCGGCCGACTCCGTTGAAAGAACAGACATCACCCGGCTGCTCG
>CAVOMB010000089.1:0-11975 GCA_963696935.1 uncultured Thermoleophilia bacterium | reverse complement strand
GCCTGCGGCCATGGAAGGCGGAGCCGTGATCGCCCTACTGATCCTCGGCGGCTTCGCCCTCTTCTATGCAGGCGCGACCGTTGGGGTAGCCCTGCGCAGGCGCTCCCTCGACGACGCCTTCCACGAGGGCAAGGAGGCCGGGCTCAGGCAGGCCAGGCGCGAGCGCGAAGAGGCCGACGCCGAGATGGACGCGATCCTCGACGAGTGGAGGCAAGTGGGATGAGAGAGCCCAAGCTGCCCCAGGTGGTCGCGCAGCTGCGTCACGCGGCCACGGCGCGCACCTTCGGCTGTCCCAACGAAGAGCGTCGTCAAGCGATCGAGCACGGCTACCAGCTGGCCCTCGAGGACGTCGAGCGCGAGATGCGGCTGAAGACGCGGGCCACGAATGCAGCCTGACGAGTTCCTGTGCCAACTGGAGGGGGTGCGGCGATCCGGCGAGGGCTGGATCGCCCGCTGCCCCTCCCATGAGGACCACCGGCAAAGCCTGTCGCTCGGCGTCGGCGACGACGGCCGCGTGCTCGTCAACTGCCACGCCGGCTGTTCACCTGACGCGGTCTGCGCCGCGCTCGGGCTGAAGCTCGCCGACCTGTTCGTGGACGAGAAGCCGGGCGGCAACGGGAACGCGTCCACGCCGGCTCGCCGCGAGATCGTGGCGACCTACGACTACGTGGACGAATCCCGCCAGCTGCTCTTCCAGGTCGTGCGCTTCGAGCCCAAGGACTTCCGCCAGCGGCGGCCGGACGGCGAGGGCGGCTGGACGTGGAAGGTGGCCGGCACGCGCCGCGTGCTCTACCGCCTGCCGGAGATCATCCTGGCCGCCCGCCTCGGCGGCACAGTCTACGTCGTCGAGGGCGAGAAGGACGTGCACGCTCTCGAGGCGGCGGGCGCCATAGCGACCACAAGCCCGGCCGGGGCGGGGAAGTGGCGCCCCGAGTACTCGGAGGCGCTCACAGGCGCTCACGTGGCCATTGTCGCCGACCGTGACGAGCCCGGCCGCGCGCACGCCGAGCAGGTGGCGAAGTCGCTGGAGGGTAAGGCCGCCAGCGTGCGGATCCTCGAGGCGGCCGCCGGCAAGGATGCGGCCGACCACCTGGCCGCGGGCAAGAGGGTCGACGAGCTGCAGGTGCCGGCGTGGACATTGCCGGCCGAGCAGCACGACAACTCGCCGTTCATCGACTGGACGAGCTTCTGGGAGCGCGAGCACTCCGACGCCGAGTGGACCTACGACGACGTGCTCGCGCGCGGCCGCGGCCACGCCCTCTGGGCAAAGCACAAGACCGGCAAGTCGCTGCTCCTCCTGTGGATCGCCTCGCAGATCGTGCAGCGGCCGGACCACGCCGTGCTCTACCTCGACTACGAGATGACCGAATCCGACCTCTACGACCGCCTGGAGGACATGGGCTGCGGGTCAGGCACGGACTTCTCGCGCTTCAAGTACGCCCTGCTCCCTTCGCTACCACCGCTGGACACAGCGGAGGGCGGCAAGGCCCTGATCGAGCTGCTCGGCGCGGCGCAAGAGCAGGCACCCGAGTGCCACTTCACGGTGGCCATCGACACCATCTCTCGCGCCGTCCGCGGCGAGGAGAACGACGCCGACACGTACCGCGCCTTCTACACGCACACCGGCATGCTGCTCAAGCGCCTCGGCGTCACCTGGGTGCGCCTCGATCACGCCGGCCACGAAGACAAGCACCAGCGCGGGAGCTCGGGCAAGGGCGACGACGTCGACGTCATCTGGCATCTCACGCCGACGGCCAACGGGCTCGAGCTGAAACGCGACGCCGCGCGGATGAGCTGGGTGCCCGAGCGGGTGGTCTTCAAGCGCTCCAACAACCCGCTGCACTACATCCGCATGGTCCAGGACTGGCCGGAAGGGACGCAGGAGACGGCGCTGCACCTGGACCGCCTGAAGGCTGACCCGAAGATCACTGTCCGGGCGGCGCGCAGGCTCCTCCAAGACCACGGTGTTGGCGTCTCCCAGGCTGTGACTGCGGCGGCCGTGCGGTGGCGGAAGCAGCGGGAGGAGGGGCGATGCGCCTGAGCCTAGTAACGCGCTCAGTAACGCCCGGTAACGCGTTTTCGCGTTACTCAGTAACGCCCGGCGATGTGGTCGATTCAGCCTCAGTAACACGCTCAGTAACGCTCAGTAACAAGTTCGCGGACGTGTTGGTCTCCGGGGCCCCTTTTAAGGGGGGCCCGGAACCGTCCCGGCAAACACCCCGATCCAAGGAGGAGCAATGGCGGCAGGAATCTGCGAGGACTGCCCATTCTGGCAGCCGTTCAAGAAGCGCGGCGCGGCCGACGAAGGACGCTGCCGTCGGCATGCGCCGAAGCCTGGGCTTTGCGAGTGGGACTGGCCCGTCACGGCGGCCGGCGATGACTGCGGCGAGCACCCTGACAATCGGAGGGCCACAGCGCTCGAGCACGACGAAGAGCGAGACCTGTGGATCCCTCGGCCTGAGAGCTGAGCCCGACTCGACCCAAAGGGTCGTCGGGTCCGCACTGGCAAGCAGCTGCAAGAACGGCAAGTGCCCCCGCGACGCGGCCAACGTCCGGGGGCGTGGCAACGGACAACGGAGGTCCGAATGCACGACGAGTCTACAAGCTGGCTCGACTACGAGGCGCACATCAAGACCGGCGACGCGGTCATCACGCCCGACGGCAGGTTGTGGGTCATCGACGAGATGCGCCGCGGCAAGCTCGCCCTGGTGAGCGCGAGCCGTGAAGACGCCGAGGCGCCGGTGATCGAGGACGACCACCTGACCGCGACGCAGACGACAGTCCCCAAGGCGATGGTGACCAAGGTCGCCGACGCCACCAATGTGGTCCGCAGCAGGACCTGACCAAGGAGGAGAGCGTGACCGATTTCGAGCAGACCAGCTGGATCCCCAAGACCGAACTCGACGAGGCGACGGCCGTCCTGGCTCACCTCCTCGAGGAGCGCAAGGCGAAGGCCAAGTCGATGGGCACGGCCGAGACCAACTACGAGGAGGCCTGCGAGCGGGTGACGCAGCAGCAGCACGTCGTGGACGCGCTCCAGGCGCAGATGCCGGCCGCAGAGCCGGCGCCGATGGAGGGCGAGGCCGAGGAGGCCGACGACGTCGAGGACGCCGAGATCGTCGACGACTCGCGCCAGATCGAGGGCGACACGATCGACCCTGAGACCGGCGAGGTGACCAGTCGCGCCGAGCGCGGCGAGGGCACGGTGCGCGCCTGGTGGCCCAACGCCGACGAGCCGGTCGTCACTGAGGTCGGTCCCACGACGCAGTACGCCGAGCTCGTCGGCGACTACACGAACGCCGGCGATCCCGACATGGCCAGCGACCAGATTGAGGAGTACAGCGTCGTCGCCGTCGGCGACGGTCGCACCCGCGAGCTGCACAGCGCGATCGCGCCCGAGGACCATGGGCTCGAGTTCGTCGTCGTGTACGGGACTGCGGCCGACCATCCCGAGCTGCGCGCCTGCAGCAACTGCGGGATCTACAACAGCACCTGCGCGTTGAAGCTGCCCGAGAGCGAGCGCGACATTGCCGGCACGGGATGCGGCGGCAACGGCTGGCGGGCAGTGCCGACCGACGATGAGTATGAGCACGACGTCAACGCCGAGGCCGAGGCGCAGGCGCAGGAGGTGCAGGCGGCGTGATCGCACCGTACCCGGAGAACATCGCTCGCCTGGATGCGGACTGGGACCGCGACCTCGAGGTTCGAGGCACTTGAGGCGGCTGAGGACCAACGGCGCCGCGACTCAGCCGTAGACGCGCGCTGCCGGCGCCTTGGGCTCGTGATCGCCAAGCGCGCAGCCAGGCACCAGCACCGATGAGCGGCCACGAGGGAGTTGAGTGGATCGATCAGAAGAAGCTGTGTGCCTCACTGGAGCTGCTCCGGCTCGACAAGTCCAACCGAGCGCACGCCATCAACAACCTGGTGCTCGACCACGTGATATCGATGGTCAACGTTCAGGAGCCGGCGCACGAATACGGGCCCGAGCTGCTCCGGGCGCTCTCGTGGCGGCGTAGGCGGATGAGGAGTCAGTGGCTCGATTGGCGGCTGCCCTTCACTGGGGACGACGCAAGGAGCCTTCTCTGCCTCGACGACGCACTCATCGCCAAGTACGAGCGCATGATTGCCGCGAACGACGGCGGGTCGTGGTACGAGGACTTCATGTTTGGTGTCCTTGAGGCTGCGGGGCTCGTGTTGGACGAAGTGATGGATCCCGGCCGATGACCCGCCTCGCCTTCATCGTCCCCGGCAAGCCGCAGGGCAAGCAGCGCCCGCGGCTGGGCAAGGGTGGCCGCGTCTACACGCCGGCGGCGACCACGAGGTACGAGGCCGAGGTACGCAAGTGCTGCCTGATCGAGATGAGTCGCCGGCGTGTTCCCAAGGGGCACGCCGGCGCCGTCTCGATCGAGGTGCGCTGCTTCTTCCCGGACGCTCGCCGGCGCGACGGCGACAACGTGCTCAAGGCCGTCCAGGACGCGCTCAACGACTTCCTCTGGGTCGACGACTGTCAGGTGAACTGCGCGACAGTGTGGACGGCGATCGACCGGGCGTACCCGCGCACCGAGGTCGTGGTGGAGCTGCTCGCGGAGGCGGCAGCGTGAGGGCCGGCCGGCTCCTGGTCACTCGCGTCGGCTGCGCGGGCGGCACGGCGATCGCGCTTGTCTCGCAGACGCCGACGCGGCCGGCGCCGTCGGTGTTCCCGAGATTGCTCAGAATGCACCTCGAGGTGCAGACCTGGTGGCGGGTGGACAACTGAGGGGCGCAGGCTTGACAACCTGAGCCCGCCAAGTTGACAAGGGGCATCCGGGGCAGCCGTTCCCGGATGTCCCTTCGCTATGATGTCCGGCATGGGCTGGGTGAAGAAGCTCGACGACGGCCGCTGGCAGGCGTTCGAGAGCGAAGGCAGCGGCGTGAGCCGCATCCGTGCGAACGCCATCGGCGCCACGCGGCGTGAGGCGCGGGTCCGCGCCCTGACCAAGCTCACAGACAAGAAGCGTGAGTCCAGCCTCGAGCCGCACAAGCTCACCCTCGCCGCCTACCTGGAACGTTGGTTCGCTCACCTGCGCGCCGGCCACGCCGCGGGGCACACCGTCGAGGTGTATGAGAGCATCGTGCGCCGGCACGTGCCATGGGCGCTGCAGCAGACCAAGCTGGTCGACGTGCGCCCGCTGACGATCCAGCGGGCTCTGGACTCCCACCTCGCAAGTGGAGCATCGCCAGCGTCAGTGCGCAAGCACTACAAGATGCTGCACTCGGCGTTCGCTCAGGCGGTCCGCTGGCGCCTCCTGGTCTCCAGTCCCGTCGACTCCGTCACTCCGCCCGACGACCGGCGCCGCGAGATGACCGCGCTCGACGAGGAGCAGACCGCGGCCCTGCTCGCGAAGCTGGGCCCGCAGTGGCACGCCCTTGTCCTTGTCGCCGTCACGACCGGCCTCCGCCGCGGCGAACTACTTGGGCTCGGATGGAGTGATGTCGACCTCGCCGAGTCGTCGCTCACGGTGCGCTGCGTGCTCGAGGAGTCGAAAGGCCGGCTGCGTCTCCGCGACTACCCCAAGACGAAGCGCAGCCGGCGCACCATCACGCTGATGGAGGCGACCACCGCGGCGCTGCGCGAGCACAAGCGCCGGCAGGCAGCGGCACGCATCGCAGACGGCGCCGCCTGGCGCGACCAGGGGCTCGTGTTCTGCGCCGAGCACGGCAGCCTCTACCGCCCGTCGCGGCTCTCTCGGGAGTGGCGCGCCGTGGATGCCGGCCTCCGCTTCCACGATCTGCGCCATACCCACGCCACGCAGCTGCTGCGCGCCGGCGTCCCGGTCGATGCCGTCTCCAAGCGTCTCGGGCACTCCTCGGCGGTCATCACTCTCGGTACCTACTCCCACGTGCTGGCAGATGCCGACAGCGCCGCCGTCGAGCTGCTGGAAGTGAGCCTGGGAGCCCGGCTTGCGGGCGGTTCGGGCACGCAAGCGGGCACATAACGGCCATGTCAGGCTCAGGGGCATAGTCCCTGAGGGGCGATGTGCGACAGGCTGGCCGAGCGTAGCCTGCTACGCGACGGGCGCCGGACGCGCCCCCGGCGCCCGTCACTCCCTCTGATCCCTGCGGCGCCGGAGGTGGGCCGTGCAGCTCTCGAGACGCCAGATCATCGCCTACGCAGCCGTCGCCGTCGTGGTCGTCGCGGTGGGCGTGCGGTACGTGGTGCTGCCGAAGAGCGCCGGACCATCGCAGGCGCAGGCCGTGGTGCTGGCGCCGGTGGCCTCCTCTTCCGCGGCGGATGCGGCGGGGGCGGGGGGCGGGGGAGTCTCCGAGGTGGCATCGCCGTCGCCTTCCGCGATTCCCGATGTGGTCGTGTACGTGTGCGGCGCCGTGCGCTCGCCCGGCGTGGTGCGGCTGCCGGCCGGCGCGCGCGTGACCGACGCGCTGGAGATAGCCGGCGGCCCGACCGCCAGGGCGGAACTGGCCGCCGTCAATCTCGCCGCTCCGGTCGCCGACGGGCAGCAGATCGTGGTGCCGGAGAAGGGCGCATCCGGTGCGGTGAGCGTTGCTCCGGCCGCCGGCGCGTCGTCGGGTGGGCTGGGCACGTCCGCCGGCGCCTCGGGGCCCGCCGCTCTCGTCAATCTCAACACCGCGTCGCTCGAGGAACTGGACGTGCTCGACGGGGTCGGGCCGTCCACGGCGCAGAAGATCGTCGACTACCGCACCGAGCACGGCGGTTTCAAGACCATCGACGAGATCAAGGAGGTCCCGGGCATCGGCGACGCCAAGTTCGCCGCCATGAAGGACTCCATCACGGTCTGAGGCGGCGGAGATGCGTTCCCTCGCGCCGCCGCACCTTCTGCTCGCGGCGTACTGCGGCGGTCTGTGCCTGGCGCTCGTGTGGCGGCCGTCCGTCACGCTGCTCGTGGTCGCTGCACTGGTCGCCGCGGCCGGGCTGGTCGTGGGCCGGCGGGCACCGGAGTTGCCGGACCGGGCCGCAGCGCTCGACGAGCGCCGCGCGCTGGTCGTCGCCGCGGCGCTCATGCTCCTGTTCGCCGTGGCTGGTGTCGCTCTGGGCGGTGCGCGTCTGACGGCCATCGGCCGGTCCACCTTGGCCGCCTACACGGGCGAGCACGTGCCGATGACGGCGGTGTTGACCGACCTGCCCACGGAGAAGGACGGCGAGGTCACCCTGGCCATGCGCGTGACCAGCGTGGCCGGGGTCGCGGTCCGGGAGCCCGCGCACCTGCGCCTGCGCCTCGAGGATGGGCAGACGTTGGGCTACCGGCCGACAGGGCCGCTCACCGAGGGCGCGCTGTTGCGGCTCCCCTCGGTGAGCGTACAGCCCCTGCCGGAGCCCAAACCGGGGGCCTTCGACTACGGCAGGTACCTGCGCAGGAGGGGCGAGCACGTGCTGCTCGAGGCGGACTTCGCCGACCTCGTGCTCATTGGCCGGCGCGGTGGGCTGCAGGGGCTGATCGACGGTCTGCGCCTGGCCTCGCGGTCGCACCTGCTGAAGGGCCTGCACTCGCCGGTGGCCGAGGTCCTGCAGGGCATGGTCCTCGGCGACGACGAAGGCGTGACCCAGGAGACCACCGACGCCTTCCGCGCCAGCGGCCTGCTCCACATCATGGCCGTGTCGGGAGAGAACGTGGTGCTGCTCTGCACCATGTGGTCGTTCGCGTTCGCGCTGCTCGGGATCCACCGGCTGGTGCGCACGCTGATGCTGCTGCCGCTGGTGGCGACCTACGTCCTGCTGACCGGGGCGTCGCCGTCGATCGTGCGCGCCGGCGTAGCCGGGATCATCGGTCTGCTGGCGATCCTGGCGTCCCGGCCCAGCGACGGCTGGCTGCTGTGGCTGGCGCCGGCCGCGTGGCTGCTCACGATGAATCCGGCCAACCTCTACGACGTGAGCTTCCAGCTCTCGTTCGCGGCGGTCGCGGGCTTGCTGCTCATCGCGCGGCCGCTCACGCGGGTGTTCGCGTTCCTGCCGGGTCCGCTGCCCGAATCGGTCGGGGTCACGACGGCCGCCAGTATCTCGACGGCGCCCGTGTCGATCCTCACCTTCGGGTCTGCCTCGCTGGTCAGCATCCCGGCGAACGCGGTCGGCGGGTTTGTCCTGGGGCCCATCATGTTCGTCGGCATGCTCTCGTTGCTGCTCGGGTTCGTGAGCGAATGGCTGTCCGCGCCGCTGAACGTGGTGGCCGGCCTGTTCATCGGGTTCCTGATGGCCGTGTCACGGTTCTTCGCCGGGTTGCCCGGCGCCGTCTACACGTACCAGGGGGTGACGCTGCGCCTGGCACTGGTGGCGGCGCTGCTGGCCGAGGCCGCGGTCGTCGCCGTGCTCGCGACGCGGGCGGGCGGCGGTCTGCTCGCCTACGTGCGCGACCGCCGCCGCTGGCCGCTGCTGGCGGCTGCGACGGCGGTTCTGGTCGCGGCGGCTCTCCTGCTGTCGCCCCCTCCCGTGAGGCCGCCCGACAAGCCGACGCTCACGTTCCTGAGTGTCGGCGAAGGAGCGTCAAGCCTGCTGCAGGTGCCCGGCGGGCCGACGGTGCTCATCGACGCCGGTCCCGAGCCGATCGTCCGCAAGCTGAGGGAGCACGGGGTCGGCGAGATCGACCTGCTCGTCCTGTCGCACGGACACTCCGACCACGTCGCCGGGCTGGCCGACGTGATCGGCCGGATCTCCGTGCGGGCTGCGCTGCTGCCTGATCCCGAGGACGGCTCGAGCAGCAGCGCCACGGCGCTTGACGACATCGAGCGGCAGCTCCGAGCCGCTGGGACCGACGTGCGGCGTTGCGAGACGCCGCTGGACCTGGGAGGCGACTCCTGGGCCGTGCACGTGCTGCCCAGCACGCCGGTAGGCGGCGTCGACGAGAACCAGCAGGAGAACGACGACGCGCTGGTCGTCGTCGCCGACCTCGGCGGGCAGCACATGCTGCTGCCGGGCGACACGGAGGGGCAGGTGCTGCAGAACCTCGACCTGCCCCCCTGCACCGTCGTCGTGGCGCCGCACCACGGCAGTTCGGGAGGGTTCGACGCCACCCTGCTCACCGAGCTGGCCCCGCGCCTGGCGGTCATTCCAGTCGGACCCAACGACTACGGGCACCCGAATCCGCAGACGCTGGACGTGCTGGCGGGGGCCGGCGTGCCCATCGTGCGCACGGACCAGTACGGAGACATCGCCGTGTGGGCGGGCGCACGCGGTCTCGAGGCGTCGGTGGAGGGCGGGTCGCCGCTCGCCGCCGGCTCGGCGTCTCCCGTCGGCTCTTCATCGCCTTCAGGTGGGTGAGGGCGGCTTACAACTCCTTGCGCCGGAACGACCAGGCGGCGGCGATCAGGAACACGATCGCAAGAAGCAGGGTGACGGTCACCGGGCGTCCCAGCGCCATGTCCTTGCCCTTCAGGAGGGCGTCGTTGGTCGCCAGGATCCCGGCCGGCGTCCACTCGCGGATGGCCGGGAAGCCGGTGAGGGCGAAGATGGCGGCGTAGACGGCGAGGCCGCCTCCCGCGGCCGCGGCCTGCTTGCCCATCGCGGCCGACAGCCAGATCATCAGACACACGAACATCGCCGCCAGCGCCAGCCACGGGACCACCGACTCGACGAACGGGACGATGTGCTGCGCGTCGAACAGCGCGATGGTCACGACGACGCACAGCGCCGCCCCGATCGCCGTGGCCGCGACCAGGATCACGAGATTGGCCAGCGCCTTGGCCCACACGAACGACGTGCGCGAGAGCGGCTTGGTCAGCACGAGCACGGCCGTCCCGCCGCGCCGCTCGCCGGTCGCCGGCCGGGAGAATCCTAGTGCGGGCGCGCGCGGGAGTCGAGGCTGAGGGCGGGAGTCGCGCGGCGCCGCGGGACGGCCGGCGTGCCCGGACTGCAGTGGTATCCTCTGGGCACGATGGCCGACCTCGCACCGCTCCTGCCTGCGTATCTCATCCTCGGCACCGACCGACCCAAGGTCCGGCGTGCCGTTTCGCGCCTGCGTCAGCGGGTGATCGACGAGGCCGGCAGCGACCTGAACGTGGTGGTGCTGGATGCAGCCGACGTCAAAGTCGAGGAGCTCATCGACGCGGCGGCCAGCCCGGGGCTCACCTTCGGTACCCGCCTGCTGCTGGTGCTCAACGGGCACAAGTGGAACGCCAAGGCGCGGCAGCAGATCGTGACCTACCTCAAGGACCCCATGCCGGACACGTGCGTGGCCGTGGAGGCCGAGACCATCGCCGCCTCGGACGCGCTGCACAAGGCGGTCGCCAAGCTCGGCGGCGTGCTCGAGTGGAACCTGCCCAAGAAGTACGAGATGGCGCGGTGGGTGCGCGAGCAGGCCAAGGGCCGTCACCTGCCGATGAGCGCGGAGGTCGCGCGGCACTTCATCGACCGCTGCGGCAACGACCCGGGCCGCGCGGAGATCCTGGATCGGGAGATCGAGAAGCTGGCCGTCTACTGTCACGGTGGCGAGGCCACAAGCGCCGACGTGGACGCCATCTGCATCCCGGACGACGACGCGGTGATCTTCGACCTCATGGACGCCGTGGGGCACCGCGACCGGGCACACTGCTTCGAGCTGCTCGAGGCGCTGTATGCGTCGGGCAACCCGCGCAACGACGCCAACGGCGTGCTGTACAGCCTCAAGCGGCACATCGAGCAGCTGGACGCGGCGTCGCAGCTGCCGCACGCCGACCAGTCGACGGCCGCGAAGCAACTCAAGGTTCACCCCTTCACGGCCAAGAAGCTGCTCGAGCAGCGCGAGTACTTCGACCGGCGCCGCCTCGGCCGCGCCTACCGGTCGCTGGCGGAGGCCGAGGCCGGCCTGCGCGGCCGCGCGCCGGTGACACTCGAGTCCGTCGGCGGCGTCAACGACGCCGACCGGCTGGTGGTGGAGCTGGCGCTGGCGCGCATGCTGGCGTGACGGAGCGTCCCGCTCCGGCGTCCGGACGCCCCGCCTCCGTCACCCAGGCCTCGCGCCGGCACATCGGCGTGGTCGTCGCCGACCCGGGCGCGTCCAACGCCGCGATCGCCCTCACCATGATGACGGCGTTCCCCGTCGGCCTGGGCGTGGGGATGCTGTTCTCCGGCTCGATCAGCGACAGCCTGAGGCGACGCGTCCCTTTGCTCGCGGGGATGGTGCTCTCGCCATCGGCCAGGCCATGATCGCCGACTACACGCCGGGCACGCAGGCCGCGCGCCTGATGTCCCGCCTGGCGGTGGTGAGCTACCTGGCGCCGATCCTGGCTCTGCCCATCGGCGCCAGGTGCTGCGCGTGACGTCGTGGCACGGCATCTTCGGCCTCCTGGCCGTCCTCGGCACGGCCCCTTCTGCTCACGGCGTTCCGCGTCGTGGGCGAGAGCCTGCCGCTCGAGCGCAGCATCCCCGGCGGAGTGCAGAGCATGCTGCAAACCGCCAAGGGATTGCTCCGTGACCGGCGCTTCCTCGGCCTCATGGTGCTGGGGGCGTTCTCGTCGTGCTGGCAGCGCCGGCCACGCCGCTGGTGGGCCTCGGCGGCACGAGCGCGTTGTCGATGACGCAGGTGATGTGCGTGGCATCCCTCGTCGCGCTGGGTGTGTACGTGCTCGGCCCGCGCCGGTTTCCGGACCAGCCGGGGGCCGCCGAGCTGGAGCCGCAGGGGGACATGTTCCTGGCCTGAGGTCCGACGGAGTGAAGGCGCCGGCCGAGCGGGAACGACGAAACGGGCGGGCCGCTCGTGGCGGCCCGCCCGTTTCGTCTACGTCTTCAGCCCGGAGTCAGGAAGAAAGGCGCGCCATGGTGTGCGCGACGCGGCTCTTCTTGTGGGCGGCGTTGTTCTGGTGAAGGATCCCCTTGGCGGCGGCCTTGTCGATGCGCGAGGTCAGGAAGGTCGCGGTCTTCGTCGCTTCCTCGGTCTGGCCCTCGGCGACTTCGTCCTCGAGCTGCTTGAACAGCGTCTTGAGGGTCGACTTGGCGTGCCGGTTGCGCAGCCGCTGCTTGGCGGCTAGGCGGATACGCTTCTTCTGCTGCTTGA
>CAVOMB010000088.1:0-15734 GCA_963696935.1 uncultured Thermoleophilia bacterium | reverse complement strand
TCCACTCGTCCTCCGAGTACTGCAGCCCCCAGACGGGCATCGCGCTCCAGGGGACCCCGACCTCGAGCCGCCAGATGTAGTCGCCGTCGGTGAAGTCGCCGTAGCTGCCGTCGCCGAAGTCCGGCGGCAGCGGCTCGAGCCCGGTGCGGTAGGGCCCCTCGCCGCGGCCGGAACAGCCGTGGCAGACCTGGCACTCCCGCGTGTAGATGGCCTTGCCCTGGTCGAGCACGGCGTAGGAGTTGGTGAGCGGGTTGGTCGCGTCCGCGTAAGGCGGCGGGGCGTCGCCCTCGTCCGGGTCGTGGTAGAAGGGCTGCGCGTACATCAGCTGGATGTACTTGATGATCCGCTTGATCTTCTGGTCGCTGAGGCTCGTCTTCCAGACAGGCATGAGCGTGCCGGGCACGCCCTCCTTGACGTGCCACAGCCACTCGTCGTCCGGCATCGCGCGGAAGGGCTCCTGCTTGTAGTTGACCGGCGTGACCACCTGGGTCCCGCCGTAGGTCCCCAGCCCGTTGCCGGCGCAGCCGTGGCACGTCTGACAGTGCGTCAGGTACAGCTTCTTGCCCTCGTAGAGCCCGGACTCCTTGAACGTCGGCCAGCCCTTGGGCACGTCGGTCACACCCGGCTCCGCCTTGCCCCCCGAGGAGAGGATGACCGCGTAGAGATACGGCGTGTTGTAGGGCCGGATCATCCACTCCGCGGCGTTGCGGTCGCCGAGGTCGAACAGGTAGGCGACGATGTCGCGCTGGTCCTCGTCCGAGAGCCCCACGAAGTCGGGCATGATCGAGAGCGGCGACAGGTCGCGGGGGTGCTGCAGGTGCTTGAGCTCCCACTCCTGGCTGCGCTTGCGGCCGATGTACGAGAGGTCCGGCCCCGTGCGCTCGGACCCGAGGATCATCGGGTTGTCCTGCGTGTAGTTGCCGCCCTCTGCGCTGGGCCCCATGGCGACGTCCTGCCCGCGCACGTACTGGGTGTGGCAGTAGTTGCAGCCGTTGGAGTAGAAGAGCGTGCGGCCGTGACCCGCGTCGCCCACATAGCCCTGGGCGATGATCGTCCTGTCGGGCTGCCACAGAGCGGTGGGCAGGAAGACCACCCACGTGACCACGGCGAAGAAGCCGACGAGCCCGCCGATGACGAGCACCTTGAACGTCATGCTCATGACGGCTCCACCCCCGCCTCAGGATCGCTGATCGGCGGCGTGGCGGTGGACTTCCTGGCCCGGTCGCGGCCGAAGGTGAAGTGCGGCTCGTTGTTGGGCACGCGCTTGACCAGCGTGCCGATGACGATGATCGGCATCATGAGGAAGCTGCCGAACATGAGGCCGCCGCCCATGATCCGCATGGCCATGTAGGCGCGGATCCCGGGCAGGACCTCCCACACCGGCAGCCCCTGCTTGACCCAGTTCGACCCCTGCACGAGGCCGGCCAGCGTGAACCCGATGAAGAAGAACGAGAACCCGATCACGAACAGCACCCACTGGATGCTCGCCAGGCGCCTCGCGTACAGCTCGCAGTTGAGCAGCCGCGGCAGCGCGTAGTAGATGCCGCCGATCACGATCGACCCGGAGAAGAACAGCAGACCGAGGTGCGAGTGACCGGGGATGTACTGCGTGAAGTGCGCCACCGAGTTCATCCCGAACAGCGCGGTCTGCGAGCCTTGGAACGAGACGATGATGTAGGCGACGGCGCCGGTGATGGTGAACCGCAGGGAAACGTTGGAGAAGAAGCGGGCCCAGTTGCCGCGCATGGTCATGACGGTGTTGATGAAGAACGCGGTCACCGGGAGGATCATGCCGATGCTCTCCGCGACGGCCGTGACCTTGAGCCAGCCGGGGATCGGGGCCCACAACAGGTGATGGCCGCCGACGCCGGTGTAGAAGAGCAGCGTCCCCCAGAAGGAGATGAGCCCCAGCTTCACGCTGTAGAGCGGGGCGTGCACCTCTTTGGGCAGCAGGTAGTAGAACACGCCGAGCATGCCCGTCGTGAACCACAAGCCGAGCACGTTGTGGCCGTAGAACCAGTTCCAGATGGAGTCGTTGATCCCGGTCAGCGCGCCTGTCGGCGGGTTCCAGACCACGTTGCCGATCGCGTACAGCAGCGGCATCCACATCGAGGTGCCGATGATGAACCACAGCGTCACGTACAGCTTGGACTCGACCCGGCGGGCGATGGTCATGAAGACGATCACCAGGCTGAGCACGAGCGCCACGAGGATGGCGATGTCCACGCCCCACACCATCTCCGCGTACTCGCGGCTCTGCGTGTGCGCCATGGAGATGAGGACGACCCCGACGAGCACGCCGGCCGTCCAGAGCAGCAGGACGACGTTCGCCAGCGTCTCACTCCACAGGCGACGCCCGGTGAGCCGCGGCAGGATGAAGTACCAGAGGCCGAGCATGCCGGTGGACAGGAAGCCGAACATGACGGTGTTGGTGTGCTCCTGGCGAAGGCGAGAGAAGACGAAGGGAAGCCACGACATGAAGTCGGGGAACACGAACTCGATGGCGAGAAGCAGACCCATCGCCGTGCCGAAGACAAGCCATAACGCCGACACGACCATGAAGTTGCGCGCCGCGCTGTCGTCGGCGCCGAACAGACGGTGGCCGAGACCTCGACGAACGTCGGGCTGCGCGGCATCCACAGCGTCTACTGGGCTCCCCATAGCTCCCCCCTCCCCGGCGCCCGCTTTGGCGAACGGACGCGCTGATCGACCTCCCTCCGCGTCGATTCTGCCTCATTGCCAGCGTGCGCGCTGCAATCGGCGTCGACTCTCTGTGCCGCCGCGCGCAGGCCGTGACGGCCGCCGCGCGCGCCCGCCGGCGTTCGCCCGGGTAGAATCGACCTGCCCGATGCTCGGAAACCGGCGCCGGCGACGAAGAGAGTGAGCTGTGAGCGAGTCCCGCGGCAGATCCATCTCCAGGGCCGCCCCTTGGGCGGGCGCCACCGCGCTGGTCGTGCTGGCCGTCGTCGTACTGTACTTCTTCACCGGCGCGGCGGCGACGGAGCAGTCCAGCGCCGTGCCCGTCACCTCCTCCGACATCACCTACGGGACCAGCGACCCCCAGCTCACCGTCATCGAGTACTCGGACTTCCAGTGCCCCTACTGCGCGGAGTACGCCAAGTGGCTCACGCAGCTCCGCGAGAAGTACGGCGACCGGGTGCAGTTCGCCTACCGCTTCTATCCCCTGGCCAACCACCAGTGGGCGACCATGGCGGCCAAGGTCGCCTACGCCGCCTACCTGCAGGGCAAGTTCTGGCAGATGCACGACCTGCTGTTCCAGCGGCAGACCGAGTGGGAGAGCGTCGCCGACCCGCGCACGCTGTTCGAGTCCTACGCCGAGAGCCTCGGCCTCGACATGCAGCAGTTCCGCGACGACGCGGACGCGCAGTCGACCACCGACTTCATCAAGAAGCAGGCGGCCGAGGGCAAGAAGGCCGGCGTGAACCACACGCCGTGGTTCGTGATCGGCGACCAGTCGGTGCTGCCGCGCAGCCTGGAGCAGTTCGACAAGGCCATCCAGAAGGCCCTCCGGGAGGCGCAGTGAGCGGCCGGCGCTGGGTACCCTGGGCGCTCGCGGCGCTGGCCTACGCCGCGTTCGTGGTCTCCACATACCTGACCATCACGCACTACCGCGGCTACGTCTCGCCGTGCTACGTGGTGCAGGGCTGCGAGGCGGTGCAGACGAGCAAGTACTCCGTCGTGCTCGGCGTGCCCGTGGCGCTGGCGGGAGCGGTCGCCTTCGGCCTGCTGTTCTACCTCGCGGTCGGGCTGCTGCGCGGGCCGGCGAGATGGCTGGTGCTGACCTTCAAGGTGCTGGCGTTCCTCGGCGCGCTGGCGGTGATCCCGCTGTTCCTGGTCCAGGCGGTGGTACTCAAGGCCTTCTGCAGTTACTGCCTGCTGATCGAGGCCCTGATGCTGGCGATCTGGGTCTTGAGTTTCCTGCTTGCGACGCCGGAGCGGCGCGGCGAGACGGTCGAGGCCGGCGCCGCCGCAGAGTGACCGGCCCCCCCGCGGCGCGCAACGTGAACGGGCCGGGCGCACAGCCCCTCGAGAGCTGTGCGTCCGGCCCGTATGGCCGCCGGCGATCGCCTACTTCTTGATGGTGAGCACGCGGCTGAAAGAGCTCAGGTTGGACACGAACTGGGCGTTGCTGCCTGTGGAGGCCTTGAACTTGTACTTGCCGGTCTTGGTGATCTTGATGGTCGCCTTGTACTGGGTGCCCGAGACGGTGGAGCTGTAGGTCTTGTAGAACCCGTACGAGCCGTTGCTGCCTTTGCGGTACGCCTTGACCTTGACGGCCGGAGAGACGCCCTGCCCGGGCTTGACCGTGCCCTTCACGGTGAACTTCTTGCCCGACTTGACCGACGACGGACAGGTGGGCTTACCGAGCGACGGCTTGACATGGACAGGGATCACGTCGCTGTTCATGGCGGCGTAGGTCGAGTCGCCCGCCCACTGGAAGCGGTAGTACATGGTCTGCAAAGGCATCACGGCGATCGAGTAGGTGCCCGTCGCGTAGGGGCCGGCCGGGGCCGTGACCTTGAACATGACGTCGTAGGAGCCGGCCTGGGTCGTCGCCTGCCCCACATCGACCCAGAGCCCCGCGACCGCGGCGCCCGCGCTCATGAGCGTGCCGTTGAGCGTGACGCCCTGGCCATAGGTGATGGTCTTGCTCGCCGGGTTGACCGTCCAAGTGGTCGGCGCCGGAGCCGCAAGCGCCGGGGCGGCCAGCATGCCGACAAGGACGACCGCGGCCGCGGCGACCCCCAAGAACTTCGCCACGCGAGAACGCTTCCCCTGTGATTCCATGTGCCCCTCCTGACTAGCTTGGCTGTCCGGCGCCCGGAGCGGTGCGCTTGTCGGCGGCTGAAGCGCCGGGTGACGCATCGGCAGAGTACCGGTAGTGCGAGGTGTAGTAGTACTTGTCCCGTGAGCTGCCGGCGGCGGACCGCACGACGATACCCATCATTGCACACGGCAAACGGTAGAGCTGGTCGGCAGCGGCCTGGATGACCGGCCGCCGCGCCTTCTCCATGTCCACGAGGAAGAGAAGCCCGTCGACCTCCGACGCCAGGGCCGCCGTGTCGCCCACGGCGAGCAGGGCCGGGGAATCGACCAACACCACGTCGCATTCGTCGCGAAGCCGAGCGAGCATCTGCGAGAACCGCTGCGAGGCGACGATCTCACCGGGGTTGGGCGGGACAGGGCCGCTCGTGAGCACCCAGAGTCTCGTGACCGCGCCGGTGGCGGACGTCCAGCTGGCGAAGTCCACAGCGGAGCCGTTGCCGTTCGGCGAGACTACCTGCACGGACTGCAGAGTAGCCACGAGATCGGCGTCGCCCACGGCCACGTTGCTCGCCCCGACCTCGTTCTGAAGGTCGAAAAGCCTGTGCTGGCGCGGGCGCCTGAGGTCGGCGTCCACGACGATGACCTTCTTGCCGGCGAGCGCCAACGTCACGGCGAGGTTGGCTACCGTGACGCTCTTGCCCTCGCCCTGCAGGCTGCTGGTGACCAGCATCGCCCTGGCGTTGCCGTCCACATCCATGAAGGCGAGATTGGTGCGCAACAGCCGGAAGGACTCGGCGACCGCATCTCCCGGGTGTTCCATGGTCACCAGATGAGTCGACTTCATCTGCTCGCGCGAGAGGCGGGGGATGCGCGCGAGCACCGGCTGGCGGAGCAGCGCCGCGACGTCGTCCGCCCGCCGCACGCGCGTGTCGAACTGCTCCAGCAGGAAGGCGAGCCCGATGCCGGCGAAGAGGCCTACGCCGAAGCCGAGGATGGCGCTGCGCAGCGGCTTCGGCGAGATCGGCGCCGTGGGCGCCGTCGCCGGCACGAGCACGCGGAAGTTGCCGGTGACTGTGTCCCTGAGGATCTGCAGGTCCTGAAGGCGCTGCGCCAGGATGACGTAGTCCGACGTCAGCTTCTCCGCGCCCTTGTACGAGCGTACCTTCTTGCTGATCGCGTCGATGGCGCCGGTGATGCGGGCCGTCATGTTCTCCTTGCGCCAGTCCACAAACTCCTCGGCATAGGTCTGCGCCACAGCCGCGGTGTAGTCTGCGTCGCCGCTCGTGGCGATCACCGAAACGACATTGGACGACTGCGTGCCGGTAGCGGCTGTCGAGTCCTGAGCCACTTCTGCACGGACCTCATAGCCGCTGGTGGGCAGCCCTTTGTCCTCCAGCGCCGTGGTGACGCGACGGGTGATGTTGGGGCTCTGGATGATCGCGTTGACCGAGGTGAGCTCGGCAGTGCGCTGTGTCGCGTCAGTGTAGGACTGCCCGGTGAGCGGGTTGGCGACGTCGAGCTGCTGTTCGTAGATGAGATCGGCCTGCGCCTCGTAGACCTTGGCCTGGCGATAGCTGAAACCAAAGGCCGCCAAGGTCGCCACCACCGTGACGAGGATGATGACCCACTTGCGGCGCCACATGACGCCGAGGTAATCACTGAGCGTCAGGCCCTCGCGTTCGTCTTCGGCCTGACGGTACTCTGGCGGTGTCGCCACGCTCTGTGCTCCTGACCTTGGGCATCTTGAGTCCGCGCCGCGGCACGACGCCTCGCAAGCGTACCAGCAGCGCTCGCAGGGGGCAAAGACGGGCTGTAGACTGTGGCCGCATGCTTGCCGTCCGACCCCCGACCAGTGCGACTCCATCCTCCCCCGTCGCCTGGGGGGCTGCCCGGCTTGGCAGGCGCCTGGGCCTGCTCCTGCTCCTCGTCACACTCGCGGGCCTGTGCTCGAGCATGGCGACCGCGCAAGCGGCACGGGCGACCGTGGCCAAGGGGCTCATCGACCCGCAACTCGAGGCCCAGCCCGCGGAGTCTACGACCCGCGCCGGCATGATCAGGGAGATCGACCGCCGGCTCGGCGCCCGCTGGGTGCGTGTGATCGTCAACTGGCGCCGCCTGGAGCCGACGCGCGGGGAGTACGCGCCCGAAGAACTCGCACGCCTGGACGCCGTCGTCGGCGACCTGCACGCCGCGGGCGTCAACGTCGTCCTCACAACGTGCTATCTGCCCGACTGGGCGACCGACTCGTACTGGTGGTCGCATCCGCCGACCGGCTACGCCAAGGGGCCACGGGCGTTCTACCCCATCCGCAGCGGCGCCCTCGGGGACTACCGCGACCTCGCCGAGTTCCTCGCGCGTCGCTACAAGGGTAAGGCGCAGGCGCTGGAGTGCTGGAACGAGCCCAACCTGTGGCCCTACATCTACCCGCAGCGCACTGCCGGCGATCCCTACTTCGCCGCCCGCGTGTACCTGCGCATGCTCAAGGAGTTCCACGCCGGGGTCGCGCGTGCTCACACCGGCGTGCGCGTCGTCGCCGGGGCCACGGCCCCCGTCGGCCTGGACGACATCTACCGCACCAGCCCGCAGCGGTTTGCCCGCTTCCTGAGGCGGGCGCACGCGGGGCGCTACTTCGACGTCTACTCCCACCATCCGTACACACCCGGAGGCTCGATCTACGCCGCCCCCGGCCAGCTACCCAACGACCCTTCGCGCACGGTGACGCTCTCCAACCTGCGCACGCTGCTGCGGCTCTTCCCCGGCAAGCCGTTCTACCTCACCGAGTACGGGTACAACACGCAGCCTAACCTCAGCTTCGGCTTGTGCGTCGACGAGGCGGCCCAGGCGCGCTACCTGACGGCCGCGTACCGCTACGCGGCGCGCTACCCGCAGGTCAAGCTGCTCGTGTGGTTCCTCGTGCGTGACGTGAAGCCGGAGTCAGGACCGGCCGAGGCCGGCGTCTATACGGGCCTCAGGCGACCGGACGGCTCGCGCAAGCCGGCCTGGTACGCCTTCCGGCGTCTTTAGGGCCGGCCGACAGGCTCACTCCGGCCCCGGAGGCTCCTCGAGCTTTGGCGGGCGGTAGCGCTCCGCAACGTGCAGGCGCTCGACCACCTCGTCACACGCCTCGCCGGGGTCGAACTCCTCCGACTCGCCGTAGGGCGGCCACGTGTACGGACGCTCGAACCACCCCGGCGGGCAGGTCAGCTCGGCGACCCGTTTGATGATTCGCGCCGGGCTGCCCGCGACCACGGCGCCGGCGGGTACGTCGCGGACGACGACGGACCCGGCGCCCACCAGTGCACCCTCGCCGATCTCCACCCCGGGCAGGATGGTGCTGTTGGCGCCGACGCGCGCCAGGCGGCGCACCACAGGCCCGCCCTTGCAGTCCTGGTAGCGCGGACAGCCCATCGGGTGCGGGTCGTCGGTGAAGACGACGTTGGGGCCGATGAAGACGTCGTCCTCGATCGTCACCAACTCGAGAAAGCAGGCGCTGTGGAGGCGCACTCGACTGCCGATCTGGTTGCCGAACTCGAGTACGGCGTTGGTGCCGACACTGACGTCGTCGCCCAGGCGGTTGTCCTCGCGGATGCTCGCGCCCTGCCCCGTCTGCAGGCGGGCGCCGATGACGCTGCCGGCGTAGATGGTGGTGAACGGTCGCACCACGGCGCCGGCGCCGAGGACGAGCGGGCGCTCTCCCTCCCCTGTCCCCCTCGGCGGCTTGCCGACGATGCACGGCGGCTGCAGATCGCAGCCTTCGCCCAGCGTGACGTTGGGGTACAGGACGACGCCGGGATCGTACACTCCGGAGCCCACCTTCAAGCCTCGATGGCGACCATGCCGCAGGACTCGCGCAGCGACTGCTCCGCCGCCTCCAGCGTCGCCACGACCTGCAGGCCGGCGCGCCCGTCGGTGAGCGGCGGGCGCCCTTCGCGGACCGCCGCACAGAACTCCTGGGCCTCGATCCACAGAGGCTCGGTATTGGGGATCTTGGGCGAGATGATGTCGCCGGTGCGGTAGCTGAGCTGGAACTCGCCGAAGTCCTCCGGGTCCCGGAAGTCCACGCCGTGGTCGTAGACCTTGACCTTCTCGACACTCTCGGTGTCGTCGTACACGAGCATCTTGAGGCTGCCGACGACGAGTGTGCGACGCAGCTTGACGGGGCTCAACCAGCTCACGTGCGCTCCCGCGATGACGCCCCCCGGGAAGGTGAGGGTGACAAACGCCACGTCGGGGATGTCGGGGACAACGCAACCCTGGCCGAAGGTCGCGACGTTCGTCGCCGCCCGCCCCAGCCACGAATAGATGATGCTTACGTCGTGCGGCATGAGGTCCCAGATGACGCTGACGTCCTTCTGATGCAGGCCGAGATTGATGCGGCTGGTGTGGATGTAGCGGATCTCCCCCAGCTCACCGCGGTCGATGTAGCTCTGCACGACGCGCACGGGCGGGCTGTAGACGAAGGTGTGGCCGACCATGAGCGTGAGCTGCTGCCGCTCGGCCAGCTCCACCAGCTCGCGGCTGCTGGCCACGTCGTGCGTCATGGGCTTCTCGACGAACACGTGCTTGCCTGCCTCGAGCGCCGTCCTGGCGATGCCGTGATGCGTACTGATGGGCGTCGCCACGAGCACGGCATCAACGGCCGGGTCGGCGACCACCTGGTCGTACTCGGTCGTGACCGGCACAGCGGGGTACCGCGCCTGAGCCCTCCCGAGGGCCGCAGGGTCCGGGTCGCAGACCCATTTGATCTCCGCCTCCGGCAGCTCCAGGTAGTTGCGCAAGAGGTTGGGGCCCCAGTAGCCGTAGCCGACCAGGGCGACACCGAGGGAGTCACGCATGGAGGTCCTTTCTCACACCGCTCCCCGCCCGACGAGCATGGCGGGGAGCGTACGCAGACATAGGTTGATGTCGGTGAGCAGCGATTGGTTGTAGGCGTAGATGACGTCCTGGAAGACCATCTCGTCGAAGCCGACGCGGGAGCGCCCGGCGACCTGCCAAAGCCCCGAGATGCCGGGCGCGACCTCGAGCCGCCGGCGATGCCAGGGTTTATAGGCGGCGACTTCGTACTCGAGCGCGGGCCGGGGGCCGACGATGCTCATGTCGCCGCGCAGGACGTTCCAGAACTGGGGCAGTTCGTCGAGAGAGTACTTGCGCAGAAAGCGGCCGATGGGCGTGACCCGTTCGTCCTCGGCCAGTTTGTAGATGGGTCGCCCGTACTCGTCCTCGCAGTGAAGATCACCGCCGCCGACCTCGCCGCCTTCGATGAGCCTGCAGACGTAGTCGCGGTGCTCGCCGGCGTCGTTGCCTGCGCTCATCGAGCGGAACTTGAGAAACTCGAAGGGGCGCCCTCGCAGGCCGATGCGGGTCTGGCGGTGGAACACCGGGCCCGGGGAGCTCCGCCGGACAAGCACGGCGATGACGGCGAACAGCGGCGCCAGCACGACCAGTGCGGCGGCCGCAACGACGACGTCGAAGACCCGCTTGGACGCAGGAGTGGGCTCCCCGGAAGCCGGGTCGCGGCGTACGCGCATCACGGGCATCTCGAAGAGCCGCATGAGCAGACGCGTGGTATCCAGGGGGCTGACCAGCCGGCCGGTGACGTAGACCTCCGCGCCGCGCTCGCGCGCGGCGGCGATGAGGTCGAAGGTGGCCTTGTGGCCGAGGGATGCGCCGTCCAGAAAGACCTGGCGCGGCGCCGGCTCGGCGGCGGCCAGCGCCTGCAGCAGCGCCGGCTCCACGTCGAACCCGTTGCGGCGCCGGTCCAGGGGCTCCACCGCCACGACCGGCGCGAAGCCGCGCAGTTCGCGGCAGCGGCTGGCGACCACCGAGCTCTCCGCCGCGACTCCCACCATGATCGAGCCGCCGCGGCGGCCGCGGACGTCGCGGATGTACAGCTTGTCGAGCGCCGCCAGGCGCACCAGGGCGTCGGCGACCAGGAAGACGGCGAAGGCGCAGAACACGGTGAGGCGGGACTCGCCTACCAGCGGCGACTTGAAGACGAACGTGATGAAGGCGGTGACGACCAGCGCCACGAGGCAAGCCTTGAACAGCGTGAGCAGGTGCAGCGGCCTGGATACGTAGGCCTCCAGCTTGTAGAGGCCGAACCCCGAGAAGGTGAGCAGCACCACGGCGACGGCCAGCGGCAGGCCCCACGGGAAGCGCTCGGTGGTGGGGCGGAACGCGAGGTGGTGGTAGGAGCTGAAGACCATGAGCGCGAGCCCGTAGCAGGTGAACGCCAGGAGTGCATCGACCCCCAGGGAGTACCAGCGAAGCCGCGCGCGGACGCTCATACCGTCGAGCCGCCCCCCATGGCCGAGGACAGGCACTCCACCACGTAGTCCTGCTGCGCCGCCGTGATCTGCGGGAACATGGGCAGGCTCAGGATGCGCCCAGCCATGGCCTCGGCCACCGGGAAGTCGCCGGGCCCATAGCCCAGCCCCGCATAGGCCGGCGTGAGGTGCAGAGGCACCGGGTAGTGGATACCGGTCTGCACGCCTTGAGCCCCCAATCTCTCCCGCACCGCGTCTCGGTCGTCCACTTGCACGACGTACAGGTGGTACGCGTGTTCCACGTCCTCGCGCACGGCGAGCGGGGTGAGCCCGGCAAGCCCCGCGAGAAGTCCATCATACCTGCGTGCGGCTGCCTTTCGAGCGTTGTTCCACTCCGTGAGGTAAGGGAGCTTGGCGAGCAGAAACCCGGCCTGCAGGTTGTGCAGGCGGTTGCAGTACCCGACCGCTTCGTGCACCGACTTGGTGAGCTCGCCGTGATTGCGCAGCAGGCGGACGGTGCGGTCGGCGCCGTCGTCATGCGTCGTCACGGCGCCTCCGTCCCCCAGAGCGCCCAGGTTCTTGCCGGGGTAGAAGCTGAAGGCGGCGGTCAGGCCCAGCGAGCCGCACGGCCTGTCCTGGAACCTGGCGCCGTGCGCCTGGCAGGCGTCCTCGACCACTACGAGCCCGCGCTCGGCAGCGACGCGCCCGATGCTCTCCATGTCCGCCGGCTGCCCGTACAGGTGCACCGGCAGGACGGCGGCTGTGCGCGGAGTCACCGCCTCGGCAACGCGCGCGGGGTCGATGTTGGCCGTATCCGGCAGGCAGTCGACGAAGACGGGCGTGGCGCCGCAGTGACTCACGGCCTCGGCCGTGGCGATGAAGGTGTTGACGGGGACGATGACCTCGTCGCCCGGGCCGACGCCGGCGGCCTGGAGCGCCAGCCGCACCGCGTCGGTGCCCGTGCTGACACCGGCACAGTGCGGCACAGCGCAGAAGCCGGCGAACGCAGACTCGAACTCCGAAAGCTCCGGTCCCATCGTGAAGGCGGCGCGCGAGAGCACCGACTCGAACAACTCGTGGAACTCGTCATGCAGCTCGGCCCCCTGCGTCCGCAGGTCGACGAACGGCACGTCCATGCTCGTGGTGGTCACGCGACCTCCCAATCCCCCATCGTCCGTCGCCAACCTCGCAGCGGACCGCCCCATGGTCAGCAGTTCCCGCGCCTCCCCCCGCGGCGGTCACCTGAGAACATGCTGAACTCAGTGTATCGGAAGGAGAAGGTAGAGGGAATGGACGAGCATCTTGGTGGTGCCGGGAGCGGTGGCTACTGGCCCTTCTCCGCCCACGCAGCGATCGCGTTCACGATGCGTTGGGCCGAATGGCCGTCCCAAAGGTCCGGCCGATGGCCTGTTGTGGGACTTGACCTCGCGAGGGTTTCATTCACGGCGCCAGCGACAGCCACCGCATCGTACGGATCGACCAAGCGATTGGTCCCCTCCGTAATGGTGATCGGTCTCTCCGTGGTCGTTCGCAGCGTGAGGCAGGGAACGCCGAGAACGGTCGTTTCCTCCTGGACTCCTCCCGAGTCAGTCAGGACCAGCCGGGCGTCGGCCATCAGCGCCAGGAAGTCAAGATAGCCAAGTGGTTCGATGAGCTGGAGCCGGCCGTCAGAGGAATCCGCAAGTGGAGCGCGCCGGGTTCTATGGAGGCAGTTAGCTTCTGCTGCTTACCTTCACGTTCTGCTCTTGTTCAGCGTAGTACATCGCCTCCTTCTCCGCCGGTGGGATGTCCCCGATCTCGGTGTGCAGGCGACGGTTGTTCCACCAGTCGATGTACTCGAGCGTGGCGAGCTCGACCTGCTCGGGCGTCTTCCAGGGTCGGTGGCGGTAGATGAGTTCGGCCTTGTAGAGGCCGATCGTCGACTCGGCCATGGCGTTGATGCTCCTATAGCTGTCAACTCGCGTGGGGGAGGGCTTGTCGGCGCTCCCGCAGCGGGCGCATCAGCGCCCACACCTCGCGGGCCAGGTAGCGCTTGAGACAGCGGATGATCTCGGCCTTGGTCTTGCCCTCCGCGGTGCGCCGCTCGAGGTAGGCCTTGGTCGGCTGGTGGTGCTGCAGGCGCACGATGACCGCCCGGTAGAGCGCCGAGTTGGCCTGACGATGTCCGCCGCGGTTCAGACGGTGGCGGGTCGTCTTCCCCGAGGAGGCCGGGATCGGGCTGGTGCCACAGAGCTTGGCGAAAGCGGCCTCGGAGCGCACGCGCTCCGGGTTGTCGCCGGCGACGATGAGCAGTTCGGCGGCGACGTCGGGGCCGACGCCGAAGGCGGCCACGAGCTCAGGCGCGAGGGCGTCCGTGATCGCTCCGAGGAGCTTCGCGTGGCCGCGGATCTCCTCATCGAGGGCGAGCCAGCGCCTGGCGATCGCCCGCAAGGCGTGCTTGCAGGCCGCGGCGACGTCGGTGACGTTCCCTGGCCGCAGTGCGGCGCAGCGGCGGATGAGGGCCATCTTGCTCATCCCCTCGAGCTGCTCGCGCAGCTCGGCCGCTGCGTTGACGAGCACCTGCCTGAGGCTGATCAGGGCGGCGCTGCGCGCCTTCACGGCGAGGTCCTTGGCGAGCTTGATGGTGCGCAGCATCTCGACCTCGCCGTCGGCGCTCTTGGGGACGGCCGTCGCGGTCCCTGCGAGCACGGCGCGGGCGGCGTTCTCGGCGTCCAGCGTGTCGGACTTGCCGCGCAGGCGCCGCTCGCGCCGATCGGTGCGCAGGACCTCGACCGCGCCGAGGCCGCCGCGGCGCAGGGCGCTGGCCAGGCCGGCGCCGTAGGAGCCACTGCCCTCGACCCCGAAGGTGAGCGCCGCCCCGAAGCCGGTCGCCCAGGCGATCAGCTGCGCAGAGCCCGAGCGGTCGGCGGCGAAGCTGCCGGCGCCGAGCTGCGCCCCATGCTCGTCCAGTGCCGCTGCCACGTGCACGTACTTGTGCGTGTCGACGCCGACGACGACTCGACGCGGCGGGCGTCCGTGGTCCATGCTGGTCATTGCTGCTGCCCCTTCCTCACGCAGATCACGGGTCACGGCAGCGCCGGCCGGACGGTGGACGGGACTGTGACGAGACCTGGTTGCGTCAGGCTCCTATGAGGTCACTGCCGTCCGGCCGGCACCACCATCGGTGCCACATCGCCAAGCGGACGACAGATCAACAGCCAGGACACTCGTCAGAAGCACACGAGGTCAGTCGTAACGCAGGGTCAGGCCGCCGGGCGACGGCCTACACTCTCACAGTCGTAGGCGTCGCCGGCGACGCCGACCGAGGTCTCGATGCCGGCCTCGGCGAGCCGCTCGGTGTAGCGAATGGCAAGCTATTGGGTGGATTCAACCGGTCAGCGCAACAGGACGGCGAGTCTATCAGCGGGAGTGTCATAGTTCAGGATCTTGCGCGGTCGAGTGTTGAGCCTGGAAGCGACAGCATCGAGATCATCCTGAGTCAGGCCGGCCATGCTCACGCCCTTGGGGAAGTACTGACGCAGGAGCCGGTTGGTGTTCTCGTTCGTGCCGCGCTGCCAGGGGCTTTGCGGGTCGGCGAAGTACACGGCAAGGCCGGTGTCGCTGGTCACGGCCTTGTGGCCTGCAAGCTCCATGCCGCGGTCCCAGGTCAGCGACTTGCGCAGGGTCGCCGGCAGGCGAGTCATGATGCGCGCCAGGCCGCGAGTGACGGTCGTCGCGTCTCTGCCGTCGAGCTGCACCAGCACGGTGTAGCGCGTCGTGCGCTCCACGATGCTTGCGATCTGCGTCCAGTGCCGACCAAGCACGAGGTCGCCTTCCCAGTGACCGGGGAGGGCGCGCTCCTCGACCTCGGCCGGTCGCTCCCGGATCGAGACCGCGTCCTTGATCTGTGAACGCCACTGCCCTTTGACCGTGTTGTGGACGGAGCGACGGATGGGACGTTTGCTGCGCAGGTGCTTCTGCAGCTCCTTGGCCAGCACGCCGCGCGACTGGATGAACAGCGACCGGTAGATCGTCTCGTGGCTGATGCGCATCGCGGATCCGGCCGGGTGGCGCTTCGCCAGCCACCCGGAGATCTGCTCGGGCGACCAGTCGTCCTTGAGCTTCGCGGCGACGAACTCCCTGAGTGCCGGGCGCCGGGCGAGCAGGCATGGCTTCGGCCGCCGGGCGCGACGGAAGGCGCGATCGTCGGCGTCGATGGCGCGGTACTTCCCGCGCCCCCGGTTACGTGCCACCTCGCGGCTGACCGCCCGAGGCGGGCCGCCCGAGGCGACGCGCGATCGCCCGGCAGGATTCCCCGCCGGCAAGTCCCCGTGAGATCTCCTCGCGCTCGGCCAGCGCCAGCGTACCTGACCGTCGCCGTTGCGGCGCCTGGTAGATCCCACCGTAGGGCAAGAGGATCGAGAAGACCGACCCTGGCGGAGCACCCACTGCTCGTGAGATCTCGCTGATCGAGTCGCCCTTCCTCCAGCGCTCCCAGACATCCTGGCGCCGCTCCGGCGGCAACCCCGGTCTTCCCATCTTGGCCATGCCACACCTCCGGGCATGTTATCGAGGTGTTGCATCGACCGGTTGAATCCACCGCTGCCGCCTTGAGGATCTCGTTGGCGCGGCGCAGCTCGCGGTTCTCGCGCTCGAGCTGCTTCATGCGCTCACGCTCTGTGCTGGTGAGGCCGGGCCGTG
>CAVOMB010000087.1:0-30485 GCA_963696935.1 uncultured Thermoleophilia bacterium | reverse complement strand
ACCGCGCACGACCAGCGCCACCGGGACGATGATGACGACGCCCGTGGCGAGCACCCAGACGATCTGCGTCAGCGGGCGCGTCGCGCGCGTGACGTGCTGAGAGTACATGTCGCTGACGGCGTACGAGACGGCGTCAGGCAGGCCTGAGAGGATGGTCAGCACGCGGAGAGTGTACTGGAGCGAAACCCCCCGCGAGCTGCACCGCCGTCGCGCCGCCGGGGAAGATGCGACCCAGAGCGAAGGATATGCGAGCGAAGCCGCGCGACTCCCGGTCGCCGCCTCCTGGTTCTCGCTGACCTGGGTCACTGGCGCGACGGCCTTCATCATCGAGCCGCACATCGACGACCTCCTCCGCAGGCGACCTCTGGTACCTGCGCGGTCACGAGCGCGATCTGCTTGTCGACACGGGCAACGGCGTCGCCCGCCGACGGCCGGTCCTGGACCGCCTCGCGCGCGGTGGGCGCGCGAGACCGTCGCGCTCGTCACGCACGCGCACATCGACCACGTCGGAGGTTTCCACGAGTTCGAGCGGCGGCTGCTACACCCGGCCGAGCAGGAGCTGGCGGCGTCGGCGCGCAGCGACGCGCCACTGGCGTCGGCCGTCTGGTCTCCCGAGATCCTGGCGCAACTGGCGGAGAGCGGCTTCGTGCCGCCGCCGGTCCTGGTGGACGCGATTCCCTACCTGGGCTTCGACCCCTACACGTTCAAGCCCGGGCGCGCCGCCCCGACCCACCTCGTCCAGGGCGGCGACGAGATCGACCTCGGCGACCGCCGCTTCACCGTCATCGACCTGCCGGGACACAGCCCGGGGAGCATCGGGCTCATAGACCACGAGGAGAGCGCGCTCATCGCCGGCGACGCCGTGTACGACGGCGGGCTCATCGACTCCCTGCCGGAGTCCGACATCGAGACGTACCGTGGACCATGGACGTGCTGCGCCGGCTGGAGGTCGATGTGGTCTACCCGGGACACGGCCGGCCGTTCGACCAGGCCAAGCTGCGGGAGATCGCCGAGGGCTACATCCGCGAAAAGGGCGGCTGAGCCGGCTCCGCCCCCAGCGCGTCGGTCGTGCGGCGTTCAGCTCAGGGCGAACAGCGTGCAGGCGACGATAGTGCACGCGACGCCGACGCACTGCACCCTCGAGAGACGCTCCCTGGCGCGGCGTCCGCGCGCGGCGTCCGGACCGATCAGACGAGGTCCGTGCCGCAGACCGTGAGGTCGGCGGAGTTCCTCGGCGCCAGGTCCTTGTGCTTCTCGGCGATCGTGTCGGCCAAGGCATCGAGTCGCGCGTAATCCTCGTCACGCGGCATGCCCTTGGCGATCACCGGCTCGAGGAACTCGACCTTGAGCTTGTTCATCTGGCCGACCAGTGTCTCGACCGTCTTGCCGGCCCAGCCATACGAGCCGATGACCGTGGCGTACTTGGCGCGCGGCCGCAGCACGTTCGCGAGCACGGCCGCGTACATCGCCAGCGGGTGCGGGCCGGTGAGCAACGTCGGGGTCCCGAGCACGACGGTGCCGGCGTGCACCAGCGAGCTGGCGAGCTCGCCGGCGTCCAGCGTCGTGAGGTCGAAGCGCTCGACCGCGACGCCGCGGTCCGTCAGGGCCGCCGTCAGGTGGTCCACCATCTTGAGCGTGCTGTCGTGCATGCTGACGAACGGCAGGCAGACCGTGTTCTGAGGCTCTCCGCCCGCCCAGTCCTTGTAGGCCTCGATGATGAACGGCGGGTCGTCGTACACCGGTCCGTGGCTCGGCCCGATGTAGGCGATCGGGTACTGCGTCACCTTCTCGATGTTCTTCAGTCACCTGGCCGGCGAACGGCATCATGATCTCGGCGTAGTAGCGCTTGGCGCCGTCGTACACCTCGTGCTTGTCGGCGAACGCGTCGTTGGTGGCGTAGTGCGAGCCGAAGAAGTCGCAGCTGAAGAGGACCTTGTCCTCCTCCAGCCAGGTGCTCATCGTCTCCGGCCAGTGCACCCAGGGCGTGAAGAGGAACTTGAGCGTCTTGTCGCCGAGGCTCAGCGTCTCACCGTCGGCGACGACCTGGAAGCGCGCGTCGTCCACGTGCAGGTGGTCGATCAGCATCGCCCGCGCCTTCTCGTTGCAGACGATGGTCAGCTCGGGGTAGCGCTCGAGCAGGAGCGGGGCACAGCCGGAGTGGTCCTGCTCCACGTGGTTGATGACCAGGTAGTCCGGCGCCGGCAACTGGTCGAGTTGCCGCATCAGGGTGGCACTCTTCGCAGGGTCGACGGTGTCGATGAGCACGCTCTTCTCACTGCCCGTGACGAAATAGCAGTTGTAGCTCGTGCCGTGAGGGAGCGGGATGAGGGCGTCGAACAACCTTCTGTCCCAATCGACCGCGCCGAGCAAGTACACGCCGTCACGTATCGCTCTTGGCTTCATGAGGCACCTCGTCCAGTTGTCGCCGTCGTTCCGCACAGGATTATATCCGCACTGTTCGACCACCTACGATTCGGTGCGCCGCCGGACGTCTTTCCAACTCCACATGCGTGAGGACGACTCCTCGGTCCCGTTGACTGCGACCGTCGCCTCGGTCCATCCCCATCGAAATGAGGTGCGCACTGTCCCCAGTTCGGCATTGTAGACAAGGAGCATTGCTCACAATTGCGTTGCTCACCTGTAGGTTGACCGCTCAGGTTGACGATACCGTCTCCCGCCGGTCGGGGAGGCGCGGACGGTGACAGCCTTTAGCGCGGAGACCGCAGCCAGCAACGGCCTACCGCGTCAGCTCGTCGGCGAGCTGCTCGACGAAGAGCCCGACGTCGGTGACGATGCCGATGGCCTGGAAGGAGCCGCGGTCGGCCAGCTTGGTGACGACCGCGGGGTTGATGTCGGCGCACACCGTGCGCACGCTGGCCGGCAGCATGTTGCCGACGGCGATGCTGTGCAGCATGGTGCTGAGCATGAGGCAGGCGCCGGCCTGCTGGGCGTACTCGGCGCATCTCGGCCTGGGCCTCCAGCACGTCGGTGATCACCTCGGGCATCGGCCCATCGTCGCGGATGCTGCCGCAGAGCACGTAGGGCGTGCGCGTCTCCGTGAGCGTGTACATGAGGCCGGAGGTGAGGATGCCCTGGTCGACGGCGGCCGTGATGCCGCCGGCGCGCCGGATGGTGTTGATGGCGCGCAGGTGGTGCTCGTGGCCGCCGGGCACGGGCACGCCGCGCTTGAGGTTGATGCCGAGCGACGTGCCGTACAGGTTGCTCTCGATGTCGTGGGTGGCGACGGCGTTGCCGCCGAACACGCAGCCCACGTAGCCGGCCTCGATGAGGCGGGCCAGCTCCGGCGCCGCCCCCGTGTGCACCACGGCGGGGCCGACCACGGCGATGGTCAGCCGGCCCTCCTCCTTGACCTGGCGGAGGATGTGGGCGACCTCGTGGACGATCTGCGCCTTGGGCTTCTCCGAGCTGACGGTGCTGGCCATGAACTCGAACGGCTGGCTCTCGCGCGAGCGCTCGAGCGCAAGCACGCGGATGCCGCGTTGGCCGGTGACGAAGAGGTCGCCGGCCCTCACGTCGTTCATCGCCACGGTGGCGGCCGAGACCTCTTCGGGGTCGATACGGATGCCGCAGTCCATCTCGGGGTGCGCGACCCGGACCCACTCGCGGCCGATGCGCACGAACGTCTCGAGGTTGGTGGTGGAGTAGAAGGCGTCGGGGAAAGACGCCGTCCATGTCCGCGGCCTCCAGAACGACGTCCTGCGGCTTGACGGCCACGACGCCGAACTCGGTGATCGCCGTCATGCAGCTCGTCGAGGTGCGCGGCGTCCCGTCCGAAGATGCGCATGACCGCGTGCGACGGGTCGTCCTTCATGCGCCCGACCTCGAAGGTGAGCATCTCGAACTCGCCGTCGAGGTCCATCACCTTGTCCATGATGTGCGGCATCATCAGCGAGTCGATGAGGTGTCCCTCGATCTCGACGTCTTCGTAAGGCAGGTCGGGCATGGGCGTAGTCTACCAGCGTCCGGTCGCGCCCCCGTGCGGCGCGCCGCCTTGACCTCAGTGCGCCGCGTCCCTATGGTCGCGGGACACGGCAACGGCGCAGGGCGATGCCGTTCCATCCGGCACCAGGGGGAATGAAGCATGGCAGTACGTTCGCGGCCTTCCGGCCTGCTCATCAAACTGACCATGGTCGTGGTGGTGCTGCTGCTCGCGGCGGCGGCGGTAGGCGCCGCGCGCGCCGCCGCCTCGTCCGCCTCCAGCCCCGCGCCCGCCGACAAGGTCGTCCTGCACATCGGCATGGTGCAGGAGCCGGACAACCTGAACCCGTTCATCGGCATCCAGGGCATCGACTACATGTTCTGGCACATGAACTACGACTTCCTCGTCGGGTTCAGCTCCAAGGACCTCGAGCCGCGGCCGGAGATCGCGACCAGGTGGGAGGTGTCGCCGGACGGCAAGGAGTGGACGTTCACCATTCGCGGCGACGCCAAGTGGCAGGACGGCGTGCCCGTCACCGCCGGCGACGTGGCGTTCACCTTCAACTACATCGTCAAGAACAAGCTGCTGAACCTCTCGACGTACACCAACGGCATCACCGGCGCGCAGGTGATCGACGACACGCACGTCAAGATCACGACCGACGCGCCCAAGGCGAACATGCTCCGGATGGTCGTCCCGATCCTGCCGGAGCACATCTGGAGCAAGATAAGCGGCAAAGAGGCGACCTCCAGCTACCAGAACAAGCCGGCGATCGTCGGCGACGGCCCGTTCCAGCTTGTAGAGTGGCAGAAGGGCAAGTTCGTGCGCTTCGAGGCCAACCCGACCTACTGGGCCGGCAAGCCCAAGGTAGACGAGGTCGTCTTCGAGTTCTACACCAACCCCGACACGATGGCCCAGGACCTCAAGCTCGGCTCGATCGACGGCGCCGTCGACATCCCGCCGGCGCAATTCAAGCCGCTGAGCGGCGAGGCCGGCCTCACCACCAGCCAGTCCACCTCGTGGAACTTCGTCGAGATGGCGATGAACTGCTACGAGAGCCCGAACTCCAAGGGCAACCCCGTGCTCAAGGACCAGCAGTTCCGCACGGCGGTCAACTGGGCCGTGGACAGGCAGAAGGTCGTCGACGTCGCCTACCAGAAGTACGCCACGCTGGGCTCCTCGCTGGTCGTCCCGTACTCCAAGTACCACTGGGAGCCGCCGGCGGGCGAGGCCTTCACCCACGACCCCGCCAAGGCCAATCAGATCCTCGACGCGGCCGGCTACAAGGACGTCGACGGCGACGGCTTCCGCGAGACCAAGGACGGCAAGAAGCTCACGCTGCGCTTCTACGCCACCACCGACTCCACGCAGAACCAGACGGCCGCCAAGCTCATCGCCGGCTGGCTCAAGGACGTCGGCATCAAGACCAACCTGCAGGTCATCGACGCAGGCACGCTCATCAACTACCAGTACTCCTATACGGGCAACACATACACGCCCGATTGGGACATGTTCATCTGGTACTGGGTGCAGGACGTGGACCCCAACTTCATCGTCGACATCTACACGCCGCAGCAGATCGAGGGCTGGAACGACTGCCTGTGGACCGACCCGCGGTACACCAAGCTGAACAGCCAGCAGATCACGACGATCGACGAGACGAAGCGCATCCCCATCGTCCAGCAGATGCAGCAGATCTTCTACAAGGGCGCCGCCTACGCGATCATGGCGTACCCGTACCAGCTCGAGGCGTTCAACACCGACAAGTGGCAGGGCTGGGTGCATTCGCCGACCCAGGCGCCGGGCGGACAGCAGGGCTCGGTCATCTACAACTACAACAACATCGACACGTACCGGTTCGTCGCGCCCAAGGTCGCGGCGGCGGCGGAGAAGAAGCCGCTCGTCAACTGGAAGTGGCTGGGCATCGGGCTGGGCGGCGTGATCCTCCTCGTCGTCATCATGTTCGCCCTCACGCGGATGTTCGGGAAGGCGCGCCGGGAAGAGGAGTAGCCGGCTCGAGCCCGAGCCGGCCGCGGAGCCGGGCGAAGTGAGCCGGGGCGGCCGCGGGACCTCTGTGACGGGGTCCCGCGGCCGCCTTTGCCTTGACGGGTGCTAGCATCGGGTCACGGCGGCGCAGACCCGCCAGGGCGGCGAGGAGAGCACGATGTCGGGCAGGGCGTGGACGATCGTGATCGCGGCGATCGCGGTGGCCGTCGTGGCCGCAGCGGTGCTTCTCGTGTGGCGGCCGTTCGACTCGGAGCCCGCCATCGCCACCCAGGCGGTCGGCACGTGGCAGGAGCAGACGACCGCCCACCCTGTGCGCATGACTGTGACCGCCGCCGGCGATAAGGACGACGTGCCGCAGTACACGGTCACGCTCCCGGTCTCCTCCAAGGCGCCGTTCCCTGCGCGACTCCAGGGCAATGCCATCGTCATCTGGGGGGAGAACACGCAGGACGTCGTTTGGCGTGTCGCCTACGACGAGGGAGCGGACGTCCTGCTGCTCGCACGGCCGGACGGCAGCGAGCGGCACATCCTGCGACGCGTCACGCGCTGACGCGGCGACCCGGCGCCACATACGCCGGGCGACGACGTGGTCGAACCCCTCCGAGCCGGGGACTCGCTGGATGCCCAAGCCCTCGACCACCGCGATGCTCACGGCCACGAGCGCCTCAAACTCCTGCTCGCTCAGCTCTCGCGGCGCGCCGCTCAGGCACTCGCCGTCGACCCGGCGGTAGACGCGATACTCCTCGGCGAAGCGTGCCCGGACCTCCGGGTCGCGGAGTGCATGCGGCAGGAGCTCGTAGAGTCATGCGGTTCACGCGGTCGTTCGCCGAGACTCCCTGCTGCCAGTCGAGGAAGGCGCCGGCCAGGTCGGCTCCGCTGCAACCGGCGGCCGGTCCGCGACTGTGGGTCACGTCTACGCTCACTGCGCCGGCCCTTCTTCTGCCTTGATCTCGTCCACGATCTGCTTGCTCCCCGGCAGCACCTCGACGATGAACACGCCGGTGAGCATCAGCGAGCCGCCGACCAGCAGCCGCCACGTCACCGAGTCCATGCCTGCGATGATGCCGGCTATGGCCGCGAACACGCTCTCGAACCCGAGCAGGATGGCGGCGTGCGTGGATGTCGTGTAGCGCTGCGCCCAACTCTGGATGAAGAACGCGTAGATGGTCCCGCTCAGCGCCGTCCACACCACTGCGGCCCACACCTGCCAGGGCAGGTCGAGCGTGATGTGCACGATGAACGGCGTCACGACGACCAGGATCAGCGTGGAGACGGCCATTTGCGTGAGCGCGAGCGTGGTGGGCTTCACCTTCGACGCGAAGAAGCCCGTGGTCATGATGTGCAGCGCGTAGAACAGCGTGCCGAGCAGCGTGATGGCGTCGCCCCAGCGGATGGAGAAGTCGCCCTGCAGGCTGAGCGCGGCGAGGCCGACGAAGGCGACGATGGCGCCGACGATCTGCCAGCGGCCCGGCGAGCGGCGCGCGGCGAACCAGTACAGGAAGGGGACCATGGCGACACTCATCCCGGTGATGAAGCCGCTGACGCCAGGCGAGGTCCGCTGCAGACCGACGGTCTGGAGGATGAGGGCGGTCAGGTAGAAGACGCCGAGCAGACCGCCCCGTGCCCAGTCGCCGCGCGACGAGCCGAGCCAGCTGCGCGGCTGCAGCGCGGCGAAGATGCCCGTGGCGACCACGTAGCGGAGCACGAGGTAGAGCATGGTGCCGGCGACGATGCTGCCGGCGGCGAGCTCCGTGGTCCGCTCGACGACATCCTTGATGAAGACGAAGTTGCTGCCCCAGAAGATGGCGACGCTGAAGAGCAGCACGTCGGCGACGAGCGCCCTGCGGCGCGAGGTGTGCGTGCTGCCGGTCGGCGTCGCCATCGCCGCCATCCTATCTGACGGCCGTCCGCAGCCGGGGACCGGTCGCGTCCGGCGAGGGTGCCGCCGGCCGGAGCGTGGCGGCGCTTGCGGAACAGCCGGCGGCTATTGAGCCGCCGGCGCCGCGAGAGCATCGGCGGCCACGAGCTCCCGAGTCGGCGTCACGGCGGCGGACCGCCACGTCGCGCCGCCGTCGGCGGACACACGCATGGGCAGAGCCGTCGTCGCCGTCGCCACCAGGTGCTCGGCGTCGGCCGCGGTGATGGCCAGCGGCTCCGACCCCACCGGCCTCAGTTCCGACGTCCGGCCGCCGTCTGTGCTCGCAAAGGCGCCGGACTTGATGGTCACCCAGACATGGTCGGAGCCGAAGCAGGCGATCCCGCCCGGCTGGACGTCGGAGGTGGCCCCGGGCGCCTCGAGCTTCCGCCGCACCCAGGTGCGTCCTCCGTCGCTCGTGGCGAAGACGAGGCACTCTCCCTTCTGCGTGCCCCATCCCACGACCCAGGCGTGCCGGACGTCGCCGATCGCCACGCGCTCGAGTACCGTCATGGGGATGCTGCGGCGCAGAGCCCAGGTCTCTCCGCCGTCACGGGTCGTCCAGATCCGGTCCAGAGCGACCAGCACGCCGTGTCTCACGTCGGCGAAGCTCACGTCCGCGAGTTGCGCGTCGCCGAAGCCCGTGCGCTCCCAGGTCGCGCCGGCGTCCGACGTGCGGAACACGCAGGCGCCGGTCGGCTCGCCGGCCGCACCCGTCGCGTTGCAGACGACCCAGGCGTGGTCAGCGTCTCCGGCGGCGAGCGCCTTGACCTGCTGCGAGAACACCTTGGAGATCTTCCAGGTCTTGCCGCCGTCCGCACTGCGCAAGACCGTTCCCGCGTCGGTGGCCAGCCAGCCCGTGGTGGCGTCGGAGAAGTCGATGTCGACGCCTCTCTCGTGGAGGAAGAACGACAGCCGGGTCCACTGCGCCCCGCCGTCTCGCGTCGCGAGGATGTCTCCCTGCTCCCCCACGGCCCAGACGAGGACGCCGGGAGCGGGTGAAGGGGGCGGCCCGGACTGCTGCGTCTGGGAGTCCGCCGGAGTGTCCTCGCCGCAGCCGGGGAGCGCCGCCACGACGACGCAGAGGGCGGCAAACGCGGTCACGAGCGCCAGCGCGGCCGGCAGCCTGGTCGGCCTCAAGGTCGCCCCGCGGCCACCAGAAGACGTCGGTCGATGAAGAACGCGCCGATGACCACGGCCGAGCCGGCGGCGCCGGACCCGCCGCAGCCGCGGACGATGAGGACCATGATCACGACGACGATCGCGATGAGGACCGCCAGCGCGACGAGCCGCCGCCGCCGGATCTGCTTGCGGCGGCGCGCCCGCGCGGCGGCGCGGTCACGCGGCGGCCGTGGCCGCCGCTCGGCCGCCGGCCCCAAGTCTATGGAGGACGCGCCCGGCGCACTCGCCGGCGTCCCGCGGCGGACACGCTCGATAGCCCCCGGCATGGCCGGCTCGACGTCGCTGCGAGAAGACGGAGGGCCGCCGGGTGGCACCGCGCCGGACTCCGGAGGCATGTTGATGAGCTGGGTGCGCTCGTCGTCATCCGAGGCCGATGCCGACCGGCCGAAGTGCTCGATGGCGTCGGCGAACGTGGAGGAGCCGACGTTGTCGCTCGGTAGAGGCTCTTCCGGCGGCCGGCGGCCGTCGCGCGGCGCCGCCCCAGGCGTGTCTTGCAGCGGCGAGTCATCCCAGTCCCAGTCCACGCGGTCTCCGACCCTCGTGTGGTCCAGCCTTGCGCTCCAAGCGTACCCGCCGGACCGCCCGAGGGGAAGAGCCAGGCTCGCTCCGGCGGCGCTGCAGCGGCGCAACCGTGGCGAGGCCGTCGCCGGTCAGTCCGCGCGCGGGAGGATGGCGGCCGGATTGGGCGCGTCGCGCCGGCCCGGTAGCGTCTCGATGACGATCACGCCGGCGAGGATCAGCGCCGCGCCGGCCGCGAAGCGCCAGTTCAGCACGTCCATGCCGAAGATGAGGCCGAAGCCGGCCGCGAACAGTCCCTCGAGGCCGAGGATGACCGCGGCCCGCGTGGACGTCGTCGACTTCTGCGCCCACGCCTGCACCATGAAGCCGAACACGGTGCCCGACAGAGCCGTCCACATGATCGCGGCCCAGCCCTGCCGGCCGAAGTCCCAGGTGATGTGCTCCACAAACGGCGTGATGACGATGAACAGCACGGCGGCTGCGACGATCTGCGTGAGCGCCAGCACCGCGGGCTTGGTCTTCGGCGCGAAGAACCCGGTGGCCGCGATCTGCGCGGCGAACCCGAGCGCGCCGATCAGCGTCAGCAGGTCGCCCTTGGACATCCCGAAGCCGCCGCGGAAGCTGAGCAGGCCGAGGCCTACCGTGGCGAGCACCGCGCCGCCGATCTGCGTCCAGCCGGGCGAGCGGCGCGCGACGATCCAGTACAGGAACGGCACCATGACGATGTACAGGCTGGTGATGAAGCCGCTCTTGCCAGGCGTGGTCCACTGCAGGCCGATGGTCTGGGTGACGAAGGCGATGAAGAGGAACAGGCCGAGCACCGCGCCGTAGAGCCAGTCGCGGCGCGTAGTCTCGCGGACCGTGCGCGGCATGACCACGGCGAGCATGACGGCCGCGGCGATGTGCCGCCACAGCAGGTAGGTCATGGGGCCGGTGTCGGCGATCGCGTCCTTGATGACGACGAAGTTCAGGCCCCAGATGACGGCGACACTGAGGAGCGCCGAGTCGGCGAGCAGGCCGCGGCGCTTCTCCGGGACCGGCGGATCCGGCGGCGAGCCCGGGGTGGCCACGCCCACGCCGCCGGCCTCAGCGGCCCTGCCGGCCCGACTCTCCACGGTGACCCCCCAGATCCCGCCCCCGACGACCGGGCGACTGCTACCTCCGCAGGATACATCGAGTCACCGCAGGGACCGGCCACGGTTGGCTCAGCGCCTGCAGCGAGTGCGGCTGGTGCACACGCTAACTGCCCCGTGAGCCCCCGTGCGCTCGCGACCACCCGCGGCTACATGGATGCTCGACCGTCGCCGGCGCCCATGTAGTTGCGCAGCAGGTAGCGGTCGAACTGGGGCACGGTGAACGCGGCAAGCCCGTATCCGGGCGTGTAGAGGAGTCCCTTTTCGATCAGGCGCGAGCGTGTAGGCGCGAGCCGCGCCGATGTCGAATCGAGCGCGGCCGCGACCGCGCTCGCCTTGTGCGGGTCCGGCCCGAGGCCCGCCATCGCTCTCAAATACCTCAGTTCGTGTCGGGCCGCACGCTCCGCGCGAACGCGGAAGAAGCCCGCATCGAGCTTCGCCTCCACGAGGCCGCGGACTGACGCGACTGTGTCGAGATCGATGCAGGTGTCGGCAGCAGCGTCCCAGGCGACCTTCCCATACTCCTGGATGAAGTATGGGTAACCCTCGGCGTAGACGACGATCTCCGCCGCGGCCGCCGGCTCGTAGTTCGCACCGGCCTTCGCGGCCGGCTCCACCAGCGCCTCCAGCGCCTCGGGATCAGGCAGGGGCCCGATGACGGGAAACGTGAACAGGCGCTCCGCGTAGGACTTCGCCTCCCCAGCCAGCCTGGGGATGAGGGGAAGACCCGCGCCGGCCAACGTGATCGGCAGCGCTCTCTGAACGGTCTTGTGAAGAGCCGCGATGAGCGACTTCGAGCTCCGCTGCCGCGAGGAACTGCATCTCGTCCAGAAGGAACACGACCCCGGTCTCGTGCTCGCGAGCCGCGTCACCCAGGGCGACGAAGACATCGGTCAGATCGTCGGCCAGAAGACCGCTGTCGCCCTCGCCCTCCACCGGGTCCAGGTCCAGACCGGCCGTCCAGGCTCCATCCGCCGAGATCGTCAGGCTGAAGGAGCGCAGCACTCCCGCCGCGCGGCGGGCCCTCTCCCGCCAGCGGGCGCGTGGCGCCACCTGCAGCAGCGCCCGCCGCGCGAGCAGCGCCATGCGCTGGGCGAAAGCGGTTTCGCGGGTGATCTCCGCCTCGACTGCGACCCACCCGGCCGCCTCTGCCATCGTCCGGAACTCTCCAAGGAGGACGGTCTTGCCCACGCCCCGGAGTCCGGTGATGATCATCGACTGCTCAGTCCGTCCGCGAGACAGCCGCGACAGGAGAAGGTCGAACGCGGCCATCTCGTCGTCGCGACCGGCGAGCAGGGGAGGACGCGCGCCGCCGTTCGGGGTGTAAGGATTCTCGCGAGGGTCCATAGGGAAACTTTACGTACGTTACCAAGGATTATCAAGAGTGGATAATATAGCGTAAAGTATGTCGGACCGGCAGGTGCTCGCGGATGGAGACCCCGGCGCCGACTACGCAACTCCCTGTCCTCCCAGCACGCCATGCCGACCAGGGCGACCGGTGCGCTGGTCGCGCAGCGTCTTCGCGTCGACGAACCCCAGCCACCCGGCGCTGGCGGCGCCGAACCGGTGCATGGAGGCGATGAGGTCCTTCTCTCTGCCCGGCTTCGCCGTGCGGATGGACATGTGGACGATCATCGCAGCCCCCTTCACGCCACTCCGCACCAGCGCAGAACGGTGAGCGCGGCGGCAGCGCTGAAGTCGACGAGCCCACCCACCGGGATCCGCTCGTCGACCGCGTGCGCCGTCTCGATGCCGGGCGGACCGAAGCTGAAGGTCGGCGTGCCGCCGCGTGTGAACGTCGCGGCGTCGTGCCAGCTGTTCAGGCCGGCCGGCTTGCCCTGGTGGCCGAGCGCGGCGGCTGCGCCGAGCGCCGTCGTCACCAGCGGGTGGTCAGAGGGTATCTCCGCGGGCACGACGTCGTCCGACCACACGAACTGCAACGGGTGCTCCGCGAACCAGGGGTCGCCGGCCACGGCCTGCGTGATGCGGTCGACGATCTCCGCCTCGACCGTCCTGCCCGAACCCTCGGCGTCGACGTGCCCGGGTAGGTAGGTGCAGTCGGCGGTGACAGTGCACGAGTCCGGGATGGTCACCATCCATGTGCCTCCCTTCACCACCGTCGGGACGATGTCGCCCGGCGCGAGCAGCGGGTGGACGTGGTCGGGGCGCGCCCTCCACTCTTCGCGGAGCGCGCCCATCCCGTCGATCACCCTGACGAGCTTCTCGATGGCGTTGACGGCGCCGCCCTCACGCCAGTCCGGCTGCGGCATCTCGGCGTGGCCGGCGCGGCCGGCTACAGTGATGGTCGGTGTCACGGTGCCGCGGCAGCTGACCCAGGCGTCGAAGGCCGTCGGCTCGGCGCAGATGCCGGCGTCGGCCTTGACGCCGTGCGCACGCAGCGGAAGCCGCCGGCGCCCGACGACTCCTCGTCGGTGTTCGTGCAGAAGACGACGTCGCCGGCCAGGCGGACGCCGTGGCGGTGCAACGTCTCCAGGGCGACGATCCCGCCCTTCATGTCGTTCGAGCCGCGGCCGTACAGGTGGCCGTCGCGCTCGGTGAGCACGAACGGGTCGCTCGTCCACTTGTCGCGCGGCTCGACGTCCACTGCGTCGATGTGGCCGTTGAGCAGGATGCTGGGGCCGCCGCCGGAGCCGCGCAGGACGGCCGCGAGCTGGGGCCGGCCCTTGAAGTCGAGGCCGGCCGGCAGGAACCGGGTTCCCTCACCGGTCGGCTCCGGCTCCCAGAGGTCCGCCTCAGCGCCCAGCACCGTGAGGTGCGCGGCGAGCAGCCGCTGCAGCCTGTCCTCGTCGCGCGCCGGGTCGCCTGGGCGGCGCGCCGTCGTGTCCAGGGCGACGAGCTTCGCCGTGAGCTCGACGAGCTCGTCCTTCGCGTCGCGCACCGACTGGACGACGCGCTCCTCGAGCGCGGACTGCAGTTCCACCGCCGGCCTCCTCCGTCGACGGACAGCCGCTGCGCCGCGAGGTATACGATGGCGGCGCCGAAGCGACGCCGCAATACTATGACGCCGCCGACCACCAGGAGGACGCATGGGCGACTTGAGCGACAGCAAGATCCGCGTCATCGAGGCCGACGAGATGATCTGGGAAGAGGCCATCACCAACCCGGACGAAACGGATCCCCCCGGTCAGGAGTGCAACGTGGCCATGTCGGTGGACGACAGGTTCAGCTTCGGGCTCTGGAAGCGGGACGTGCAACGCCGGCACTTCGAGCGCCCCTATCACGAGGTCGACTACATCATCGAGGGCCAGGTGGAAGTCACCGACGACGAGGGCGAGGTCCACATCGCCGGCCCCGGCGACATCCTCATCACGCCCAAGGGCAGCAAGGGCTACTGGAAGAACCTCACGCCGGTGAAGAAGGTCTGGGGCATCTATGAAGAGGCCGGCTCGGGCCTCAACGCGTACATCGGACCCGGCGCGTTCTGAGAATCAGCGCGCCGTCACCCGGAAGCGGTCGACGTCGCGGCCGTCGTCGTCCGTCACGCACAACGTGACGGTATACCGGCGGCCGCGACGACCCGAGAACCGGTGTGAGAGTGTGAAGCTCTTGTCGGCGCGGAGGCGCAGCGCCTGCCGCGCCGTCCCGTCGCCGTAGCTCACCCAGCCCTTCCAGGTGTCCGCGCCGGGGTCGCGGAACGTGCAGGTCCGCCTGAACCCGGCTCCGGAGCGGACCCTCACGTCCGCCCCGCCGGCGACCTTGGGCGCCACGATGCGCACGATCACGTCCGGCGGCGTAGTCCGCCGTCGCCGTCCAGATCGCGCCGGCCCCGTCGAAGAACCCGCCGGCGCTCGTCCACGCCGAACCCTCGCGCGCACTCGCCGTCGCGGGCAGGCTCACGAAGAACGCGCCAGTCTGCAGCGCCGCGAGTCGACCACCTCGAAGTCGCCGCCGGTCACGCCGTGCAGCGCGTGCAGCGCCTCGTCGTCCCAGCGCGAGCCCGGCGCCCCGCCCACATAGCAGTCGGCGCCGTTGTCGACGACCATCATCCCGTACTTCTTCAGCCCTCTGAGGATGGTCTGCACCACCGGCGGGGTGGCTTCGGAACTCGCGAGACGGCCGGGGTGGCTCAAGCCGTCGCGCAAGACGCGCGGCGACGCACTCGAGAAGCTCACCGTGGACTGGGGCGACTACTTGTGATCGAGACGGACGAGCGCCGGGCCGCGGCGGTCGCGTGACGGCGCCGCCTGCAGGGTCCGGAAGCGGGTACACCTCGCGGCTGCCCTCATGATCGCCGACACGGCGGCGCCGATGACGGTGGTGTTCTCATCGTTCGACCCGGAGCTCAGCCGGGCCGCACGCGAGGAGGGCCTCGGCGTCATCCAGTCGGCCCGCTAGGGAATAAGGACCCCAGGAGCGAGGTCGGGAGATCGGCCCAGGGGCTGGAGAGGAGCCGACCTGCGGTCGCGCGCCAGGGGGCGCGGGCGACGCTCTTCGCGATCCCGCGCCTGCGCGGCCCTGGTCCTGGGCTCAGGGGTGTCGCCGAGCTCGCCGAAACGCAAGGAGACGGCGTCCCAGTCGGTCTGGACGTGCTCGCTCTCGCAGGCGGGACAGCCGGGCTGGTAGTCATCGCTCAGCAAGGAGCCGACTCCGACTTCGAAGGACGTGCCGCACTCTCTGCAGAGATAGTCGATCGGGGACACTGGACTCTCCGATGGTCGATGGGAACGGATGCTCCTCTTGTACCGCTCGTCTGCTAGCGATCGGTGACCGTCACGCTACGGCATCGCAAGGGGGTAGGCTTCCCCATATGGCACGCTCACGCCCCGACGGCTGGCTCGCTCGCCTCAAGACGCTCGACCCGAACGTGCGCCGGCTCGGGCTGGTCAGCATGCTCGCCGATTTGAGCTCGGAGATCGTCTATCCGCTGTTCCCGATCTTCGTGACCGTGGTGCTCGGCGCCCCGGTGGCGCTGCTGGGCCTCATCGAGGGCATCGCCGAGGCGACGGCGAGCATCACCAAGTACCCGTTCGGGCAGGCCGCCGACTACAGCGGCCGCCGCAAGCCCTTCGTGCTCGGCGGCTACACCCTCGGCGGCCTCGGCAAGCTCGTCATCGCGCTGGCGCCCGGATGGGGCGTAGCCCTCGCCGGGCGCACCACCGACAGGCTGGGCAAGGGCATGCGCACGGCGCCGCGCGACGACCTCATCGCGGCGAACACCAAGCCCGGGCAGCAGGGCCTCGCCTTCGGGCTGCACCGCAGCATGGACACGCTCGGCGCCGTGCTCGGGCCCCTGGCCGCCGTCGTGCTGCTCGAGTTCCACGTGCCGCTGCGCTGGATCTTCGCGATAGCCGTCGTCCCCGGGCTGCTGAGCGTCCTCGTCATCGTGCTGCTCGTCCGCGAGCACCGCGAGGCGCCCCAGAAGCGGGCGTTCCGGCTCTCCCTGCCCAGGTCGTCCGCGTTCCGCTGGCTGCTCGCCGGGTCGCTGGTCTTCGCCGTGGGCAACTCGAGCGACGTTTTCCTGCTGCTCCGGGCCAGGGACCTCGTCGGCGGCTCGGTCTTCCACGCGGCGATCGGAGCGACCCTGCTCTACGTGCTCTACAACATCGTGTACGCCGCCGGGTCGCTGCCCCTCGGCGGTCTCAGCGACCGCGTGGGGCAGTACCCCTTGGTCATCGCCGGTTACGCGGTGTTCGCCCTGGTATACGTCGGTTTCGCGGCCGCGAGCTCGGTGCTCGCGCTCGCGGGGCTCTTCGCCGTCTACGGCCTGTACATCGCCGCCACGGAGGGGACGAGCAAGGCGCTCATCGGGCGCGCCATACCGACCGGCCAACGCGCCTCGGCCCTGGGCCTGTACTACACCGCGACCGGTCTTGCGGCGTTCGCCGCGAGCACCGTCGGCGGCGTCCTCTGGACCGCCTACGGCTCGTGGGCGACCTTCGCGTTCGGAGCCGTACTGGCTGTCATCGCGGCCGCGCTCATGCTGGCGGGCAGCGGCCGGGTGCGCCGGGCCCTGGAGCACGCGGAGGACGCCGCGGAGACTGCGGCGGCAGACGCCCAAGGCGACGCGGCGTAGGGTCCCGGCCGGTCTCACTCGGCACGGCCGGCGTCCCGCGCCGCGGCCGGGCCGGATACGGCATTGCCCCTGTCGCCGGGGCCGTTGACCCGATAGCATTCGCCCAACGGCTCGGCCGATGTCTCGGAGGGGGTAATGGCCAGGACGTGCGCCGCCTGCGGGCGCGCCAACGACGACGACGCGAGCTTCTGCCAGCAATGCGGTGCGCCGCTCGCGCCTCCACGTCCACCGGCCACGCCACCCGCGCCCGGTCAGTCCGGCACGCCGGTGACCCCGCCGGCCGCCGCGCCCGGTCAGCCGTCCACGTTCGGGCAGCCGACCGCGCCGGGGCCGCCGCGCCCGCAGGGTCCTTCCGCGGAGCCGCCGCGCAAGGGCAAGCCGGCTCCGCGCTGGCTCGTCGCGCTGGTCGCCATCGCCATCGTCGCGCTGGTCGCCGTCATGGCGTTCGCGTTCATCCCGAGAGGCGGGAGCGGTGACGACGCAAAGCAGTCGCAGACGCCGGCCGCCGCCGCGATCGTCGAGACATCGCCGTCACCCGGTCTCGGCGAGTACCTGGCCGGCGCCGTCGGCGTCCGGGCCGACCGCTTGGCGGCGATCCTGAGCGACGGCACCGTGCAGCCGGTCACCAGGTTCGCCAGGCAGCAGATCCGGCAGATCGCCTACTCGCCGGACGGCAAGTGGCTCGCCTGCGTCGCCGGCACCTACCGCGACAGCGGACTGTGGCTGTTCGACACCGAGACGGGCGACGCCAAGGAGGCGACGGCGAACACCCCCGAGCTCGTCGCTGTGGACAGCATCGCGTGGCTCTCCCCGGCGGAGCTTCTCGTGGCCGGGTACACGGAGACGCCTAAGTCCACCGGCCAGGACGCCGACCTCCTCATCTACGACACCATCAACGGCAAGTTCTCTCCGCTCGCCGGCTCCGGCGGCGTCGCGCTGCGGGGCGTGTCGGTCAGCGCGTCGCGCGACGGCGGCAAGATCACCTTCGTCACCTACACCGGCCAGAAGACGGACAAGTACGGGATGGCGAGCGCGCTCGAGCGGCTGGAGGTGCTCGACCGCCCCTCGGGCCAGGCGACCACGCTCGGCAAGAACACGGCCCTGTTCGACGTCAACGCGCGGGCCTTCGACGACCCGCTGATCTCGCCGAGCGGCGAGGCGATCATCTACCGCCGCGCCGGCAGCGACGTCGGCACCAGCTACACCGTCATCGGCACCGACGGCACCGTGCTCATGCCCGCCAAGGCGGCGATGATGCCGGCCGGCTACACCTGGGACCCGGAGGGGACCAAGGTCGTGTTCACGGGTCAGCCGCTCTCGTCGTCCGGCAACCAGCCCGTCAGCTTCTGGCTGTTCGACACGAAGTCCGGCGAGGACCCGACCGTCATCGCTCGGTACCCGAACACCTCGGTCCAGGACTTGGCGTGGTCACCGGACGGCTCGACCATCGCCTGGGCCGAGTACGACCAGAAGCAGTACGAGACCGGCACGATCTATCTGATGCCGGCGACCGGCGGCGACTCGGACCCGCTGGCGAAGAACGCCCTGTCTCCGGCATGGGCCCCCGGAGCCAAGGAGCCACTGCACACGTCGCCCAGCCCGCCGTGATGACGCGCGCATACGGACTACGCTCGCGCGCGCGACTCGATGCTTCGCCGTCCGCATACAAGACTCCGCTTGCCCGCTTTCTCTTGTGCTCCTATACTCAAGCGACGGTGTTTAGCAGCATCTATACTTACCTCTTCAGCACGATGGGCTGTGGCTGGTGGCTCGCCCGGGCCACCCGCTCCTGCCGGAAGGACCGGTCGCCACGATGACGAGCAGTACCCCCATCCTCGCCGCCGAGATCGAGGCTGCGACGGGCGTCAATCCCGCGACCTGTTACCAGTGCGGCAAGTGCTCCGCGGGTTGCCCCATGGCCTCGGAATCCGACCTGCGGCCCCATCAGGTGATGCGCCGGGTCATGTACGGCTCGCGCGAGCGGGCCCTACAGGACGAGTCGATCTGGCTGTGCCTCACCTGCGAGACCTGCAGCGCCCGCTGCCCCAACGGTTGCGACCCGGCGCGCGTCATCGACGCCGTCCGCGAGATCGCCATCGAGTCGGGCCAGGCGCGTATGCCGCGCAACATCGGCGCCTTCCACAAGGCCTTCCTTGAGCAGATCCGCTCCAACGGACGGCTGCACGAGATGGGCCTCGTCATGGACTACAAGCTCAAGACCGGCGACCTGATGAAGGACGTCACCAACGCGCCCGGCATGTTCGCGCGCGGCAAGCTGAACATCCGCGCCGACAAGATCAACGGCGTCAACGAGATCAAGCGCATCTTCGAGCAGTGCGGAGTGACGCCATGAATAGCCCGCGTAGCGTCGCTATCGAGCGGGGCGTCGAAGAAGCACCGCTCCGCACGGTGGCGGAGAACACCGCACCGGCCGGGACGGAGGACGCCGCGCCGCAGAAGACCCCCCGCGGCGTCGCCTACTACCCCGGCTGCTCGCTGCACGGCACCTCGCCCGAGTTCGACGAGAGCCTGCGGGCGGTCGTCGAGGCGCTCGGCATCCCCGTGGCCGAGATCCCGGACTGGAACTGCTGCGGCGCGAGCAGCGGCCACACCACCGACCACCTGCTCGGCGTTGCCCTGCCGGCCCGCAACCTGGCGCTCGTCGAGGAGCAGGGGTTCGACCGCGTGCTGGCGCCCTGCGCCGCCTGCTACAACCGGCTTGCCTCGGCCCGCGTGGCGGTCGCGGAAGAGGACGGCCTCGCCGAGCGCATGCCCGAGATCCTGGGACGCCCGTTCGCCAACACCGTCGAGGTGTTCAACGCCGTGCAGCTGCTCCACGAGCACGGCGCGCTCATCGAGAAGAAGGTGGCCGCCTCGCTCGCCGGCCCCAACCCGTTCGAGGGCGTCAAGCTGGCCGCCTACTACGGTTGCCTGCTCGTCCGCCCGCCGGAGCTCGCCGGCACGGACGACCCCGAGCAGCCCATGCAGATGGACGACATCCTCAACGCCTGCGGCGCCGACGACGTCGACTGGAACATGAAGGTCGAGTGCTGCGGCGGCGCCTTCAGCGTCAGCCGCACCAAGTCCGTCGTGCGGCTGGGCCGCTCCATCGTCGAGGACGCGCGGCGCAACGGCGCAGAGGCCATCGTGGTCGCCTGCCCGCTCTGCCACAGCAACCTGGACCTGCGCCAGAAGGCGATGACGACGCGCGGCGAGCAGCCGCTGCCGATCCTCTTCATCACGCAGGTCGTGGGCCTCGCCCTGGGCCTGCCGGCCGAGAAGCTCGGGCTCGGCCGTCACTTCGTCGCCACCGAGCCGCTCATCAAGGACCTCGTCGCCCGCGCCGCCGTGCGCGTCGAGGAGGAGAAGCACCTGCAGGCGGAGGCCGAGGCCAGGGCGGCCGCCCGCGCCGCCAAGCGCGCCGAGGCCATGAAGGCCAAGCCGGCGGAGGCCGGCGGCGCAGCCGCTCCGGCCGACACCGCACCCGACGCGGGGGGTGACGCATGAGCCGCATCGGCGTCTTCGTCTGCCACTGCGGCGAGAACATCGGCCGCACCGTCGACTGTCGCCAGGGTCGCCGAGACGCTCAAGGACCACCCGGGCGTCGCCGTCGCCGAGGACTACAAGTACATGTGCTCGGACCCCGGGCCAGGCCCTGGTCAAGAAGGCGATCGAGGAGAATCGACCTCACCGGCGTGGTCATCGCCGCCTGCTCGCCGCACATGCACGAGAAGACCTTCCGTCGCGCCGCCGACCAGGCCGGCCTCAACCCGTTCCTGTGCGAGATGGCCAACATCCGCGAGCACTGCTCCTGGATCCACGAGGACAAGGACGAGGCGACCGCCAAGGCCATCGACATCGGCCGCACCATCGTCGAGAAGGTCAAGCACAACCGCCGCTGGAGACGATCAGATCCCGGTCACCAAGCGCGCCATGGTCATCGGCGGCGGCATCGCCGGCATCCAGGCGGCACTCGACATCGCCGACGGCGGGCACGAGGTCATCCTCGTCGAGAAGGAGGCCTCTATCGGCGGCCACATGAGCCAGCTCAGCGAGACCTTCCCCACGCTGGACTGCTCGCAGTGCATCCTCACCCCGCGGATGGTCGAGGCGTACCAGCACCCCAACATCACGCTCCACACCTGGAGCGAGGTCGAGAAGGTCGACGGCTACATCGGCAACTTCGAGGTCACGGTGCGCAAGAAGGCGCGCTAGCGTCGACCAGGACCTCTGCAACGGCTGCGGCGACTGCTTCGGCTGTCTGCCCCAGCAAGAAGATCCCCAGCGAGTTCGAGGCCGGGCTCGGCAAGCGGACGGCCATCTACGTGCCCTTCCCGCAGGCGGTGCCCAACAGCCGGTGCTCGACCGGCGGAACTGCACACTCTTCAAGGGCCGCCGCAAGGGCCTCGCCAAGGACGCTTGCGGCAAGTGCAAAGAGGCGTGCCTCAAGGGCGCGATCGACTACGACACCGAGGACGAGCTTCGTCGACGAGGAGGTCGGGGCGATCGTGGTCGCCACCGGCTTCGAGCTGTACGACGATCGGCAGCGAGCAGCCCGAGGGGCTCAAGGGCTACGGCGAGTACGGCTACGGCGAGGTGCCGGACGTGATCGACGGCCTGCAGTTCGAGCGCCTGGCCTCGGCCAGCGGGCCGACCGCGGGCGCGATCCTCAGGCCGTCCGACGGCAAGGAGCCGAAGACGGTCGTCTTCGTCCACTGCGTCGGCTCCCGCGACCCCGAGAAGGGCATGAGCTACTGCTCGAAGATCTGCTGCATGTACAACGCCAAGCACGCCATGCTCTACAAGCACAAGGTGCACGACGGCCGGGCCATCGCGTTCTACATGGACATCCGCGCCGCCGGCAAGGGCTACGACGAGTTCAGCCGGCGCGCCATCGAAGAGGACGATGCGGAGTACATCCGCGGCCGCGTCAGCCGTATCTTCCGCGACGGCGACAAAGTCAAGGTCTGGGGCTTCGACACGCTGAGCGGCGAGCAGGTCGTCATCGACGCCGACATGGTGGTGCTGGCCACGGCCATGCGCCCCAACGACGGCGTCAAGGAGCTGGCCCAGAAGCTCAGCGTCAGCGTCGACACCGATGGGTTCATCAACGAGGCGCACCCCAAGCTGCGCCCTGTAGAGACCAACACCGCCGGCGTGTTCGTCGCCGGCGCCTGCCAGTCGCCGCGTGACATCCCGGACGCGGTGGCCATGGCGAGCGCGACGAGCGCCAAGGTGCTCGGCCTGTTCAGCTCGGACGAGCTGGAGCGCGAGCCGGCCGTAGCCATCGTCAACGAGCACACCTGCATCGGCTGCATGCGCTGCGAGCTGGTATGTCCCTACGGGGCCATCGAGCAGCGCGAGGTCTGCACCGTGGACGGCCACGTCTGCGGTCACACGGCCTACGTGAACCCGGGCGTCTGCCAGGGCTGCGGCACCTGCCAGGCGGTGTGCCTGAGCAAGAGCGTCGAGCTGCAGACGTTCACCGACGAGCAGATCTTCAGCGAGATCAACGCGCTCTGCGCGTGGGAGTGAGTACCGTGAATAGTCCACGCAGCGAAACTATCGAGCGGGGCGCCGGAGGTGCACCGGTCTCCGACGCACACACAGACTTCGAACCGCGCATCACCGCCTTCGTCTGCAACTGGTGCACCTACACCGGCGCCGACCTCGCCGGCACCAGCCGCCTGCATATGGCGAGCAACGTGCGCATCATCCGACTGCCCTGCACGGGGCGCATCGACCCCCTGTTCATCGTCAAGGCGTTCGAGCGCGGCGCCGACGGCGTCATCGTCAGCGGCTGCCACCCGGCCGACTGCCACTACACCTCGGGCAACTACCACGCCCGGAGGCGGTTCGCCGTGTTTCACGACATCATGGGGTTCGTCGGCGTCGACCCCGGGCGCATGACCTTCAGCTGGGTCTCCGCCAGCGAGGGCGCCAAGTGGAAGGACGTGGTGGACGAGGCCGTGAGCAAGGTGCGCGAGCTCGGCCCCTACGAAGCGTACCGGGCCCTGGCGCCCGAAGCCGTGGAGCCGTGGCCCGCCGCGCAATCCGGCGCGGACGGTGTCTCGAAGGCCGGCGAGGAGGTAGCCTCATGACCGATGTGGCCACCGCCCTCACGTACACCGGCGTCGACGCCATGCGCCGTATCGCCCGCGAGCTGCTCGAGGCCGGCGACGTGCGCGTGATCATCGGCTGGGAGCAGGCGCGCAGAGGCGCCCGGCCGGTCTTCGTCAGCGACCCGGCCCAGACGGACAAGCTCATCTTCGACACGCGCTGCGTGCACAACCTGGTGACGTACCTGAACCCGCGCCGCGACCACGTCGCGGAGCTGGGCAAGATCGGGCTCGTCGTCAAAGGCTGCGACGTCAAGGCGGTCGCGGGGCTGCTGCGCGAGGCGCAGCTGGGCCGCGACGACGTCGTCCTGATCGGCGTGCGCTGTGGCGGCGTGCTCGAGGAGAACGAGGCGCCCGCCGCCCTCGCCCTCACGCCCGAGAACGTGGCGCCGCGCTGCTACGGCTGCGACAACCGCGAGCCGACGCTGACGGACCACCTCGTCGGCGAGCCGCAGCCGGAGCCCCCGCGGCCGGTCATGACCATCGACGAGCGCGTCGCCGCGCTCGACGACCAGCCCATCGAGGAGCGCTGGGCGTTCTGGACGGACCAGTTCAGCAAGTGCGTGCGCTGCTACGCCTGCCGCCAGGTCTGCCCGCTGTGCATCTGCGAGCGCTGCATCGTCGAGAAGACGCAGCCGCAGTGGATCGAGTCGTCGGCGCACCCGCGCGGCAACTTCAGCTGGAACATCACCCGCGCCATCCACCTCGCCGGCCGCTGTGTGGACTGCGGCGAGTGCGAGCGCTTCTGCCCGGTCGGCATCCCGCTCAGCCTGCTCAACCGCAAGCTGCAGCACATCGTGCGCGACCGCTACGACTACACGGTCAGCGACGACCCCGAGAGCGCGGCGCCGATAGGCGACTACCGCCTCGACGACCAGCAGGAGTTCATCAAGTGAGCGACCGATACTTCATCAGCGACGCGGACCTCCGCGGCCTCGCCGCGGACCTGCTCGGCGCGGGCACGGAAGTCGTCGCGCCCGTCGCCACGGACATCTGCCAGTCGCCGTCGGCCATAGCCGCCGCGGCCTGCACGCTCGACCACTCGCTGGTCGACATCGACTACCGCTCTCTGGACACGGCCGACGACCTGGACCTGAGCCGCGGCCTGCCGCAGCTCTCACTCAAGGGCTACTTCCTGCCCGAGCACGAAGCGCTCTGCAGCTGGAAGCAGAGGGGGACGACCACCGAGGTCATCGAGGTCCCGACCGAGTTCGGTCCGCGCGTGGTGCTGGCGGCCAAGCCGTGCGACGCCGCCGCGCTCGAGGTCGTGGACAAGGTCATGAACTGGGACTACAAGGACGAGCTCTGGAACGGCCGTCGCGAGGCGACCACCATCGTCAACCTCGCCTGCCCCGTGATCGACGACAGCTGCTTCTGCACGGCCGTCGGGTCGGCGCCGGACGACGTCAAGGGCGCCGACGGCCTGCTCACGCCGGTCGACGGCGGCTACGTGTACGAGCCGGCGACCGACAAGGGCCGCGCCCTGGCCGCCGCGCACAAGGCGCGCTTCGACGCCGACGTGGCCGCGGACACCCTCGGCCGCCAGGCCGACGACGAGCGGGCCGCCGCCCGCGAGCGCGTGGCCGGCAACCTCGAGATCGACGCGGCCTCCGTGCGCGACTGGATCGACACGCACTTCGAGGACCCGCTGCTCAGCCAGCTGGCGATCCGCTGCAACGGCTGCGGCGCCTGCACCAGCGTGTGCCCCACCTGCCACTGCTTCGACATCGTCGACGAGCAGGAGGGCGTGGGCCGCGGGACCCGGCGCCGCTGCTGGGACACCTGCCAGGCGCCGACCTTCACGCTGCACGCCAGCGGCCACAACCCGCGCGACGACCAGCACGTGCGCTACCGCCAGCGCATCAACCACAAGTTCGCCATCTACCCGCTCAAGTTCGGTGAGGTGCTGTGCACCGGCTGCGGCCGCTGCACGCGCGTCTGCCACGCGGGCCAGGACCTCGTCGAGATCTTGCAGGCCATAGACATCGCCGCCCGCCGCCCGCGGGACGCCGAGCCAGCTGCCGCCGAGCCCGAGGAGGCGGCATCGTGAACATCTACCAGCCGCTCCTCACCACGGTCACCGAGGTGACCGACGAGACCGCCGACACGCGCACCCTGCGCCTGGAGTTCCAGGACGCGGCGCTGCGCAAAGACTTCGTCTTCAAGGCCGGCCAGTTCGGCGAGTACAGCGTGTTCGGCGCCGGCGAGAGCACCTTCTGCATCGCCAGCTCGCCGACCCGCGAGGGCTACATCGAGTGCAGCTTCAAGGCCATCGGCAAGGTGACCACCGAGCTGCGCGAGGCGAACGTCGGCGACACCGTCGGCTTCCGCGGCCCCTACGGCAACTGGTTCCCGGTGGACGACTGGAAGGGCAAGGACGTCCTCTTCGTCGCCGGCGGCATCGGCCTGGCGCCGGTCCGCTGCGTGATCTGGAACGTCCTGGACCGGCGCGACGAGTTCGGCGACGTGACCATCGTCTACGGCGCCCGCTCGGTGGACGACCTGGTGTACAAGCGCGAGCTGGAGGAATGGGGCTCGCGCACGGACGTCAAGATGGTCACCACCGTCGACCCCGGCGGCGACACCCCGGACTGGACCGGCGAGGTCGGCTACGTCACGCCGGTCGTCGAGAAGACGGCGCCCAAGGCGGACAATGCGGTCGCCGTCGTCTGCGGCCCGCCGATCGTGGTCAAGCTGACCCTGCCCGTGCTGGAGAAGCTCGGCTTCACCGACGACGCCGTCTTCACCACGCTCGAGAACCGCATGAAGTGCGGCCTCGGCAAGTGCGGCCGCTGCAACATCGGACCCGTCTACGTCTGCAAGGACGGCCCGGTCTTCACCGCGGCACAGATGAAGCAGCTCCCGCCGGAGTTTTGATCCGGCGCCGGTACCGGGGTCATCCGCCGGCGCTCGCTCTCTCCCTGATGGCCGCCAGATCCGAGGTAACGCCGAGGCGCGCAGCCCAGTCATCGAGGTAGCCGTGATCCAGGGCGTCGCCTTGGAACTCGTAGACCCCGAGCACGTCGTCGGTCTGCTTCTGGCTGCCGCCGGCCTGAGCCGCCCAGCGGAGCTTCATCAGGATCGTGTCTTCGGGGGAGGACACGGCAAGGTCGAGGCCGAGCGCATGCACGTGGACTCGCCGAGCGAACCGCTCCCGGTCGTAGGGCTCGTCCTTGAGCACCCAGAAGTCGGCGTTGTCGCCCGTCGATGAGTCGATCACGTTGAACATCGTCCGTCGCGCCACGGCATCCGCCACGGTACGCGGGTCGACGTACAGGTCGGGTGCAGCCAGCGACTCCGCGATGCGTTGCGCGTCCGCGGATCGCGCGTCAATCACCAAGTCTACGTCGTGGCTGGCGCGCGGCACTCCTTGGAGACTCGAGACGAGGGAGCCAGTGACCATGTACGGCACGTCGGCGGCCGCGAGCGCCGCGACGACGCGCGCTAGGAGGGCCTGTTCCGACACCGCTCAAGCTGGCCCAGGTAGATGCGCTGTTGCTCCTCCGGCCCAGCACCGGGGAACCGCAATCGCACTCCGACGCGGAGCAGCTCGTGTGACTGCTCGGTGAGCTCGAACGCCTTGAGCAGTCGCTGCTCCGGAGTCATGCGGCGAAGGGCCGCGAGGTAGATCCGGTGATTGAGGCGCGGCTTCGGGTCCATGGTCAGAGGATAGCACCGGCCTCGGCGGGACCGGGTGACGTTGCCCGTCACCCGTTGAACTCCCGGGCGCATGGTCCACACTGGACGCACCCACAGCCACCGGAGGTCACAGTGTCCCAGTTGCTGGACCAGGTGCGCACGGAACTTCGCGCGCGCCACTACAGCCGCCGTACCGAGCAAGCCTACTGCCTCTGGGTGGAGCGCTACGTCCGCTTCCACGGCTTGCGCCACCCCGCAGATATGGGCGCGCCCGAGATCAACGCCTTCGTCACGCACCTCGCCGTGCACGAGCACGTCAGCGCCACGACCCAGACACAGGCCCTCTCCGCGCTACTCTTCCTCTACCGTCGCGTCATCGGCCGCAAGGTCGGCGAGCTCGGCGATCTGGTCCGCGCCAGCAAGCCCCGGCGCCTGCCGGTAGTGCTCACACGGAGCGAGGTGAAGGCGCTACTCGCCGAGCTCGGCGGCGACAGGTGGCTCATGGCATCGCTCATGTACGGCTCGGGGCTGCGCCTGATGGAGTGCCTGCGCTTGCGCGTGCTCGACCTGGAGCCGCAGCGCGCGGAGATCCTGGTGCGCGACGGCAAGGGCGGCAAAGACCGGGTCACCATGCTGCCGCGCTCGCTGAAGCCCGCCCTCACGGCACAGCTCACCCGCGCCCAGGCACTTCACCAGCGCGACCTTGACGAGGGCTGGGGCCAAGTGCCGCTCCCCGACGCCCTGGCCCGCAAGTACCCCGGCGCGCCGACCGAGTGGCGCTGGCAGTGGGTCTTCCCCCAGCAGCGCCGCTGGGGGAACCCGGAGACCGGCGAGGAGGGCCGACATCACATGCACGAGACAATCATCCAGCGCTCGGTCAGGGAGGCCGTCTGCGCCGCCGGCATCGCAAAGCACGCCACCTGCCACACGCTGCGCCACTCGTTCGCGACCCATCTGCTCGAGGACGGCTACGACATCCGCACAATCCAAGAGCTGCTCGGCCACAAGGACGTGCGCACGACGATGATCTACGCCCACGTGCTCAACAGCGGCGGCCAAGGCGTGCGCAGCCCGATGGACGTTCTCTGATGCCGGCCGCTACCTCCTGCGGCTTACGCAGACTGCCTTGGGTCAACTGTCAGGCTCATGATAACTTCTTACACAGAAGGGGCAGCTGTGAGTGGGTTCTTACACTCTCTGCCTAATTGTTGTTAGCCGGACGCTTGCCCAGCCGTTGCCGTCCTCGTCCTCACCCAAGAGGCAAGTTGCTCTTCCGTCGTCTCACCGGCAGCCAGGCCGAGCATCACCGTGACGACCTCTGCCTCGTCCGCCTCGAGCGGGGTCCCGTTGAGCTCGAGGAAGACGGCCATGGTGACGAAGGCGATGCGCTTGTTGCCGTCGTGGAACGGATGCCCGGTCGCGAGGCCGTGTCCGTAGGCCGCCGCCAGTTCGGCGAGATCCGCTTCCGCGTCGTAGGCGCGCCGCTGCAGCGGCCTGGCAAGAGCTGCCTCAAGGGCGTGCTCGTCGCGCAGGCCCGGCATGCCGCCGTGCTCGCGGATGAGGTCGAACTGCACGGCCTCGACGACCAGGCGGTCGACCCAGCGCGGCTCTCCGCTGCGCCTTTCCACCGGCTACTTGGCGAGCTCGCGCAGTGCGTTGCGGTAGCGCCCGGCCACCTTGCCCGCGATGGCGAGTGCCTCCTCGGCCTCGGGGTCGTAGGGCGTGAGCAGGATGCCGCGCTCGGTCTCCACGGCGAGCACTGTGTCGCCGGCCTCGAGGTGCAGGCGCTCCGCCATGTCCTTCGGGAGCGTGGCGCTGATCGAACCTCCCGCCTGGCGGAGCTTCAGTCCGCGGGTCATCGCTCTCCTCACGTCGCATCGCAGTAGCACATGAATGCTACCACACACCGGCGCACGGCTAACAAGCGCGTCAACCTGACGCGGCCAACGGTTTCTGTAGTAACTTGGGACCGCAGCCCGCGCAGGTTACGCGCGGTGCGTTGGGTGGACAGGGGGCGAGCGTGAGGCTCATCTCGGTTCTGGTAGCCCTGGTCGCGGCCGTCGTCCTCATCGGCGGCTGCGGTGGGGACTCAACGTCGGGCGATCCTTGGCTCGGCGGTTGGCGGGAGAGCGACTCCCGTCAGCACTACGTGCTCACGCTCTCCCCGCATCAGGAGGGCGGCTACACAGTGACCTACCCGCGCTCGTTCAAGGTGCCGTTCTACGGCGAGCGCAAAGGCGACCAGCTCGAGATCTACGGCGAGAACGCCTGGGACGTCGTCTGGACGCTCACCTACGACGAACACGCCGACCAGCTCACCGCGGTCGGACGACAGGGCACCTTCCACCTCGAGCGCACGGGGGAGTAGCCGGTGGCGATGCCACCCAACAAGCGGATCAAGCTGACGCGCCCAACGGTCTCTGTAGTAACCTCAGACCGTAGCCCGCGCAGCTTATCCGCGGTGCGTTAGGCCGTCTCGATGGGAGGTCGGCGCAACATGCTCTCACGCCCATTCGGCGTCACGGCACTCTTCCTAGCCGCCACGTTGCTCGTCACATTGGCGTTGCTCGGATGCGGTGACGATCCCAAGCCGCTGACGAGGGCCGACATAGTGGGCGTCTACGAAGCGCCTGTCGGTTCGGATGGCGTCCTGCGTCTGACGTTCAAGCCCGATGGCTCGCTACGCTGGTCCATCACTCTCACCGATGGCTGGGATTGCCCCGTTCTGACAGACACATTCCTTATGCTGCCTGAGCCTTGTTGAGATCCCGTGCTCTTGCCTCGTACTCGGCCGGCGTGAGGTAGTCGAGCGAGGAGTGCATGCGCTGGCGGTTGTAGAAGACCTCGACGTACTCGAAGATGGCGCGCTTGGCCGCGGAGCGCGTCGGCCAGACGCCGCGGTAGAGGAGCTCCTCCTTCAGCGTCGCGAAGAAGCTCTCGGCGACGGCGTTGTCCCAGCACTGCCCCGGCCGGGACAGGGACTGGGTGATCCTGTTCTTCGTGAGCAGGCCGCGGAGCTCGCCCGATGTGTACTGACAGCCGCGATCGGCGTGGAAGATGAGGCCAGGCCCCGGCCGGCGCCGCGTGAGCGCCGTCTCGAGCGCCTCGGTGACGAGCGAGGCACGCAGGTGGTCGGCCATGGCGAGGCCGACGACGCGCCGGCTGGCGAGGTCGATCACGGTGGCCAGGTACGTCCAGCCCTCGTGCGTGCGCACGTAGCTGATGTCGCCGCACCAGACGCTGTCCGGCGCGTGGTGCTGGGGAGCGAAGTCGCGCTGCACGAGGTCGGCCGCCACGACCGCGGCCGGATCGGCGATGGTGGTGCGCTTCGTGCGCCGGCGGGCGCGTCCCACGAGGCCGCGGCGGGCCATCAGCCGGGCGACGCGCTTGCGACTGACGCTTCGGCCCCGCTTGCGCAGTGCCCTGTGGATGCGCGGCGCGCCGTAGGTGCCGCGCGAGGCCTTGTGGACGGCGAGGATCTCGGTGAGCAGCTCCTCGTCGCGCAGGGCACGTGCGCTCGGCATGCCCTGTGACCAGCGGTAGTAGGCGGCGCGGGAGACCTTGAGCAGCAGGCAGGCCCGATGGACGTTGCCTGCCGGCATGGCTCTCTCCGCCTCGATGAACGGGTAGATGTTCACCGGGTCTCCCTGGCGAAAAAAGCCGTGGCGCGGCGCAGGATGTCGCGCTCCTCGCGCAGCACCCGGTTCTCCTTGCGCAGGCGGCTGAGCTCCGCCTGCTCGTCCGTGGTCAGGCCGTCCCTGCGGCCCGCGTCGACCTCGGCCTGACTCACCCAGCGGCGCACCGAGGACTCGGTCAGGTCGAGGTCACGGGCGACCTCGGCCATCGACTTCCCGCCGCTGCGGCAGAGGTCGACGACCCCGGCCTTGTACTCCTCGGTGAACGACCGCCGCGGCCGTCGTTCCTGCTCCGTGCTCTGCATGCTTCGACATCCTTTCTGGCACTCTCGTGCCCTATCTTGGATGTCTGTCGGAACGGG
>CAVOMB010000086.1:0-32538 GCA_963696935.1 uncultured Thermoleophilia bacterium | reverse complement strand
TGCCACGTATTGCTCCTTCGTGCCCTGTGCGCGCACCAGCACACCCATCGCGCGGTGGCAGCCCGGCCTGATGCCGCGCCCGTCCGGGCGCACGCTGTACGAATCCATGGCGGCGCGGGTCGCCGCCGTGGGCGGCAGGGTCCGCGCCGTGCTCTGGTGGCAGGGCGAGAGGGACGCCTGCCTTCTCACCCCGGGACCCCAGTACGTGGCGGCTCTCCAGGACCTCGCCTCCGCCATCTGGCGTGACTTCCGCACGCCGATGGTCGTGGCGCAGATCGGCGACTACGGCATCGCGTACCCGGACGCCGGCGTCGATGTGGTGCGTCTCGCCCAGGAGCAGGCCTGGGGTCAGCCGCACATCCTGCAGGGGCCGGTGCTCTACGACATCGACCTGCACGGCGGGGTGCACTTCGTCGACCCGGACGATGTGACGGCCGCCGCCTCGCGCTGGGCGGCGGCCATCCTGCGCTCCGTGCTGCACCACGATGCCGGGCGCACGCCGCGCCTGGTGCAGGCGGTCGGCGAGGGCGACGAGCTGGTCCTGACCGCGGACGCCGACCTCGCCCCCGGAGCCGACCTCGGCGGCTTCGTCGTCCGCGACGGCGAACGGCTGGTGCCTGTCGTCAGCGCGTCCGCCGACGGCGACACGGTCCGACTCGTGCTGGGCGAGCCCGCCGAGGGCCCGCTCGACGTCTCGCTCGGCGAGGGCAGGTCCGCCGCGGGAGCGGCCGTGCCGACCGACACCTCGGCTTGGCGCCTGCCCATGCTTCCCTTCGTGGACCGCCCTGTGGTGACCGCCACACCCTGACCCGGAGCCGGTAGCGCGCCCCGAACGGCGGGCTGTAGACTGGCGCGCGGAGGCCCGCCGGACAGTGGTCGAATCGCTTCGCTCTCAGTCGTTGCAGCTCGCGGGCCTCGCGCGCTACGGCGCCGGCGGTCGACCCGGATGAAGCACGGAGGTGATGCTGTTGGAACCCAAGATCCCCACTCGCATGGGTGACGGGGCGCTCGTCGAGATGACCCGCTCCGAGATCAAGGCCGATCTCGAGGCCGGCACCCAGCTCGCGGCCAAGAAGGCCAAGGTGCCCGAGCTCACGCAGGACGAGCTCGACCACCTGCTCGACATCTACGCATCGTCGGCGCGCTTCACCGCCGTCGATATCGGCGACGAGGTCGTGCTCAGCAACGACGGCACCGGCACCAAGCACATCGGCAACCGCGTGCAGGACCTGCAGAGCTACGAGACGCTGCTCGGCGTCGACATGCCCGAGCTGTGGCAGGCCGACTATTCGTACAAGGCGGTCAAGACCAACGTGGCCCACGAGGGCCAGAGCATGAAGATCGCCCAGGCGCTGCTCACCAACCCGGTGCAGTACGGCGCCATGCCCGACCTGGGCCGGTACTCGAAGCCCGACGGCCCCATCCCGAACTGGTCAGAGCTGCTGCCGATGGGCAAGATCGACGAGGCGCGTGACGCCCAGGTCGAGGCTTGCGGCATGCTGGTCGAGGACATCAACTTCGTCGCCGACGCCATGATCGAGGCCGGCGCCGACGGGATCGACATGGATACGACGGCGGCGGCGGGCGACGCCGACTTCCTCGCCGCCCTCACCGCCTGCCGCATGCTGCGCGAGCGGTATCCCTGGCTGGGCATCGAGATCGGCATGGCGAGCGAGTTCGTGCTCGGCATGCACGGGCAGCTCGAGTTCGACGGTGAGCGCCTCGCCGGCATGTGGCCCAAGAAGCAGCTCGAGATGGTCACCGCGGCCGGCGCCAGCATCTACGGGCCGGCCGTCAACATCAACACCGGCAAGTCGACCGCCTGGAACATCGCCCGGGCGATCACCTTCATCAAGCCGGCCGCCGAGGTCGCCACGATCCCGGTGCACGTGAACGTGGGCATGGGCGTCGGCGGTGTGCCGACGTGCCTGTTCCCGCCCGCCGACGCCACGTCGCGGGCCAGCAAGGCCTTCGTCGAGATCCTCAAGATCGACGGGTACTAGGTGGGCACCGGCGACCCTCTCGGTATGGAGGGCGCCCACACGCAGGCGTCCGGCATGGGCGGTATGCGGGCGGCGGGAGATCTCGTCGCCCGGATGCAGATGACCAGGCGTATGCGTCTCAACGAAGCCAAAGAGTACGTGGCCGGCAAGCTCGGCTGCTCCACGCGCGACCTCAGCGATCCGGTCGCCATGGAGACCATCCGGCAGGACCACGGCCTCGGCCTTCTCACCATGACCTCGTCCACGCATCCGGCGCTGCCGGGCATGATGGAGGCCAAGTTCAACATCAGCAAGGTGCTCGACATCCCGATCAACTCGGTCGAGCTGTTCAAGCAGCGGACGTCGGGCTACTGACGGTCTGAGCGGCGCGACGAAGGGAGGGGGGAGGACCTCCCCGGCATGCGCCGCCGCCGAGTACACAGCGGCTGACTCTGAAGGGGCGGCGGGCCACGGGCCCGCCGCCCCGTCGCGTTTCTACCGGCGCACGCGGCCGGCGGACGTCGGTACCCGCCGTCGCGTCCCGGCTCGACGATCAGGCGGCGCGGCCTGGCGATGCTTCACTCTGGACGATTCATAGGTGCATAAAGATGAAGTTGAGGCTTGTTCTTTCTCTGCCGGGGCGCATAGAATGCTGCAACCGTCCGGAATCCGAAAGGAGCACGATGCGTCGACTCAGCAAGGTGGGCGTCGCCGCCCTCTTGATCATCCTGACCCTGGCCGTCGCGGTGGTCGCCGGCTGCGGCAGCAGCTCCGGCGACTCGAGCTCAGCCAGCCCCAGCGCCGACACCAGCAAGGCCTACAAGGTCGGCATCACCCAGATCGTCACCCACCCCGCGCTCGACGCTGCGGTGGCCGGGTTCAAAGAGGCGCTTGCCGAGAAGGGCTTCACCAATATCAGCTACGACGACCAGAACGCCCAGGGCGACATGGCGACCGCCTCCAGCATCGCCCAGAAGTTCGCGGGCGAGGGCCTCGACCTGGTCCTCGGCGTCGCCACGCCCACCACGCAGGCCGTGGTCAAGGCCGACCAGACCACGCCGATCGTCTTCACCGCCGTCACCGACCCTGTCGGCGCCGGCATCGTGCAGGATCCCGAGGCACCGGCCGGCAACGTCACCGGCGTCAGCGACATGCTGCCGGTGCAGCCGCACCTCGACCTGATCAAGGCCATCGTCCCCGACGTCAAGACCATCGGCGTCATCTACAACGCCGGCGAGTCCAACTCGGTCTTCCTCATCAAGGCGGAGAAAGAGGCCGCCGCGAAGATGGGCATCAAGGTCGTGGACGCTACCGCCAGCAACTCCTCCGAGGTCCAGGCCGCGACCGAGGCTCTCGTAGGTCGCGTGGACGCCATCTCGGTGCTCACCGACAACACCGCCGTGTCGGCGCTCGAGAGCATCATCAAGATCGGCGAGCAGAACAAGATCCCGGTGATCGCCGGCGACACCGACAGCGTCAAGCGTGGTGCCGTCGCCTCCTACGCGTTCGACTACAAGGATCTGGGCAGGCAGGCCGGCTACGAGGCCGCCGAGATCCTCAGCGGCACGCCGATCAAGGACATCCCGGTGGAGTACGCCAAGAACCTCCAGCTGTCCATCAACGAGAAGGCCGCGGCGGCGATGGGCGTCACCATCCCTACCGACATCGCCGACAAGGCGCAGAACAAGTTCTGAGTCACCGCTAGGTTGTCAATGGGGGCCGGAGCGGCGAAGCTACTCCGGCCCCCGTCCACGGAGTCGCGCAAGTGCAGGTCATCATCCAGAGCGCCCTGCTGCAGGGCCTGGTCTACTCGTTCATGGTGCTGGGCGTGTTCCTCACGTTCCGCGTGCTCGACTTCCCCGACCTCACCGTGGACGGCAGCCTGCCGCTCGGCGCCGCCGTCACGGCAGCGCTCATCGCCGGCGGGCACTCGCCGCTGCTGGCGACCCTTGCCGGCGTGCTCGCCGGCCTGTGTGCCGGCTTCCTGACTGGCGGCCTGCACCTGCTGCTGAAGTCCGGCGACAACGACGCCACCAACCAGGGTTCCAAGCTGCTCGCCGGCATCCTCGCCATGACCGCGCTCTACACCGTCAATCTGCGCATCATGGGCAAGAGCAACACGCCGCTCCTGGGCGTGCAGGTCATCTTCGACAAGATGGGCGCGCTGTTCTCCATCTCCATGTTCGGCTGGAACCTGATCGTCGCCCTGGCCCTGCTGGCCATCGCCGTCAAGTACCTGCTCGACTGGCTCCTGCATACGGAGTTCGGCCTGTGTCTGCAGGCCACCGGCGACAACGAGAGCATGATCCGGGCGATGGGCACCAACACCAACGTCACCCGTATCGTAGGGCTCGGCATCGCCAACGCGCTGGTCGCCCTCAGCGGCTCGCTGGTGGCGCAGCAGCAGGGCTTCGCCGACGTCGGCATGGGCATCGGCACCATCGTCGCCGGCCTGGCCAGCGTGATCATGGGCGAGGTGCTGTTCGGCGCGCGCAGCATCAGCTGGGTGCTGTTCAGCGTCATCGGCGGCTCGATCATCTACCGCCTCCTCATCTCCGTGAGCCTGCGGCTCGGCATCGCGCCGACCGACCTCAAGCTGCTCACAGCAGTCCTCGTGGTAGTCGCACTCTCGCTGCCCACGGTGCGCATGAAGGTGATGCACTCATGAGCGCGCCGGCTCCGCTCGAGCTGACGGGGATCCGGAAGGTCTTCTTCCCGGGTACGGCCAACCAGGTCGTGGCGCTGGACGGGATCGACCTGAGGGTGCCGGCCGGCCAGTTCGTGAGCATCATCGGTTCCAACGGGTCGGGCAAGTCGACGCTGCTCAACGCCGTGGCCGGCACCTTCCCGGTCACGTCCGGCAGGATCCTGCTGGGCGAGCAGGACGTGACCAGGCAGCCCGACTACGTGCGTAGCCGCTCCATTGGCCGGGTGTTCCAGGACCCGCACGCCGGCACGGCGCCGGACATGACGATCGAGGAGAACCTGGCGCTCTCGCTCCTGCGCACCAAGCGCAGCGGCCTGCGCATGGGAGTCACCAAGCGGCGGCGCGCCGTGATGCGTGAGCAGCTCTCCCGCCTCGGCATGGGGCTGGAGGACCGGCTCAAGGCCGGCGTGAGCAAGCTGTCGGGCGGGCAGCGGCAGGCGATGTCGCTGCTGATGGCCACTATCGCTGAGCCCAGCCTGCTGCTGCTCGACGAGCACACGGCTGCGCTCGACCCCAAGGTCGCCCACACCATCATGGAGCTGACGGGCGAGATCGTTGCCGAGCGTCACCTGACGACGCTGATGGTGACGCACAACATGGAGCTCGCGCTGCGGTACGGCGACCGGCTGTTCATGATGCACGCGGGTCACGTCGTCCTCGACCTGAGCCGCGAGCAGAAGCAGGAACTCCAGGTCTCGGATCTCATCGAGAAGTTCCACGAGGTGGCCGGCGAGGCGTTCGCCGTCGACCACCTGCTGCTCGACACCTGAGGCCGGCCCGCGGGCGCGCCGGCTCGCCCGCAGGAGCTTGCCTCGCCGCCCCGGCGCTGCGCCGCCTCGTCTCCCGGCCGCCCAAGCACTTGCTCGGCTATACTCGATGCATGAGGAGGGAGGGGCACACGGCCCGCGCCTGGAGCCGGCGCGGACCGCGGACGGCGTACTATCTGTGCGCGCTGCTGTGCGCGCTGCTGGCAGTCGCCGCCTTCGTGGCGGTGCCTCGCCGGGCCGCGGCCACCACCTCCGTCACTCCTCTGACGGCGCCTGTGCCGCACGCGCCCTCGGCGATCATCATCGATCGCGTCACCGGGCGCGTGCTGTACGGACGCGGCATCCACACCCGACGCCCGATGGCGTCGACCACCAAGATCATGACGGCGCTGCTCGCCCTGGAGCACTTTCCAGACCTGAGTACACACATCGTCGCGCCGCAGCGCGTGACGGTCGAAAGCGGCATGGGCCTGCGTCCGGGCGAGCACATCACGGTGCGCCAGGCGCTGCTCGCCCTCATGCTCCGGAGCGCCCAGGACGCGGGGGTCACGCTCGCCTTCGCGGTCGCCGGGAGCGAGGAGGCGTTCGTCTCGCGCATGAACGCGAGGGCCCGGGCGCTCGGGCTCCGAGACACCCACTACACCAACGCTTGCGGCAACGTCACCGACCCCGCGCATTTCTCCTCGGTCTTCGACCTCGCGAGGCTGTCGCGACGCGCCTTGCATGACGCCCGCTTTCGCGACATCGTCGGGCGGCAGCACGCGGTGGTGAAGTGGGGCAACGGCCGGCAGGGGACCGTGAAGTCCAACAACCTGCTGCTGCACTGGGACTGGGCCGACGGGGTCAAGCCGGGCTACACGTTCCACGCACGGTTCTGCCTGGTCGGGTCTGGCCAGCCGGGCCTGCGGCCCTTCATCACCGCGACCCTGGCCGCACCGGACCGTCAGCAGGACGCGCGCGACCACGTGGCGCTCTACCTGTGGGCTTCGAAGTTGTATGAGCAGCGGATGCTGCTCACCGCCGGCCAGGTCGTCGCCTCGGTGCCGCTCGCCGGCGGTGAGGAGGTGCAGGTCGCGGCGCGGGCGACGCTCACCGCCGTCATGCGCAAAGCGGCGCGGGCGAGCCGGACGTTGACGTTGCCCGCCCGCTTCGCGGAGCGGCCGGAGGACGGCGCCGTCGTGGGCAGCGCAGCGTTCCGCGCCGACGGCGTGTCGCTCGGCAGGGTCGACCTGGTGGTCGTCCCCGAGGCGCCGCCGAGCCCGCCGGCGTCGGCGCCGCCGGCCGCGGCCTCACCCGATGCGGCATCGTCGGCTGCGGCGCTGGAGTGACGGACGCGAACGGGGCGGGGCGCCGTGATCTGGGCGCCGCGCCCCGTTCGCGCGTCCGGCTTGTGCCGCGAGTGCGGCGGCCTAGCTCTTGACCGCCGCGTCGGCCGCCATGACGATCGCGCGCAACTCGTCGCGCGCACCATCGGCGAGCGGCTCCGGCCGGTAGTTCTCGAGAATGTCCAGCGCGCGCTCGCGCGCCACCTCCACCGGGTCGCGGTAGTGCTGGCCGTCCGGGCCGAGCTCCTGGCTCACCGCTCTGAGCACAGCGTCGCGCATGTGCCTGCGCGTGTGTGGCTGGGCGAGGAAGTGCCCACCCGGGCCCACCGCGTCGATCACGTCCAGCGCGAGCGACTCGTCGTCCATCGGGATGTCGAGGAAGGCGTAGCGGGCGCGGTGGTAGAGGTCGTCGTCGAGGATGAGGTTCTCGGGTGTGAACACCTGGTACGTGTCGGTGAGCCCGATGCCGGTGTAGAGCTCGCACCCGTCGAGCGGCACCTGCAGGAGCTGCAGGATGGTCTCGACGCCGGCGAGCCATGTGCCCGGCGCCTGCGCGTCCGTGCCGCCGAACGGTCCCAGCGCCGGGATGCCGAAGCTGTGCAGCAGCTCGGTGGCGAGGAACCGGCAGCGGTCGTCGAGCGGCGTGGTCATGGTGAGCGCCGTGCGCGGGTCGGCGTAGATCTGCATGATCGACCCGACCACCGGCGCTCCCGGCGCGGCGAGCTCGTGGAGCACCGCCGCGCCGACGATCTCGGCGGCGCCGACGATGAACGCGCCGGCCTTGGTGGCCGGGGCCGTCGTCCCGAGGTTGGGCATGGTGACGTAGCAGACGGGCACGCCGGCCTCGGCGAAGACCAGGCCGGCCTCGATGCCGTCGCGGTCGTGCGTGAGCGGCGAGACGGTGCCGATAAGGTCGCTCATGACGGGCCGGCGGCGGAGCCTTTCGGCTCCGCCGGCCACGGCCGTCGCCATCTCGACCGCTGCCCTGGCGAGCCTCTCGCCCTGGACCATGCCCATGAGGTGCTTGCTTGTGTTGTTGAAGCCGGCCTCGAGCTCGTGGAGCTGGGCCGTCTCGCCGCAGTCGCCGGCGCTCACCGTCGGCCACCAGTAGCTGATGGAGCCGAGGCAGTCCTGCATGCGCGTGACCGCCTCGAGATCCGCCTTGGTGGACGCACGGCGCTCGCCGGTGTGCCAGTCGACGACCTCGACGCCGCAGCCGTCGGTGGTGCCGTAGGTGACGCCGGAGCCGACCGCGAGGTCGCAGGAGGCGTCCCGGGCGCCGAGGGTGAACGTCCTCGGCGCTGGAGCGAGCGCCTCCTGGACCAGCCGGCGGGGCAGACGGACCAGGCCGCTGGCCTGGTCCACGTCCGCGCCGGCCTCCTTGAGGATCTTGAGCGCCTTGGGCGACTCGAAGCACATGCCGGTCGTCTCGAGGAGCCGCATAGTCCCCTCACGCAGCGGCTCGATCCCGGCCTCGTCGTGGAACCGCCACGGGAAGTCCGTGCGCAGCGGCGCCAGAGGCTGGCGGGCCGGGCCCGCCGGCTTGGCGCCGGCGTGCCCGCTCGTCTCCGGGACGACCGTCATGCTCAGGTCTCCTCGGGCACCGGCACGGCCAGCGGGGCGGCCTCAGCGGCGCCGCTCGAAGCCGCCTTCGCGATCTCCGGGTCGATGGCCAGCAGGTCGCTACCCTGGACCGCGCCCGTCGCGAGGTTCCGCTTGCCGATCAGCCAGAACACCACGCTGACGAGGATGAAGAACGCCAGCGAACCGAGCGTCACCGACTCGAAGAACACGCGCGACACGCCCCAGTAGGAGACGATGTCGAACTCCTGGCCGAGCAGGTTGTCGAGCAGGCCCGGCCAGAGGAGCGTGATGGCGGTGATGATGATGATCGCCTCGGAGAGGATCACGCAGATCCAGACGCCGACCGTGCCGCCGGGTACCCGGAAGGGCCGGTGGTGGTCCGGGTACTTCTTCCGCAGCGGGATGATCGCCGGCAGCATGAAGAAGTACATGAGCGCCGTCAGCGAGATCACCAGCGTGACCATGACGGTGAAGAAGTTGGCCAGGCTGCCGTTGGCCAGCAGGAAGACCAGGGCCACGAACACCGAGCCGATGATGGCCGAGACGATGTTCATGATCACCGGCGTGCCGGTGCGCTTGCTGAACCTGCCCAGCCAGAGCGGGCCGGCGCCGTCCAGGCCGGCCACGGCCTGCACGCGGACGGCGCCCTGCAGCCACACGCCGCCGGCGCTGATGATGGTGAGGATGACGAGCACGCCGATGAGGTAGCTCAGGCCGGTGTTGAGGCCGCCGTGGAGGATCTGCGCCACCTTGAAGTAGGCGTCCGGGAAGCCGCCCACGCTGCTCAGCTCCGAGCCGGGCATGACCAACAGCACGCCGAGGATCATCGACCCGGTGACCAGGGCTGCGATGATCCCGGAGCGGATGATCATCTTGGGCACGTCGCGCTGCGCGTTCTTCATCTCTTCTGCGGCGCCGGTGGAGAAGCTCGAACCCGACGAAGAGGAACTGCAGGAGCCCGATCACTGCGAGAAAGCCCGTGATGGACGGCTTCATGGACGAGATGGTGACGGTGCCCTCGGGCTTGCCCTTGGTCACCAGGAAGGCGACGACCAGGACCAGGAAGATGGCGAGCACCAGGAAACGCACGATCGTGCCGAGGATGCCAGTCCACTTGCCCCACTTCAGCTCGATCAGCGAGAGCCCGACGATGGCCCACACCACGAGGACGCCGACGATGATGGATGACGCGGTGCCCATCGGGGTCTTCAGGTAGAAGGTGTTGATGGTGGCCACGGTAACGGCGGCGAGCGAGCCGCCCATCCAGACGGGGTTGCTCATCCAGTAGAAGACCGAGGTCAGAGAGCCGGCGAACCGTCCGAATGCCATGCGCGGCCACGCGTAGGGGCCGCCCTCGACCGGGAAGGTGGAGCCCAGCTCGGCGACGATCATCCCGTAGGGCAGCAGCCAGATCACCAGCGTGAAGATGAGCCAGAAGAAGGTCTCGCCGCCTCCGTAGGCGGCCGTGAGCGCGATGGTGTCGAGGCTGATGAACGCCGCGATGGTGAAGAAGACGATGTCGAAGCGGGACAGGACCTTGCGCATCTTCTTGCGCTCCTGCCCCATCGCGCCTCCGCCGACGTCCGCCATGAGATCGGTTGCCATGCTCTACCCCCTGGAGTGGCTGGGCCCCTGGTGCCCCGCCGTAGAGATGTGAACGCCGGCCGGCTGCATCAGCCCACCAACTCCTTCGCCCGCTCCACCGCCATACCGGCGTTGGCGCCGTAGCCGTCGGCGCCGATCTCCTCGGCGTAGGCGGCGGTCACGGGGGCGCCGCCGACCATCACCTTGACCGCGTCCCGCAGGCCCTCGCCCTTGAGCAGGGCGATGGTCTCGCTCATGTGCGGCAGGGTGGTGGTGAGCAGGGCGCTCATGCCGATGATCTGCGGGGAGTGCTCTCTGACCGCGGCGACGAAGTCGGCGCTGGTCACCCCGGTGCCGAGGTTGACGACCGTGAAGCCGGCGCCCTGCAGGAGCATGCCCACGAGGTTCTTGCCGATGTCGTGCAGGTCGCCCTCGACGGTGCCGATCACGACGGTGCCCATGCCGGCCGAGTCGCCGGCCGCCATGTGCGGGCGCAGCAGGTCGAGGCAGGCCTGCATGACGCGGGCGGAGAGCAGCACCTCGGGGATGAAGCACTCGCCCTCGCGCATGCGCGCGCCCACCACCTCCATGCCGGGGAGCAGGCCCTCGTCGAGGATCTCACGGGGGCTGGCCCCGGTAGCGAGCAGCGCGGACGTCATGGCCGTGGCCACGCCCTCGTTGCCGTCGATGATGGACTGCTTGAGCTGGTCTTTCACCTGCGCTCCCCCCGGTCAGGCCGGCGCCGTGACACCCACGGCGCGGTCGGTGTCTTCCACGATCGCGCGGATGCGCTTCTTGACGTCGTCGTCGAGCTGCGCCGGCTGGTACTCGGCGAGGATGTCCTTCGCCTTGGCGTGGCAGCGGCCGTACAGGTCGGTGGAGCCCCTGCTCTCCCAGTCCTCGCGCACGCGGCGGTCGAGGAACTCGGGCTGGCTCAGCTCGCGCATGTGACGCCTGGTGGCGTCGAGGCTGAGGAAGTCGCCGAACGCCCCGACGGCGCCGATGTCGTCCACCGCGAGACTCTCGTCGTCGACGCGCACGCCGCCGACGATGTGCTTGATCATGCGCGCGATCTCGTTGTCCATGACGAACTGTGCGCTGTCGAAGGTGACGCCCGATTCGATCATCCCCGCACCATAGATCAGGTTGGCGCCTGCCAACGCTGCCGTAAGGCCGGTGAGGGTCTTCTCGTGACCGGTCTGCGCGTCACCGAGCTTCGAATCGCCTACAACCCGGCCACGAAGCTCGGGATCATGTAGCGCCGGGCCAGCTGCGCCACCCCGGCGCTGATCAGTGCGATCTCCGGCGAGCCGACGGAGGCCGCCGCGAGCCTCAGGTCCATCGCCGTCGTCGAGCTGCCGTACATCATGGGGCAGCCGCGCTCGGTGAGCTGGGACAGCGTGATGCCGGCGAGCACCTCGGCGTTGTGCGTGACCAGGTGCCGGCGAGCGTGACGGGGCTGGAGCCGCCAGCCATCGCCATGCTCAGGATGTTGTTGGGGATGCCCCAGCGCGCGCACTCGAGGATCACCTCGGTGGCGTCCTGCGGCAGCTTGAGCGGGCTGACGGGGCAGACCCCGCCGTACACGATCGGCCGTGCCCGCGAGCTCGTCGGCGCCGCCGACCACCTCGGCGCACATGCGCAGGATGGCGTTGCACTCCATGCCCGAGAGCGGGCCGATGCCGAGGGGCTTGGTGGTGTTGAGCAGTTGCGCCTCGGTGTTGTGGACGGCCGCCGTCTCCGGCGGGACGTCCCTGGCGCCCACAGAGATCTCGTGCGTGTCCATCTCGCTGAGGTGGTCGTTGAGCCGGGCGATGTCGCCGACGTCCTGCAGCGTGCACTCGCGGACCTGGCCGGTGCCCACGTCGACGACGGCGATGCCCTCGCTGAAGTTGGTGAAAGCGACCCGGCCCGGCTCCATGAGGAAGTCGTTCTTCGGGTCGCGGCCGCAGAGCACGTACTTGCTCGGCGACGAGGCGATGGCCTCCTCGACGACGTGCGGCGGGATGCGCACCATGCGCGTGTCCGCGTCGATGGTGCAGCCGCCGTCCTTGAAGATGTCCCGCGCGTCCTGGGCCTCGACGAACACGCCCGTCCGCTCGAGCACCTCGAGCGAGGCGAGGTGGATGTCCTCGAGCTCGGACTCGGTGAACACGTTGACGCTCAGCCCGCGGCTTCTCGCGCCGCCCGCGAAGAGGTTCCGCTTCACACCGCTCCTCCTGGTCTGGAGATTAGTTAGTTACTTAACTAACGATGGCGGTACAGTAACAGACGCGTGAGGGGTGTCAAGGCGTTGAGGCTCGCCGGACGGGCGCCGCGCGAGGTCTGGCCCGGCACCCTCCGAATCAGGTAAGGTGCGCAGGCGATGGATGGGGGGCCGGCCGCATCCCGGCCGTCCGAAGAAGGCGAGGGGGTGATCGGACTGACCAGATACGAGCTGCCGTTCAGCGACCCGACGCCCGACCTTTCTCCCACGGCGGCGCGCATCCTCGAGGCGGCTGGGCGGGTGCTGTCGCACGAGGGCTTCCGCGGGTTGACCTTCGAGACCATCGCCAAGGAGGCGGGGGAGAACCCGGCTCTCATCCGGTATCACTTCGGCAGCAAGGCCGGGCTCATAGCCGCGCTGGTGGACTCGGTCATGTATCAGGAGGCCGTGCAGCTCATCGAGCAGCTCACGGCCGTGCCCGCCGGCGACGAGCGCCGCAAGGCGCTGCTCGCGCTGCACGAGGGGTTGCCGGAGGACACCGACGCGTACCGCAACTTCTTCGAGCTCGTGCCGCACATCCTGCGCAACGCCGAGTTGCAGCCGCACCTGCGCGAGCTCTTCGACTGGTACCGCAAGCTGGACGCCTGGGCGCTCAAGGACGCCGGCGAGGCGGAGCCTCCGGCGCACATCGCGCCCATGGCCCTGCTGACGGTCGCGATCGCCGACGGCATCGCGCTGCAGAAGCTGGCGGACCCGGGCCTGGACGTGACGCCGGCCTTCGCCCTGTGGCGCCGGCTGGTGCTGGGGTACGTCGAGTCCGGCGGCGAGCCCGGCGGCAACGGAGACTGACCCGCCGGGCTCGACGCTCCGGCCCCTCTAGCCGAGCTCGGCGTCGGCGGCGGCGCAGATCCGCGCCAGGTCCGCCGCTCTGGCCGCGTCAAGCGGCTCGGGCGTGTAGTTCTCCAGGATGTCGAGCCCGCGCTCGCGCGCGACCCCCACGGCGTCTCTCAGGTGCGCTCCGTCGGGGCCGATCTCCTGGCCGATGGAGCGCTCCACGGTCTCCTTCATGTGCCGGCGCGTGTGCGGCTGCCCGAGGAAGTGCCCGCCGGGCCCGACCGCGTCGATGACGTCGAGCGCCAGCTGTTCCTCGTCCAACTCGAGGTCGCGGAACGCGTTGGCCGCCCGTCTGTAGAGGTCGTCGTCGAGCATCATGTGCTCGGGCGTGAAGAGCTGATAGCGGTTGGTCAGCCCGATGGTGGTCATCAGCTCGGAACCGACGATGCCGGCGAGCATCACCGTGTGCGCCGTCTCCGCCGCGGCCAGCCAGCTGCCCGGCAGGTCGTCGTCGGTGCCGGCGTAGCCCGTCATCGCCGGCAGTCCGAAGTGGTGCACGAGCTCGCCGGGGAGGAAGAGGCCGCGGTGGTTGAGCGGAGCTGTGGTCAGCGCGGCCGTGCGCGGGTCGGCGTGCACCGGCAGAGGGAAGAGGATCACCGGCGCGCCGGGGTGCGCCAGTTGGACGCAGACGGTGGCGCTGACCAGCTCGGCGAAGCCCATCACGTAGGCGCCGGCCTTGGTCGCGGGCGCGGTGGTGCCGTAGGTCGGCATGGTGACGAAGGCCACGGGGATGCCGGCCTCGGCGAACACCAGCGCCGCCTCGATGCCGTCCTTGTCGTTCACGAGCGGCTGCACGGTGCCGATGAGGTTGCTCATCGGGGGGCGGCGGCGCAACTGCTCCGCCCCGCCCGCGACCACCGTCGCCATCTCGACCGCGTAGCGCGCCTCGCGCTCGCCCTGCACCATGCCCTGCAGGTGCTTGCCGGTGTTGTTCCAGGCGGCGTCGAGCTCGTGCAGCGTGTGCGTGTCGCCCTTGTCCGCGGCCGCGACGTTGGGCCACCAGAACTGCACCGATCCCAGGTAGTCGACCATGCGCGTGATGGCGCTCAGGTCGTCCTTGGTCGGCTGGCGCCGCTCGCCGGTGTGCCAGTCGATGACCTCGGTGCCGCAGCCGTTGGTGGTGTTGTAGGTCTCGCCGCTGGAGAGGTCCAGGTCCAGCGTGCCGTCGCGCGACCCGAGCCAGAACGTCCGCGGGGCCTGCGCCAGCGCGGCCGTGACGAGGTCGGGCGCGAAGCGCACGACACCGGACGCGCGGTCCACCTGCGCGCCGCGCTCGGCGAGGATGTCGAGCGCCTTCGGCGAGCCGAACCTGACGCCGGTGCGCTCGAGCACCGTCAGCACGGCGTCCTTGTAGCGGTCCAGCCTCGCCGCGTCGTAGAAGTTGACCGTGAAGTCCGAACCGAGCGGCAGGAGCGGCTGCCGCCGGCTGAGGTCCAGCTGTGACATGCGTCTCCTTGAGGTCATACCGCGACCGTGGTGAGCCCGGCGTTGCGCTTGAAGCACTCGACGGAGTTGATCGCTATGCCCAGCACCTCTGCGATGTGGAACTTGGCCTCGATGGTGCCGGGGTGCTCCGGGTAGGTGAGGTCCTGCACCTGCATCCGGCCGAGGCCGAGGTCGCGGCGCAGGTCGTGCATAGCGATCGTGTCGCTGAGGTCGAGCACCGAACAGCCGAGCTTGTCGGCGACGTACTGCTTGGCCTGCGGAAGGCGCAGGCCCCGGGTCATCTCCATACGGGCCACCAGATCTCCAGCGGTCCGCATCCCGCCCATGCCCGAGGCGAGCGCGTGTCCCGAGGCCATCCCGAGGGGATCGCCCACGCCCACCTACAACCCGTCGATCTTGCAGATGTCGACGAGCGCCTTGGAGGCCCGGGACGTCGCGTCGACGGGCGGGTACGGGGTCATGGGGACGCCGCCGACGCCCATCCCGGCGTTCGCGTGCACGGGGATGGTGGCCGCGGCGGTCACCGGCTTGATCAGCGCACAGGCGCGCGCCGTGTTCCAGGCCAGCGACTTGGTGGTGTTGACGTTGACCGCCGGTCCGAAGATCGTGGCGCCGGCGGCTTCGCACAGGCGGAGCTGGCCGAGCGGCCACTGGCCGGCCAGCCTCGTGCCCTCGTACTCGAGCTCGCCGTGCATGCCGAGCACGAGCTCGGACGCCTGGCCGATCTCGACACCGATGTCGGGGTAGGTGTCGCGTACCCGGCGGGCGACGCGCAACGTGGCCAGCAGGTCGGCGTCGCCGGACGCGCCGGCGGTGTCGAAGTCGATGCTGTCCACGCCGGCGCCCACCATGCCCTCGATCACGCACCACATGTCGTGCTCGAGGTGGGTCATCGCCTCTTCCTGCGCGGCGCGCGCCTCGGCGATCTTGCCCAGAGGCATCAGTTGCGACCAGTTCGGCGCGGGGCCGTCCGGCTGCGAGTAGCGGCCGAGGTCCGGCATGGCGCCGTAGTTGAGCGGCACGATGGTCTGCTGCTGGGCGTCCTTGAGCATCTGCGTCTGGAACGGCAGCACGGTGCGCACGGCCTTGTAGGAGTAGTCGTGGTGCCAGAGCTCGATCATGTCGGCGCCGTGGTGGTTCTGGTAGATGACCTGCTCGAGCACCGGCGACGAGATGTCGGCGTTGCCGGAGCCGTCGAAACTTAGGATGACCTCGTCGCCGTAGTCGACGGCGCTGAACTTGGCCGTCGACATGAAGATGTCGAGCAGATGATCGAGGTCGTCCTGCGGCAGTGGTTCGACCTTGGCCCGCTTGACCGCCGCCTCCGAGCCGGCGACGAGGTCGGCCTCGATCTCCGCGCGTGTGAGCTCGACCAGTGAGCCGTCCCCGAGCCGTGTCGGGATGCGCTGTCCCATCGATCCTCCCGCAGGGCGGTTGCTTTTAGTTAGTCGAATAACTAACGCAAACGTCCAGGGACTATACCAGACGGCCGCGCTGGGGTCATCCCCGACTTCCCGGTCAAGCCCGGCGACGTCATCACAGCCTCCGTGACGAACCACGGCGGCGGCCACTTCACGCTCGCCATGGACAACAAGACCACCGGCAAGAAGTCCTCCACCGGGCAGCGCAACGACGTCAGCCAGTCCAGGACCGCGGAGGTCGTCGTTGAGCAGCCCAGTGACAAGACCGGCGGCAAGATCAGCCTCATGTCCTTTGCCGCCTGTGAGTCCGTGCGCTTCACGAGCCGCAGCGTCCACGCGTCGTCCTCGCGAAGCCGTCGGCGCGGCGGACGGCGGGACCGGTTCGTGGTGGCCTGCTCCGAGTGACTCGGGCGTCCGGGCCAGGCCATGCGCCGGATAGCGCCGGCCGCGGCGGCGCCGGAGGCCGGCCTCGCGACCGCGGCGTGCGCTCGGGTAGAGTGACGTCATGAGCGCACGGGCGGCGACCTCCACACTCTCGGTGACGTTCGCGGGGCACGCGACCGTGCTCCTCGAGCTTGACGGCGTCCGGCTGCTCACCGACCCGCTGCTGCGCAAGCGGATCGGCGTGCTCATCCGGCGCAGTCCCGTGCCGCCGGTGTCGCTGCGTCGGGACCTCGGCGCCGTGCTCATCTCCCACGCGCACCTCGATCACCTCGATGTGCCCTCGCTGCGGCTGATAGACCGCAGCACGCCCGTCGTGGCGCCGCGCGGCCTCGGCCCGCTGCTGCGCCGCATCGGGTTCGCGCCGCTCGAGATGGAGGTGGGCGACGAGGTGGAGATCGCGTCGGTGCCCGCGACCGAGGCTCCCGCCGTGGCGCGCGTGCGCGTGCGCGCGGTGCCGGCCGACCATGCCGGCACCCGATACCCGCTCGTCGGGGAGTCGCCCGCCCTGGGCTACGTCGTCGAGGGCGGGCTCAGCGTCTACTTCGCCGGTGACACCGGTCTCTACGATGAGATGCGTGACCTTGCGCCGCTCGACGTCGCGGTGCTGCCCGTGGGTGGCTGGGGTCCGCGCCTGCCGAGTGACCACCTCAACCCGCTGTCCGCGGCCAAGGCGCTCGAGTTGCTGCGCCCGGCGGCTTGCGTGCCGGTGCACTGGGGCACCATCTACCCGCCGTGGCTGCCGCCGGCCTTCAACGCCAAGTGGAGCGAGTGGCCGCACGCCTTCGCTCGCTATGCCGCCCACCTCGCTCCGCAGGTCGACGTCCGTATCCTGCAGCCGGGCGAGGCCACGGTCTTCACCTCGGCTCCAGACGGGGAGGAGGGGGCTGAAGAGTGAGCGCCGAGCTTCGCATCGCACTTCTGCAGCTCGCCGGCGAGGGCTACGACCGCGAGGCGAGCCTGGAGCGCGGCTTCGCCGCCTGCCGGGAGGCGGCCGCCCAAGGCGCTCACCTCGCGCTGTTCCCCGAGCTGTGGAGCACAGGGTACGAGTTCCCCGGCGGTGACCTCGAGCGCTGGCGCGAGCAGGCGATGGGCCGGGACGACCCGTGGGTGCGGGCGTTCGAGGAGCTCGCCTCCGAGCTCGGCATGGCCATCGCGGTCACCTATCTGGAGGCCATCGGGGACGGGCCGCGTAACGCCGTCACGCTGTTCGACGGGCGCGGGCGCGAGGTGCTCACCTACGCCAAGGTGCACACCTGCAGCTTCGACCTCCCCGAGCAGGCGCTCGTGCCCGGCGAGGAGTACCCGGTGGCGCAGCTGGAGACCTCGGCCGGCGCGATCGCCGTCGGAGCCCTGATCTGCTTCGACCGCGAGTTCCCGGAGGCCGCGCGGGCGCTCGCGCTCAGCGGCGCGGAGCTCGTCCTCGTGCCCAACGCGTGCGAGCTGGAGGCCAACCGGCTGGGCCAGGTCAGGGCGCGCGCGTTCGAGAACATGGCCGCCGTGGCTGTGTGCAACTACGCTGCGCCGCCCGCCAGGCCGGGAGCGGCCGAGGAGAACGGCCACTCTACCGTGGTCGACCCGATCGCCTTCGACGCGGACGGTCGCAGCCGCGACACGCGCGTCTTCGAGGCCGGGGAGGCGGAGGGGGTCTACGTCGTCCGCCTCGACCTCGCCGCGCTGCGCGATTGGCGTCGGCGCGAGGTGTGGGGCACGAAGTGCCGGCGCCCGCAGACCTACGGCGTCCTGCTCGAGGACCGCGGCGGAGGCTGCGGCCCCGCGGAGGACGAGGCCTGAGCCTGACGCAGACGGGCGCGCGGTGGGCTTGCCGCCTCCCGCCGCTTCCCAACGCCTCCCGGCTGCGATTCCGACGTCTGTCGCCCCGCGGCTCCGGACGCGAGGACCTTGCGCGGTTGATGCGCCCGCGCGGCGCCGGGCTTGCGGGAGTCAGGGCGCCTCGGCCGGGCGGCGACGCCACGAGTCCCGCCGCGACTCCGACGCGGGCACTCGCCGCGGGTCGCTACGACGACGGGCCCGGGGGAGGCTCTGCGCCGCCCCCGGGCCCGCTCGCGCTGTCGCTCCAGGAGCGACTGTCGGTCCGCGATGGTCAGTCCGTCGCGCGCTGGGCCCTGACGGGCCGCGGGCCGCTCAATAGCACCACGGCGGCTGCGCCGCCTGCGTGCCTAGCGTGAGGTGTGCCTGACGGCGCCCCTCACGTTGACTCGGCTACGCCGGTCAATCGTCGAAGTTGCCTGCGGCGCCCTTGTCCGTGTCCAGCGTCTTGGCGCGCTCGACGATCTTCTCCTCGGTCCAATCGTTGGGGTCTGCGATCCGCCCGACCTTCGGCCCGAGGTCGTACGAGCCGGCCTCGAGGATCGCCGCGACGGCCAGCGGCGCGGTGTCGCCGCCGCCCAGCACGTCGGTCATCATCTTGTAGGCGAAGTCCTCCACGCGCCTGGCCATCCGCTCACGGACCGCGGCCGGCTGCGCCAGGAACCTGTTCTCGAACGGCAGGTTGAGGTTCTTGTAGTCGCCCTTCTTCCAGCCCTTGTCGTCGGCGTAGGCGACCATCTCGGCCCACATCTCCTCGGTCACGCCCTCGCCCTCGACCTTGATGAAGCCGCCGTCGGCATCGAGCTGGGCGTTGCCGTAGTCGTTGACCTCGAGGCCCCACGAGATCATCTGCAGGGCGGTCGCCACGTTGGCCTTGGTGGTGTGGGTCCTGGCTCGCGATCTCGCGCAGCCGCTCGGAGCTGTTGCCGGAGGTGCCGTGCTGGGCGCCGCTGACCTTGTAGGGGGTGAGGACCTCGTGGATGCCTCGGCGGTCAGGTCGACCTGGATGCCGGCGTCGGACGCCTCGATGCCGTGGGTGGTGCCGTTGTTGAGGGCGATCCAGTCGGCGGAGATGCCGTGCGCGTTGAGTCCCTGGATGAGGAACAGGGCCTCGGCCGGCGTGGAGAGACCCTCGTTGCCCTTGATCTCGCCGACCTCGGTCTCCAGTGCGGCCCACTTCGGGATGTACTGGTTGACGGCGAGGTTGGCGAGCAGGTTGTCGTCGTTGGGCTGGTGCGACGCGTCGATGGCGATCGACGTGATGCCGGCCTCGAACATGGTGGGGATCTCGACCGTGGCCTGGGCGAGGTCCTTCTCGTTCTTCATGCCGTAGTGGTCGGCGTGGACGGCGACCGGGATGGTGATGCCCATCTCGTTGCAGAAGGAGTCGACGATGCGAGCCATGTTCCAGTAGTTGACGGCGCAGTAGGCCTTCTGGCCACCCTCTGACTTGGCGATCTCGATGATGAGCGCGGCGTTGGCCCGCTGCGCGGCCCGCAGGGCGCCGCGGATCACGAACGTGTTACGCCCGTTGGCGGCCATCGCGATCGAGTGGCCCTTGGCGCGCATGGCCCGGTCGATCGCCTTGCCGCTGACGATCAGCGCCCTGGAGTTCGGGAACAGGGCCTGGATGTTGGGTGGACGGCCCACCTGGAGGGCTCTCTCGAAATCCTCTGCGTACGCCATGGAAGTCTCCTTCAGGGGGTTGTGGATGCTGCGCGTTCTGTCGCCGTCACGGATTCTATCGAATATGAACAGCGGCTAACATGGCAAGGGGTCCGGCAGCATCGTCGCCGCCGACTTGGTAGAGTGCGCGGGGAACGCTCGCGGGCAAGGCGCAGGACTTCGGGAGGACCAAGGTGGACACAGGCACGCGCGCGGTCGAGGCGCTCTACACGCGGCAACTCAAGATCGACGACTACTGGGCGCAGCGCACGCCGGACGGCTTCCGCTGGTGGGCCGACAAACAGGCTCAGACCATCGAGGTCATCGGGCGCGAGGAGGGCGGCCCCGACGGGGTGGTGGGCTACCTGGTCTCGGTGCGCACCGACGTGGTGCGCGGCGTGGACCTGGACGACGAGAAGCGGGCGACGCTCAACGACGAGGTCATGAGCTTCGCAAGCATGGCCGGGATGATCTACGACGAGGAGGCGCACACCCTGTCACTGGGTTCGCTCGTCAGGGTCTGGGACGAGAACCTGATGTGGCTGACGCCGCTCCTCGGCATGGCGGCCGTGCTGCAGGTCTGGGAGGCGCGGACGTGGGCGCCTCGTCTGGCTGCGTCGCTCGGTGCCCGGACCCTGATCACCGGCCACCCCGACCGCGGAGTTCGCGCGCAGCCCGACGAGATGGCCGGCGCCGTGGAGAAGCTCGTCTTGCCGACCGGCCGGGAGGCCTCGGTCTGGGCGGACTCGGAGCTCTCGGCCGCCGCCCCGGGTCTCGAGGAGGTGTCGGGCGTGCTGTCGGCCTCCTACCAGCCCGACGGGCTGACCGTCGAGGTCGCCTTCGGGGACGTGGCTTCGCGCTGTCAGATCCTGAACGGCGCGAAGCACCCGTTCTACGGCTCCGGCCTGCTCGTGCTGCAGGCGTTCCCGCTGGCCCCGCAGACCGAGGCTGAGGGTGCGGGGCTCGCGCTGGCGTTCAACGACATCGAGTTGGCGCGCGAGCCGCTCGGCTATGGGTTCGGCAGCTACGCGTGGCGCGACCAGCGCATGTACTTCATCACGTTCCTGCCGAACGCGCTGTACCGCATGGGGCTGCTGCCGAACCTCGTGGCGTCCTGCGCGCAGCGCTCCCGCAGCCTGCACTCCGTGCTCTCGCGGGCGGACTGAGCCGGACGCGCGAGTCGCTCAGCCTGGTGGCGGGGGAGGCACCCTGTGCTGGGGGAAAGTGGAGCCGACGCGCGGAATCGAACCGCGGACCCCTTCATTACGAGTGAAGTGCTCTGCCAGCTGAGCTACGTCGGCTTCGGGTCAAGCCTAGGCATTCTAGGGCACCTCGCACGCGTGCGCAAAACGGCCGTGCGCGTCGAGTACCCTGCGGGTCCAGTGGCGAGCACGTTCTGAAGTGGGGAGGAGCCGTGAAAGGGCCGGGGTCTGCGCGCGGGGCCGGCGGCGGGCGCAGCGATCTGCCGGCCCGCCTGACGGGAGGGGTATGTCGTCCGGGCTGCGGCGCCTTCGACGGAGTCTTCGGTGGTGCCTTCGATGGCGCCAACGAAGGTGCCATCCAAGGCTCTGACCCCCCAGCACGATATCCCTCCCCCGCGGGGCACGGCGCGCCCGCCGGTCCAGCCTCGTTTCACGCGCACGCAACATTCCCTTGCCGAACCGTGGGGCGACCCTCTCTACACTGGCGCCGACCTGTAGCACGACCAGGGAGGACCATGAGGAAGGCACTTCTCACGCTCACCGTCGCCGTCGTGGCGGCTGCCGTCATGGCCGTCGCCGGCGTCACCGCGCCGCCGAACAGTGCGACGCCGTCGCTGTGCCACAGCTCCACGCTGAGCATCACGGCGCCCAAGACCGCGACCGCCGGCAAGACCATCAAGGTCGCGGGCACCGAGCCGCAGGCTCCGTCGCACTCAGTGAAGGCGACGCTGCAGTTCAAGAAGGCGACCGCGGCGGCGTGGAAGAACGGCGCCTCGGCGAACCTCTCCGCGTCCGGCTCCTACAGTCTCAAGTGGAAGGCGCCGACCGCGAAGGGCAAGTACAAGGTCCGCGTGCGCGTGCTGCACGGCAGCACGTCCAGCGTCTCGGCCGCCAAGGCGGTCACCGTCAGGTAGATCGCGGACGGGTCTGCGGCGGCCGGCCGCCCGGGCAGCTGTCACCCGCCGGTAGACGAAAGGGCCGGCGGCGCTCCTCGAGGCAGGGGCGGCTCCAGCCCTTCGTCGTCGTGGACCGGAAGTCCCGGTTTGGAGTATGTGAACCATCTCCACATGGCCATCGCGTACTGAGCGTACTGAGCGTGCAGGACCGCACGGCGAGGCTGGGGCATTGTGGTTCTAGGGTGCGCACCCTAGACTTCCGTCGAAGGGAAACCCCAGACACGAGGGTGGGTGGGAGCCGCTGCCGCGGTCTAGGCGTGAGGGGTGTACGACCTGTGGACGGCGCATCAGAGATCCGCGTACTGCTCGTCGATGACCATGCCATCGAGCGGCAAGGCGTCCGCTCGCTCCTCGACGCGCAGCCGGACATCCGCGTCGTCGCTGAGGCCGGCGACGGCCTCGAGGCGCTCCCCCTCATCAGCCAGTGCCACCCCGACGTGGTCGTCACTGAGACCATCATGCCGCGTATGAACGGGCTCGAGCTCACCGGCCAGCTGCAGCGCCGGTACCCCGACCTCAAGGTGCTGGTGCTCACGCGCAACGACCGCGAGGACTGCGTGCTGCGCCTGGTCCAGGCCGGCGCCGGAGGCTACTTGCTCAAGACGGTCGACCGCTCCGACCTGCTGGCCGCCCTGCGCTACGTCGTGAACGGTGGCCGTGTGCTGCAGCCCGACGCTCTCGAAGCCGTGCTCGACGACTACCTGCAGCGCGTGCGCGAGCCCAGCGCGCGCAGGTACGCTGTGGAGCTCACACCGCGCGAGCGCGAGGTCCTCAAGCTCATCGCAGAGGGCAACACCAATCAGGACATCGCCGACTTGCTGTGCCTCAGCCGCAAGACGGTCGAGACGCACCGCAGCAACATCATGGACAAGCTGGACCTCCACAAGGTCACGGACCTCGTCAAATACGCGATCCGCGAGGGCTTGGTCGGTCTTGACTGAGGCTGGAGGCGCGCGCGGGGCCTTCGCGACGCGCCTCGGCCAGATGAGTGCACGCCGGGCCGCAGAACGAGTGACATTCAGGACTGCGGCCCCTCACATTTTGTACGGAAAGAGAGAGGCCGCCCCTCGCTACTGGTGGTAGCGTGAGAGTCGTGGAAGTAGTTGTGCAGGGGACCCCTGCGGCGGCCCGTGGGGGAGCGGTGTGTCCGGGCTTGCTGCATGCTTCACAAGCCGGGTATCCGCGACTGGGCCGTCTGCGTTCCCGGCGAGCGTCTGTGACTCAGGTGCACCCGGGTCGCGCTCAACTCTTCATGCTCCGCGTCTCCGGGGGGAACGGGGCTGGATCAACCAGGCTGTCGACGGACTGGAGAGGAGCATGACGGAGCTGGCCGCCACACCGCAGGCCAAGGCGCTTCACGAGCAGTTCACGCGTGACGTCATGAGCATGCCCGGGGGCGAGAAGATCAAGATCTGTCAGCAGTGCGGCACGTGTACGTCGACCTCATCAAGAGCGACGCGTTCACCCACGCCACGTACAACATGGGCATGGTGGACGAGGACGACAAGGTCAACTTCTACGACGGCAAGATCCGCGTCACCGGCCCCGACATCATCGACCCCGACGTCAGGAACATCCCGACGGGCATCGTGGGCGAGGGCGTCGGCGTGGTGGAAGCCTCGCGCGGCACGCTCTACCACCACTACAAGACCGACGACCAGGGCATGGTCACCAACGTCAACCTCATCGTCGGCACGACCAACAACAACGCCGCCATCTCCATGTCGCTGAAGAAGGCCGCCGAGGGCCTCCTCAGCGGCGGCAAGGAGATCAGCGAGGGCAGTCTCAACCTGATCGAGATGGCCTTCCGCCCCTACGACCCGTGCTTCGGCTGCGCCATGCACACGCTGCCCGGCGACATGCCGCTCGAGGTCACCGTCAAGAGTGAGGCCACGCGTGACGTCATCGCCAGCGTCAAGCACAACATGTGACGAGCAGAAGACGCTCGTGCTCGGCATGGGCAACCCGATCCTGTCTGACGACGGAGTCGGGTTGCTGGTCGCCGGGCGGCTCGCGGAGCGGCAGCTCCCGGCCGGCGTGGAGGTGGCCGGGAGCGAGGTCGCCGGCCTTCGCCTGCTCGAATTTGTGCGCGGATTCACCTGCGTTATCATTATTGACGCGTTGAAAAGCCCCGCAGAGGCGGGGCGCGAGCCGGGAGAAGTGGTGCGCTACGACGCCAACGACTTCAAGGGCGGCCACCGCTACGGGTCCGCCCACTCCATCGGGCTCGACACGGCGCTCGAGGTGGGCCGGCAGGGCGGCTACGACATGCCCGGGGATGTCGTCGTGTTCGCCATCGAGGCGGAGGACATCGAGACGTTCGGGGAGGAGCTCACGCCGGCCGTCTCGGCGGCCGCCGACGTGGCGACGGATCTGGTGCTGCAGGAGGTGGGCGGATGACGGTGGGGATCGTCGCGTTCGTCTCGCATCCGCTGCCCGCGCTGCGCACCGCCCTGCGCGGCATCCGCGAGACCGCTCCGCCGGACGCCCAGCTCGCCGTCGTCGCGACGGGCTTGGGTGACCAGGACGCTACCTACCTGCTGCGCCAGTATCTGCGCGGCCGCATCCAGGCGCTCGAGTTCGAGCACCCCGGCGCGCACGGCTGCCACTGCGGTCTGGACAGCGCGTACCGGCTGGTGCGCGGCGACTACTTCGCGCGCGTGGACGACACCCTCACCTTCATGCCAGGCTGGCTGGAGGCGGCCGTGGAGGCCCTGGAGGCCGACCCCACGATCGGCTGCCTCTCGCTGGTCCAGCCGGCCGACTACCACCGTGGCCGCGGCCGGCCGCGCACCGTCAACGTCGAGCCGGTCGAGGTGGACCACCTCGACATGCGCTGCTTCGTCGCGCCGCGCGACCTGGTGGAGCGGCACCAGTGCGAGCTGATGGGCGAGCAGCCGGACGGCTGCCGCTTCCAGGATGTGCTGTGCGCGGAGAAGCGGCGCCTCGTCTTCCTCCCGGGTCTTGCGACCGCTCTGGGCACGGTGGAGATGCCCAGCGACCACTACCCGCAGGGCCTCGAGGCCGAGCTGCCGCCGCACGAAGGCGCCAGCGGGGCCATGCAGCTGCTGGAGCAGGCCTACGACCTCGGTGACGACGTGCTGCTCACCTGCCTCTCGTGCGGCGCCACGGAGCTGGAGACGCTCGCCGCCCGCATCCGCTTCTGCGAGCGTCATCAGGTGGCCATCGGCTTCTGGTACGAGCTCCGCTGCCCGGAGTGCGGCGAGCTTCACTACAAGGACGACTACCAGTTCCGCTGCCCCGAATGAGCGACGCAGCCGGCTCATCGAGGGGAGCGCCGAAGGGGACCCCTCAATGAACCGAACCGTCCGGGTGAGCGTGCGCGGCGTGGTCCAGGGCGTCGGGTTCCGGCCGTTCGTCTACTCGCTCGCGATGAAGCATGGCGTGCGCGGCCGGGTGCTGAACACGTCCGCCGGCGTGGAGGTCCTGGCCGAGCGCGACTCGGCGGTCGTAGCGGCGTTCGTCGAGGCGCTCCCCGAGGAGGCGCCGCCGCGGAGCCACATCGCGGCGTTTGAGGTCCGTGAGGCGGCGCCGGGTGGCGAGGCCGACGGTCCGGCTGTCGGAGACTCCTTCGTCATCCTCGAGAGCCGGGCCGACCCGGGGGCCTACCAGCTCGTCTCACCGGACATCGCGACCTGCGCCGACTTCCGCCGGGAGCTCCTCGACCCGGACGACCGGCGCCACGGCTGCCCGTTCACCAACTGCACCAACTGCGGACCCCGGTTCACAAGCCACTGGCGGTGATGTCCACCGGCCTCGACGACCTGCGCGCGCACTGCCGCACACCTCGAGGAGCTGCCGCTGCCCGACGGGACGGCCGCGATCACGCAGCCGTGTAGGACGGCCCTCGGATGGAGCTACGCGGTCCTCGGGCCGGAGGGTCTGGAGCGCGCCGCCGCGGCGTTGCGGCGGAGAGCGAGCGGCCGGGAGGCCGCCGGCCTTGGCGCTGAGGCGTCCGACCGCGCGCCCTCGGACGAGAGGTCGCGGCGCTGGCTCGCCAGGTGGACCTGGGCTTGAACACGCCGCTCACCACCAGCTGCGGCCGCCTGTTCGACGCCGTGGCGGCGCTCGCCGGCGGCGATCGAGCTGGAGATGACGGCCTCCGGGCCGGCGGTGCGCCGCGCCGCCGCCGAGCCGTACGAGTGGACGATCGAGGGCGACGCCGGCCTGGCGGCCGGCGGCCCGTTGCTGGGTGCGGCCGCGTGGGTCGCCGCGCGCGCGGGAGGTGAGTCGCGGGGCGGTGATGCGGCCGGCCCCGAGTTCGGCGCCGCGCCGGCGGTCGTGCGCCTGGCGCCGCTGCTCGACGGCGTGCTCGCCGACGTGGAGGCGGGCGCCGCGCCGGGCTTCATCGGCGCCCGCCTGCAGCGCACGGTCGCGCTCTCCGGCGGCGTGTTCCAGAACCGTCTGCTTGTCGAGCAGACAGAGTCGCTACTCGAGGCCGGCGGGTTCGAAGTGCTCTCCGCCGGCCTCGTGCCGGTCACCGACGGCGAAGTATCCCTGGGGCAGGCCGCGGTCGCGGGCTATACTGTGCTCGAGCGCCGCGGGCCCTTCACACCGACCCCTCAGGAGCGTCCCGGACCCGAGCCGACGCGGTGCGCATCGCCGCCGCCGAGTCGGACCGCCAGATCGTGTTCGCCGGCATCGGCTTCGAGACCACCGCGGCGGCGCTGCTCGAGGCGCGCGCCGCCCGGCTCACCAACTTGAGCCTGCTCAGCCTGCACAAGACCATGCCGCTGCCGCTGCGCGCGCTGCTCGACCTCGGCGAGACGGACATCGGCGGGTTCCTGCTCCTTGGGCACGTGAGCGTCATCACCGGCACCCCATGCTTCGAGTTCCTCGCCGCCGAGTACGGCATCGGCGGCGTGGTCGCCGGGTTCGAGGCCGCCGACGTGCTCGGGGGCGCTGCTCATGCTGGCCCGCCAGCCGGAGCCGGCGATCGAGATCCAGTACACGCGCGCCGTGCGGCCGGAGGACAACGTTGTGGCGCAGCGGCTGCTCGAGCAGGTGTTCGAGCCCTGCGACGCCGACTGGCGCGGACTGGGCGTCATCCCGGGGTCCGGCCTGGCGCTGCAGGAAGAGTTCGCGGACGTGGACGCGGCCCGGAGATTCCCGGTGCATGCCGGGCCTTCGCTCGAGCCGCAGGGCTGCCGCTGCGGCGAGGTGCTGCGCGGCGTGACCGACCCGGCGGAGTGCGCGCTCTTCGGAGTGCGCTGCACGCCGGAGGACCCCGTGGGCGCGTGCATGGTCAGCAGCGAGGGCGCCTGCGCCGCGCGGTACCGGTACCGGGGACTGGACGATGCCTGAGCCGCGCGGAACGGGCGAGCGCATCCTTCTCGGCCACGGTAGCGGCGGCAAGCTGTACCGCGACCTCGTCAAGGACGTCTTCGTCAGGGCGTTCGCCAACCCGATCCTCGACCGTCTGGACGACGCGGCGGCGCGGCCGCTGGCGCTCGCCGCCGCCTTCGTGACCGGGCTGCGTAGTCTTCAGAGACAGGCGAGATGGAATGTGCGCGATGGAACGGTGCACATGTCATGCTTCCAAGGCAGAGGCCGGCCGACGAACTCCGAGTATGCCGGCTACTGCTCCTCGCTCCAATCCAACTTGACGACCGTGCCTCCGCCGGGTCGGGCGCCGATACTGAATGTCGCTCCTGCCTCGCCTGCCCGCTCCTGCATCGACCGCAGGCCGAGATGGCTGCGGTCGACCGTGTCGGGGTCGAAGCCTCGTCCGTCGTCCTCCACGCTCAGGTGGCCATGGCCCGGCTCCACCTCAAGGCGCACCCACACGTGGGAGGCCTTGGCGTGTCGTGTGACGTTGTTCAAAGCTTCCTGAGCGACGCGATAGATCATAACGTGAAGGCGAGGTGGCACGTCTGCCTCTCCCCGAATCGTGAGTTGGCTGGCGGCCCCCACTCTGCCATCCATTGCTTCCACCTGCTGTTGCAGCAGCTGGCCGATCGGGATTCCGTCCAGTGGTTCATCGCGCAACTCAAGCAGGAGCATGCGTATTTGGGCCAGCGCCCCGCGGCTGAGGCGTCGCAGGTCCTCGGCCGTCTCGCCGACCCAGCCAGGCATGGGATCATCAGCCTGGGCCAGCGCCTCCGCCTTCATGGTCGCCGCGAAGAGTGCCTGTGTGGCCGTATCGTGCAGGTCACGTGCCAGTCGTAGGCGCTCGTCATGTCCGACCGCCGCGAGTTCGGTCTCGCGGATCACTTGCTCGAGGTGGCGTCGCTCGGTGATGTCCTCCACCGTGCCGACGAGGCGAGCAGCAGAGCCTTCCTCGAACAGCGCCTGCCCCGTCGCAGCCACCCAGCGCACCGTCCCGTCGACGGCGTTCAGTACGCGGAAGGTCGCCTGATAGCGTCTAGTGCCCGCCGGGTCGGTCGCTGCGTGCAGCGCCGCCTGGGTCACCTCGCGATCGTCGGGGTGGACGCCGGCCATGAAACTGTCGAAGGCGACCTCCTCCTCGGAGTCTCGGCCCCAGATCTCGCGGACCCGTTCGTCCCAGTGGACGGTGCCGGCGACCACATCGTAGTCGTGCACGCCGAGACGAGCCGCCTCGGTAGCGATCTGCAGCCGCGTCTCGCTGTCTCTCAGGTGGGCTTCCACGGTGCTGCGCTCGGCGACGAGGCGCTTCCTTTCGTCGATGTCGAACAGGGTGATCACCGCACCGTCGATGGCGTTGTCGAGGGTCTTGAAGGGGCGCACCTGCATGGCGTGCCAGTGGTCCTCCTCGTCCTGCACGTCGCGCTCCTTCAGCGCCATGGTTTCGATGACCTCGGCGAGAATCTGCTCGAGGTCTGGGACATCGATGCGCAGCCGCAGGTCGGTGATGAGCCGGCCGATGTCGCTGGCGATCACCTTGAGCAAGCGGGCGGCGGCAGGCGTGAAGCTGCGGATGCGGAGGTCGCGCGAGACCATGACGATGGGCAGGCTCACGCTCGAGAGCACGTTGACCAGGTCGTCTTTGACCTGGCCGAGCTCGAGATTGAGGCTGCGCAGCTCTTGATTGGTCGACTGCAGCTCCTCGTGGGTTGTCTCGAGCTCCTCGTTGACGCTCTGCATCTCCTCGCCGCTCGAGAGCAGTTCCTCGTTGGCCGCGCGTAGCTCCTCGTTGGCGGCCTCTTTTTCCTGGATGACGGCCTCGAGGCGTTCCCGCGTCTCGATGAGCTCGTCGCGCAGCCTCTCGGTCTCGCTTCGCTCGGCCGTCGGCGACGCGCCGTCCCCCTTGCCGCCGCCGCTCGCCTTCGCCCTCTCGTCGAAGAGCACGACGTAGTGCGGCTCCTCGGTCTTGCTGGTGAAGGGAACGACGTGGAGATCGACGGTCCGCCGGGACTTGCCCTTGCCCAGGTGGATGTCCCTGGCGATCGCGGTTCTGCCCGTGCGCTCCGCCTCCGCGAGGGCGGTCCGCGCCGTGCCGGCGAGGTCCGCGCGCACCATGTCCAGCAGGTTCAGGCTTGGCCGGCCCGGCCGGTTCTTCAGGTACGGGGCCGTGTCGCCGCGGAACTCGACGATGGCGAACTTGGCGTCGACGGTCACGCCCGGCGGCGCGAAGCCGGTAAGCACGGCGTTGTCGGCCTCGCTCGCCGTGGGAGGGCTGGGCGCGCTCGGCGCCGCGGTCTTCAGCGGCATGCCGTCACGCGGAGGTGCCCAAGCGGTGTGCGGCAAGGCCGGCAAGCGGGGGGGTCCGCTGGCGGACGCCGGGGAGAGCTTGCGGAAGATCTTCTGCTTCTTGTCGATGGTCTCAAAGAGCTCGTTGAAGCCGGCGATCGACTCCGAGCGTCCCAGGACGAGGTAGCCGTCGGGTCGCAGGCCGTAGTGGAGACTGGGGATCACCCAGCGCTGCAGTTCGGGGCCCAGGTAGATCAGCAGGTTGCGGCAGCTCACGAGGTCGAGGTTGGGGAACGGCGGGTCGCGAGTCACGTCATGCCGCGCGAAGACGCACCGCTCGCGGACCGACTTGCTGATCTCGTAGCCGTCCTTTGCGTGCACGAAGTAGCGGCGTAGCAGATCGGGCGCGATCGCAGAGGCGATGCTCTCGGCGTACAGGCCTTGGCGTGCCCTCGCAAGGTCGGGCTCGCTGATGTCGGTGGCGAAGATCTTGACGGGCAGATCCACGCCCTGCGCGCCCATTACGTCGAGCAGTGTGATCGTCAGACTGTATGTCTCCTCGCCGCTCGCGCAGCCCGGCACCCAGATGCGCACGCCGGCGTCACCTGCCTTGTCTTTGAGGATGGCGGGGAAGACCCGTTCGCGCAGCGCCACGAAGGTCTCCGGCTCACGGAAGAACTCGGTGACCATGATCAGGATGTCGCGGTAGAGAGCGTCCACCTCGGGGGGGTCGACGGTCATCAGGTCGACGTACTCTGCGAGGTCGGCGACCTTGCGCACGAGCATGCGCCTCGCAATGCGCCGCCGGATGGTGGGGAGCTTGTAGGACGAGAAGTCGACGCCGAAAGCGCTGCGGAGCAGGGTGAACACCTCGCCGAGGGCGGCATCCTGCTCCTCCGCCTCTGGAGGCGGAGCTTGGCCGTCGTCTACGCCGGCGCCGAGGCGAGCCAGCTCCTGGGCGATCCCCTCGGGTGGCAGCACGAAGTCGACCACCCGGGCGGCGATCGCGCTGCCGGGCATGCTCGAGTACTCCGCCGAAGACGGCTCTTGAGCGAAGGTCAGGCCGCCTGCTGACTTGATCGCCGCAAGTCCTTGCACGCCGTCCGACGCGGCTCCCGAGAGGACCACGCCGATGCAGCGCTCGCCGGCGTCGGCCGCCAGGGAGGCTAGGAGGCGGTCGATCGGCAGGTGAAGCTTGCCGTCCTGCTCGCGCACCCTGAGCTTCAGCTGGCCTCCCTCCATCAGGAGGTCCATGGCGGACGGGGCCACATAGATGTGGTCCGCGGCGACGCGGACGCCGTCGGCGGCTTCGGCCACGGGGATCGGCGTCTTGGCGGCAAGCAGCTCGGCTAGCACGCTCGGATGCTTCGGATCGAGATGCTGGAGGAGCAAGAACGCCATGCCGGAGCGCTCGGGCAGACTGGCGAGGAGACGCGAGAAGGCTTCGAGGCCGCCCGCGGATGCGCCGATGCCGACGACGACAGGCTTCCGTGAGCTCTCGTCGTGCTTCGGCTCCGCGTCCGAACTCGCTTCGGCCGCGGGTGGTCTCCTCTTGGTCATGCGCGCCTCCTCGACTCGCCCATTGAAGCACGGACGGATGCCCTCGTCACCTGATCGCGAGTTGCGCACACTGAAGGTCCGCCCCGTCATTGGCTGAGAGGCACCGCTATCGTATCAGCGGGGGATGCTGAGCCAGCCCAGGGCGTCGACGGCGCTCTGTTGCGTGTCCGGCAGCACGTGCGCAAGGGTGTTCAGGGTGATGCTGACGTTCGCGTGTCCGAGCCGCTCCGAGACGACTTTGACGTTGACGCCCGCGCCTAGAAGCTGCGTCGCGTGTGTGTGGCGGAGGTCGTGGAAGCGCATCTTCTCCGGCACGAGCCCGTCCCTGCGGATCTGGTCCCAGCGCTGGGTGATGGAGTGCGGCATGAACGGCCGGCCAGGGGGAGCTCGCGGCCCTTGTGGGCCCAGTGGCGCACAGAGGGGAAGACGAGAGCGTTCTCCTGCCAGCGATCCTTGAAGGCCCGCCGGTAGTCGTCGAGCAGCAACGAGCGTGCGGCGAGCGCCTGCACCGTGCGTTCATGCAACCTGATGGTGCGGCGCGCGGACGGACTCTTGGGGTCGCTCACGACGACCCCTTCGGCGCCGACGTCGGCGCCGCGCTGCACGGAGAGCGTGGCTTCGGCCAGGTCGATGTCGCTCTCGCGTAGGGCGCAGAGCTCGCCGCGGCGCATGCCGGTGGTCACTGCGACGAGGAACAGGCACTGGTAGAAGGGATCGCCGGCCAGGGCGGAGAGGAGCTCGTCCGTCGCCTGCTCGGACAGGGTGACCATGTCAGCCCGACGCAGCTTCGGGGTGATCGCGTCATGCGCCGGGTTGGTCGCGATGTACCCGCGCTTGCGTGCCTGCGTCAGCGCCGACGAGAGCACGGTCTTCACCTTCAGAAGCGTGGCGGGGGAGAGGCCGTCCCGGGCGAGCTTGGCCAGCATGGCGTCGATGTCCTCGGCGCTGACCGCGCGCAGGCGGAGATGGCCGAGTCGCGGGATCAGGTAACGCTTGGCCGTAGCGCGGTACTCCTGGCACGTATGCCGCGCGAGGTTGCGCGCGTCCAGCCCTTCGCGCCACAACGTGAGGTACTCGCCGAGCGTCTGTGAGGAGGCCGCCTTGAGCTTGCCGTCGTCCTGGTCACGCTCGAGGTCCCGCAGGCGCCGGCGCGCGCTGGTCTTGGGGCCGTGGATCCGCTCGGTGTACTTGGCGTAGGAGCGCGTGTCCGGGTCGTAGCCCAGGGACAGCTGCAGCTCCCATACCTCGCGCCCGTCGCGGTCCTTGCCGCGATACGACATGCTCCCCATGGCGGCAGAGGAGCACAGCGCCAGGACGTATCCGATTTGCGGTGAAG
>CAVOMB010000085.1:0-51461 GCA_963696935.1 uncultured Thermoleophilia bacterium | reverse complement strand
TCGCCGCCGAGTGCGCCCGGGTGCTCAACGTGACGAGCGATCTTCGGGGCACGAGGAGCCCACCAAGGGCTGACTGCGCCGCCGCCCGCACCCCCCAGCGGCGCGCTCGCCGGCCGGCCGTGACTGGCTCCCACGGCCGGTCGCACTTCGTTCACTGAACGTCGTGGTCGGTCGGCGTCATCGCTGGAGATGGCTCCAGATGGCTCCGGCTCCGGCCGCGAAAAGGCCCGCCCAGCAATTGCTTGAGCGGGCCTTTTACCTGCAAATGGCGGAGAGGGGGGGATTCGAACCCCCGAGCCCGGTGTAGCCGGATAACGGTTTTCGAGACCGCCGCATTCAACCGCTCTGCCACCTCTCCGCGAGGTGATCTCAGGTGTGTCCCGGCCGGTGTGCCGGCCGCGCCGCGGGTCTCTCGCCAGCCCCGGAGGGAGAAGTGGCGGAGAGGGAGGGATTCGAACCCTCGAGGCAGGTTAACCCCGCCCACGCGATTTCCAGTCGCGCTCCTTAAGCCAGCTCGGACACCTCTCCGTGATGCCTCGCGGCGTGCTCCCTGAGAGCGGAGCACAGTATACGACAGGGCGCGGGGAGGGGGTACCGGTTCCCGCGCCCGCGGTCCGCCCGCTGTCTGTCCGCCGGGCCGGGCTCGGCGCCCGCCGGCTGCATGCGGTCGGCGTGCAGGATGCCCTTCGGGACGAGGCACAGCACGGCGATGAAGGCCGCGACGGCGAAGATCGCCGCGAACTTGAGCGAGCCGCCGATGCCGTGGGAGAGGGCGGCCTGCACGGCGTCGTGGACCTTCTGCTGCACGTCCGGCGCGAGCGTCTTGTAGATCTGCTCGGCCTTGGCTGTGCTGGCGAACGCTTCGCTGACAAGCTGCTGCTGGTCGGCGGCGAGGTGCGCGGCGTCGGTGTTGCTGTGCAAATGGGAGAGCTGCAGGCCGCGGTACACGCCGCCGAGCAGGGCGACGCCGAGGCGCCGCCCACCATGCTGCACATCTTGAAGGCGCCCGACGCCGCCCCCGACTCGTCGGGCGGCGCCAGCCCCACCGCCGTGTCGCTGAGCGGCATGGAGAACAGGCCGATGCCGATGCCCTGGATGAGGATCGCCATGGCGCACGAGTACGGCGTGTCGACCGCGAGGAACCCGGCGAGGAAGGTGCCGACGCCCATGATCAGCGTGCCGGTCGCGAGCGGGAACCGCGGGCCTCGGCGCGGCTCCAGGCGCGCGCCGATGGGGGATGAACACGAGCGTGCTGACGGTGGACGGCAGCAGGTACAGCCCGGCGATGAACGCGTCGTAGCCGCGCACCTGCTCGAGGTACAGGGCGAGCACGTACATCGTGCCTGCGAGCGTGATGTTGTAGACGAGGTTGTCGATCAGCGCGCCGTCGAACGAGCGGCGGCGGAAGAGCGCGAGGTCGAGGAGCGGCTCGCGCTTTCATCGCGGGACTCGGGCGTGGTGCGGGTGACGAGCACGAAGGCGAGCGCGCACGCCCGCAGGTTGATGCAGAAGATCGCCGGCCAGACGGCGAGCTCGATGAGGCCGCCGGAGATGGCCGTCGCGGCGGCCTGGCCGACGGCCGTGGTGGCCATCCAGGCGCTGAACGCCGTCACCTGGTCCTTGCCGCTGAACTCGATGGGGATGATCGTCAGCGTGGCCGGCAGGATGGCGGCCGCGCCGACGATCATCAGGGCGCGGCCGGCGATCAGCATGCCGGTGGTGGTCGCGAGAGCGGCCAGCACGGAGGCCGCGAGCGACCACCAGCCCTTGCCTCTCTCGAAGGGGGCGCCGGGCTGCGCGGGAGGCGGTGGGGGCGGGGCGCTCGGAGCCGGAGACGCGGACGGCGAGGCGACGGAAGAGGCGGCCTCGGACGCCGGGCCGCCCGTCGCCTCGCCGTCCCGGCTCACTTCTTCTCGCCCATCCCCGTGATGAAGAGCGCCTCGGCGAGCGTGCAGCGCTCGAGCTCGCCGAGGTCCACACTCTCGTTGGGCGCGTGGATCTTGCACAGCGGCTCCTCGGCGCCCCAGAGGACCATCTCCGCGCCGGGAATCTCCTCGAGGAGCGCGGCGACCAGCGGGATCGAGCCGCCTTCGCCGTAGTGCACGACGTCCTTGCCGTAGGCCTCGGCCATCGCCCGGGCCGCGGCGGCGTACGCCGGGCCGTCAGTCTCGGCCAGGAAGCCTTCGCCAGTGGTGCCCGGGGCGACCTTCAGTCTGACGTTCCAAGGGGCGACGGCCTCGAGGTGTGCCTTGACGGCTTGCATCGCGTCGTCCGGCTCCTTCCCGGGCGCGAGGCGCACGCTGACGCGCGCCCGGGCCTTCGGGATCAGGGCGTTGGCGGCGCCGTCGACCTGCGGGGCGTCGACGCCGATCACGTTGATCGACGGCTTGCCGTACAGGCGGTCGGCGATGGTGCCGCTGCCGATGAGGTCCACACCGTCGAGTACGCCGGCGTCGGTTCGGAACGCAGCCTCGTCGTAGGGGGCCCCGTCGTACTCCATCGTCCCGAGGCCCTTGACCGCCACGTCACCCTGATCGTCGTGCAGCGTTGCGACCATGCGGCAGAGGGCGATCAGGGAGTCGGGCGCCGGGCCGCCGAACATGCCGCTGTGCACGGCGCCCCCCAGGGTCTCGACCTCGACATCGAGGGCGGCCATGCCGCGCAGCGACGTCGTAAGCGTGGGCACGCCGAGGGCGTAGTTGCCGACGTCGCTGATGACGATCACGTCGGCCTTGAGCAGCTCGGCGTTGGCGTGCACGAACTGCTCAATGCCGCCCGCGCCGGCCTCTTCCTGCCCCTCGATGAGGACCTTGACGCCCACCGGGCAGTCGTCGCCGAGGGCCAGCAGCGCGCCGGCGTGCATGATGACGCCGCTCTTGTCGTCGGCGGCGCCGCGGCCGTACAACCGGCCGTCACGCTCGGTGGGCTCGAAGGCCTTCGTGTGCCACAGCTCCTCCGGCCCGGCCGGCTGGACGTCGTAGTGCGCGTAGAGCAGCACGGTGGGCGCGCCGTCGCGGGCCGGGCGCTCTCCGAACACCGCCGGCGGCGCGCCCGGTACGTCCATCATGCGCACGCCGGGCAGGCCGGCCTCCGTGAGCAGCCGCGCCACGGCCGCGCCCGTTTGCTCCACCGGCGCCGCCGGGTAGTCGGGGAAGAACGCCACCGAGGGCAGGCGGACCAGCTTCTTGAGCTCGTCCGTCAGCCTCGGCATCAGGGCCTTTACCTTTGACTGCAGGTCCGCGGTCATCGTGTACTCCTCGTCATCATTGCGTCTCCTCGGTCTTCAGGCCCTCCTCCATCGTCGTCATCCCCTCATCCCTCGTCGTCGGCCGGCGCCGGCACGGCGTTCTTCCAGCTCGGCTTGCGCAGCCGCAAGAAGAGGAACGGGATCAGCAGGTCGAGGACGAGCAGGCCGCCGCCGATGATGAGCACGTAGAGCACGGTGCTGCCGCTGCCGAACTGCGACGACGGCACGAATCCGGTGAGGAACGCCACGGACCTCACGAGCCCCACGGTGGCGAGGATCGGCAGGATCGGCGCCCGGTAGCCGCGCGGGTGGTCGGGCTGCGTTGGGCTGCGACTTCCGCAGGCGCATGGCCGCGCGCCCCCGTGCGCGTGCAGCGCGCGCGTCACATCGTCGAACTGCTCGGGGTGTACGTAGGCGCGGAGGCTGAACACGTCCTACCGCCGCGCCCGGAAGAACCCGCGCAGCAACTCGACCGACTCGTCGGCGAGCACGGCCGGCGTGACCTCCAGGGAGTGGTTGAGACGGGCGTCCTGGCAGACGTTGTAGAGCGTGCCGGCGGCGCCCGCCTTGTCGTCGGTGGCGCCGTAGACGAGGCGCGGCATGCGCGCCTGCACGATGGCGCCGGCGCACATGGGGCACGGTTCCAGGGTCACGTAGAGCGTCGTGTCCAGGAGCCGCCAGCTGCCCATGTGCGCCGCCGCCTGCTCGATGGCGATCATCTCTGCGTGCGCGAGCGGGCTGCTGCGCAGTTCGCGCTCGTTGCCGGCGGCGCCGATCACCTCGGAGCCCAGCACGACCACGGCCCCGATAGGCACGTCGTCGTGCGCCATGGCGCGCTCCGCCTCGCGCAGTGCGAGGCGCATGAAGTACTCGTCGCGTGAAGGGGCGGCGCCGGTCATGGTCGCAATCATGCCTGATTCGGCGGTGTGTGAGAACTCGGGGACGGGGAACAACGCCGTCAGAGTAATTGCTTATGCAAGTATTTGCACGCGCAACCAATCGAGAGGATTACCATGGCCAGCACAGTCGAGAGGGGCGAGCGGACCGTCAACGGCGTAGCCTTCCCGGTCGCCGGCACCTGGGCGCTGGACCCTGCCCACACGAGCGTCGAGTTCCGGGCCAAGCACCTCATGGTCGCCAAGGTGCGCGGCCAGTTCGCCGGCGCCCAGGGCGTGCTCGTCATCGCCGAGGACCCGGCCAAGTCCACGGCGCAGGTCACCATCGACGCGTCCACCATCAACACCGGGGTCGCGGACCGCGACGCCCACCTCAAGTCCGCGGACTTCCTCGAGGTCGACAAGTACCCCGAGATCACCTTCAACTCTACTGGCCTCGAGCACCACGGCGGCAGCGACTGGAGGCTCAGTGGCGAGCTCACCATCCACGGCGTGACGCGTCCGGCGACGCTGGAGGTCGAGTACAACGGCATCGCCGGCGACCTGTCGGGCGGCACGCGCGCCGTGTTCTCCGCCGAGACGAAGATCGACCGCGAGGACTGGGGCCTGACCTGGAACCAGGCGCTCGAGACCGGCGGCTGGCTCGTGGGCAAGGAGCTCCGGATCGCGGTCGAGGTCGAGGCCGTCCGCCAGGAGGCCTGAGCCGGAACGAGACTGCGCGCCCGCAGACCACACATCGCGAGGGCGGCGGGGGAGGCCCGGCAGGGCCGCCCCCGCCGCCCTCGCTCCGGGTCGTCTCCGTGCCATGGCCGAGGCATACTGTGGGTACACTGGCTCCAGACTCAGGCACGACTCCCACGAGGTGAACCGACTCAATGGACTGGTCTCTGTACATCTTCTACATCGCCGTACCGCTCATCATCGGGCTCGCGGTGCAGGGCTGGCTGCGCAGCACCTTCGCGAAGAACAGCCGTATCCCGGTCGGCAGCGGCATGACCGGCGCCGACGTGGCGCGCCGGATCCTGGACAGCAACGGTCTGCAGAGCGTCCCGGTGCAGTCGTCCAAGACCGGCCCGCTGAGCGATCACTACGACCCGCGCACGCGCGGTGTCTTTCTCTCCGAGGCGGTCTTCGCCGGCAGGTCGGTGGCGGCCACGGCCGTGGCCGCGCACGAGGTCGGGCACGCCGTCCAGCATGCGCAGGCTTACGTGCCCATGCGGCTCCGCTCGGCCATCTGGCCGCTGGCCGCGTTCGGCTCCCAGGCGTGGTTCTTCATCCTCATCGCCGGAGCGATCTTCGGGGCGCTCGGGCTGGTCCAGCTGGGCCTGCTCGTGTTCGCGCTGGTCATCGTGTTCCAGGTCGTGACGCTCCCCGTGGAGTTCAACGCCTCGCGGCGGGCCATGGCGCAGATCAGGGAGCTGGGGCTGGTGACCGACGCGGAGGCCACCGGCGCCCGGCAGACGCTCACCGCCGCCGCCATGACCTACGTGGCCGGTGTGCTGGCGTCCATCGCTCAGCTGCTCTACTTCCTGACGATCTTCGGGCGCAACTGAGGCGGAGGCCGCCGGGCGAGAGCCCTCGCGCGGGCGCCGTCCCGTCAGGGGTCGGCGACGAAGCCGGGGATGAACTGAGCCACGACCACCGGCCGGCGGCCCACGCAGACCACCGTGACCTTCTTGCGCGGCACGCGGTCCTTGCCCACGTAGCTCAGCGTGCCGGTGACGCCGGGGAAGTGGCGCGTCTTCATGAGCGCGTCGCGTACCTTCGAGGGCTTCACCGAGCCGGCGTGCCTGACGGCGGTGGCCACGAGGTCGATGGCGTCGTAGCCCAGCGCCGCGAACGCGTTCTGCGGCGGGAGCCCGTAGGTGGACCGGTAGGAGGTGTCGAAGCGCTGGACGGCGCGGCTGGCGTCGCTTATCCCCACGCCGGCGTGGGTCGTGTAGTACACCTTGCCGCCGGTCTGCTCCGCCCTGGCGATGAGCTCGGGCGTGTCGTAGCTGTCGCCCCCCATGATGGCCTGGCGCGCGCCCATGCCGCGCAGTTGGCCGACCGAGGCCGGCGCGGCCTGGGGGGCCACGGCCACGTACAGCACGTCGGCCTCGGCCGGTGAGGTCGGGAGTCTGCCGGAGGCGGCCGTCAGGCGCTGCTCCTCAGCCGTCTCCGCGGCGCTCTTGTAGGCGGCACGGAGTCTGTCCAGCCCGGGGCGCCGGGGCCACGATGCAAGGATGGTGCCGCCCTGCGCACGGAAGGAACGCTCGAAGTAGCGGGCGAGCAGGCGCGTGTACTGGAGGTCCGGGTTGTACAGCACGGTCGCCGTGCGCGCGCCCAGATGCTCGGTCGCGTACTGGGCGCCGGCGGCGGCCTGGGCGTTGTCGCCGAAGCAGGCCAGGAACAGCCAGTTGGGCACCTGCTTGGCCAGCTTGGGCGAGGTGGCGCCGCTCGTGACGAAGGGCACGCCGGCGCGGGCTGCGATGGGCGCGGCGGCGAGCACCTGGTCGGTGTCGGAGAGGCCGACGATGGCCGAGCAGCCGGAGGCGGCGAGGCTGGCGGCCGCCCGTTCGACGTCGGTCTTGTTGGTCTGGCCGTCGCGCTCCAGGAGCTCGACGCGACGGCCCATCAGCCCGCCGTTTGCGTTGATCCGGTCCACGGCGAGCCGGGCGCCGCTGAGGGACGGCGCGTCGAGCGGCGCCTGGGCGCCCGAGATGTTGTAGATGGCCCCGATACGCACCGGTGGAGGCGACTGGCTGCCGGCCGTCACGGCGTCGCTGCAGGCCGACATCACGGCGGCCAGCGGCACGACGAGCGCCACCGCGACGGCCGCGCGCGCCAGGCTTGAGGTCTTTCCGCGTGTCCTCTCGCGCCTCATGGGTCGGCACCCATGGTAGAGCAGCGGGCGGCGCCCTTCACCCCGCCTGACGTCCGGCCGTCGACGCGCGCGGGTTCCATCCGGCGGAGGCGGGGTAAGCCGCATGGACATTCAGCAGGTTCCAGGTGCGGTGCGAAGGCAGGCCGGCTTGGGCTGCTGACGCGCGCAGCCGACGATACTACTTCGACGGCCTCCGGTTCTGGTCGCTGGGCGCCCGAAGCGGCCGGCTGACGACGGCCTGGCGGACCCCGATCCACGGCTGGGTGCACGAGGACGAGTGCGACTGCAGCCTCTGCGAGGGTTCGCGCCGCCGGGGGCTGCCGCAGGCGGCGTAGACGTCCCGGCCGCGTCTGCGCCTCGCCGTGCACCCGCGCGGGGGTGCATACTGCAGCGGAGAGCGCTCGGAGGATCGCCATGGAGACACCACCAGGGCAGGGACCGCCTGTACCCGCGCCGCGCCGTGAGCCGCCGCCTACGCCGTGGCGGCGTAAGCCCGTCAGCGGGGAGCTGATCGCCTGCGAGAGTTGCGGCTTGGCCGTTGCGGACTACCGCGCGACATGCCCGTTCTGCGGCGCTCCGACCGGGAGGCCGGAGATGCCGGCGCCGGATGGAGTGCTCGCCGGCACACAGCCGGAGCAGAAGCGCTTCCCGTGGCGCAGCCGGCAGTCGGCCGTGACGCTCAGCCCGGCCATCGCCGCCGCGGACTCGCGGTAGCCCCCGCGTTTCCCCTGTCCGGCGACGGGCATAATTGCTAGCGCAAGTACATCGCCCTGCGGAGGAGCCGTCTACCCATGGAGTCAAGCCACCCCGAACAGAAAGCCCAGATCGTCTACCTGTCCCACGGCGGCGGGCCGCTGCCCATCCTCGACGACCCCGGCCACGCGGCCATGGCGGAGTTCCTGCGGCGTCTGGGGCCGCAGTTGCGCCGACCGGACGCCATCCTGACGGTGAGCGCCCACTGGGAGGAGCGCGTCCCGACGGTGCAGGGCGCCGCGAACCCGGACCTGCTCTACGACTACTACGGGTTCCCGGAGGAGTCGTATCACCTGTCGTATCCGGCGCCGGGCGACCCTGCCCTGGCGGCGCGGGTCGTCGCCCTTCTGACGGAGAACGGCATCCCGTCCGGGGTCGACTACGAGCGCGGCTTCGACCACGGGCTGTTCATCCCGCTGATGCTGATGCTCCCGGAGGCCGGGATCCCGGCGCTCCAGCTCTCTCTGCGCCAGGGCCTCGACGCGCAGGCGCACGTCGACCTCGGCAGGGCGCTCGCCGGCCTGATGCAGGAGAACATCCTCGTCGTCGGGTCCGGGTTCTCGTTCCACAACGTGTACGCGTTCGACTGGGGTGCGACGCAAGCCCCCGACCAGCGCAACGATGCGTTTCAGGACTGGCTCGTCGACGTCTGCGTGGGCGAAGATGACCAGCAGGAGCGGGAGCGCCGCCTGGTGGACTGGGAGGCGGCGCCGGGGGCGCGGCACGCCCACCCGCGCGAGGAGCATCTGCTGCCGCTGCACGTGTGCGCCGGGATGGCCCAGCGGCCGGCCGAGCTGGTGTTTGACGACTACATTCTCGGCAAGCGGTCGGTCGCGTTCCTCTGGTCCTGATCGGCCGGCGAGACCTCACGCCCGGCACGGTGTGCCGCCGTTCCGCGGCGCCGGACCTTGACACCGCGGCGGCGCGGAGTATCGTGCTCGTATACCCCAAGGGGTATGTTGGGGCGCGAAAGGACCGATCGGGGGTGGGGCATGCTGCTACTGTTGCTGGTCTTCTTGGTCGTCGCGTGGGTCGTGACGGCCGTGAGCGTCGTGCGCAGTCGAAGGCTTTCGGCCGGCGGGCGTGTGGGCTGGCTCGTCGCGACGCTGCTCCTGCCCTTCCTCGCGATCCCCGTCTACTGGGCGACCCGGCCGCTGCCGCGAAAGCCCACCCCCGCGGCGCGGCGCGAAGAGCCGGCCGCTCAGACGCTGGCGGATCTGATCCCCGGATGGACGCCGGACCGCGCCGATGCCTGCGACCAGGCCGACGCGTGGGCGAGAGACGCGAGGCACCCGAGGCCTGCGCCGAGCTTCTACGCCTGGCTTCGGGAGAGCGGGCTCGCGGAGAAGTACCCGGCGTGCGCGGCCCGGCTCGTGCGCGCGCTGCTGGGTGGCGAGCAGCGGCCGTCGTTCGCCGCGTGCCAGGAGGTCGGCGCGCTCACGGTGCTGCTCGAGAAGCACGTGCGCGAGGCCGACGACCTGCGCGCGATCAAGGATCAGTTGCGGCGGCTCTGCCCGAGGGCACGACTCCGCGCCGTCTCCGCATCACGGAGAGAGGGAAGCCCCGTTGTGAGCTGACCGGGATGCCCAGTCGGCCAGGAACGAGAGGTAGACGTCGACCAGGGCCTGCGCGTCGATGGACTCGTCGGTGTCCGACAGATGCGCAAGGACCTTCTGCGGGATCTTGGGTCAGCGCCGCCACTCGGCTGCAAGCGGGTCCACGCGGTCGACTCGCCCCGGGAGTACGCAGCTTGAAGAGGCTGATCCCGGTCGGCGTCCGACGACGGGTCGGGGAGATGGTCTCTCCGCAGCCAGGAACGCCGAGAGGATGATGCCCGCACGGCCGGGATGCGGAAGGCGGAAAGGGCGGGGGAGAAGATGGCGCGCACGGCAGGACTCGAACCTGCGGCCTTCGGTTCCGTAGACCGACGCTCTAATCCAACTGAGCTACGTGCGCACGCGGAGGCAGAGTATACCTGAAACCGGCGCGAGGGGAAAACGTCGACGCGCCGGCCGGGGACGACGGGTCGGACGGGAGAAGGCGCAGGGCGAAGAACTGGCGGAGAAGCCGGGATTCGAACCCGGGAAGGAGGTTAAAGCCCCCTTAACCGCTTAGCAGGCGGTTGCCTTCAGCCACTCGGCCACTTCTCCGCGCGGGATAGACACTATACCGCACCCGCCACGGGCTCGAAAGCGGAGCGCGGCGGGCGCCGGGACGCGGCGGGCGGCGCGTGCCCGAGGTGGATATGATGACCATCATCGCGTGCGCATCAGCAGAGCAGAGGGGGTCATTCGTGGACATCGCCGGCATCGATCCTGCCGTGGTCGCCGAGGTCGAGCGCGAGACGAGCGAGTTGCTCAGCGCACTCATCCAGATCGACACCAGTAACCCGCCCGGCGACGAGACGCGGGTGGCCGAGTTCATGGCCGCCTGGTTCGCGGAGCGCGGGGTCACAGGCGGCCAGATCGTCGGCGAGCCGGAGGACCGGTGCAGCTTCGTGCTCCGGCTCGAGAGCGGCAAGCCGGGTCCGAGTCTCTTGCTCCTGGCGCACGAGGACGTGGTGCCGGCCAATGCGCCGGACTGGCAGGTGCCGCCGTTCTCCGGCCTCATCAAGGACGGCTACGTCTGGGGCCGCGGCGCCGTCGACATCAAGAACCTGGTGGCCGCCCACGCGGCCGCCGCGGCGCGCATCGCCCAGGCCGGCGGCCCGGCCGCCGGCACGCTGGTGTACGCCTGCACCGCCGACGAGGAAGAAGGTTCCGTCGGCGGCGCCCGCTGGCTCGTCAACAACCGCCCCGACCTCATCAAGACCGACTACGTGATCAACGAGGGCGGCGGCCACGTCCTGGAGCGCGGCGGCCGCCGCGTCTACATCCTCGAGAGCGGCGAGAAGGGCACCGCCCAGTTCCGCCTGATCATCAAGGGCGAGGCCGGCCACGCCTCGGTGCCGCTGCGCAGCGGCAACGCCGTCGTAGCCGCGGCCCGCGTGATCGACGCGCTCGCCTCACATGAGCTGCCGCTGGTCATCGACGGGTCCTCCGAGGAACTGGTGCAGTTGCTGGTCGACTCGCCCGCGCTGCGCGAGCGGCTGCGTGATCCCAGGACGGCGCGCGCTGCCCTGCACGACCTCGCGCGCCGCGACGTCCTGCTCGCCGACATGATCGAGCCGCTGTATGGGTTCGCCTTCTCCCCGACCATCATCACCAGCAACAGCGTCGCCGTGAACGTCTTCCCGACCAGGGTCGAGCTCAGCGTGGACTGCCGCATGATCGCCGGGCACGACGAGCAGGAGGTGCTCACCGAGGTGCGCACGGCACTGGACGGCGTGGAGGCCGACTGGGACCTCGAGTGGATCGGCCCCGTGACGCGCGGCAACTCCTCGCCGTACCCGACGCCGCTCTCCGAGGCCATCCGGACGACACTGGATCGGTTCGTGCCGGAGGCGCAGCTCGCCAACAGCCACTCCGTCGGGTTCACGGACTCCAACTGGTTCCGCTCCGCGTTCCCGGACGTGATCGCCTACAACTTCGCGCCGCACCTCGTGGAGACGTACGAGGAGGTCACGCCGCGCTACCACAACGTGGACGAGCGCATCCTCGTCCGCGACCTCGCCTTCCAGTCGCTGTTCGCCGAGGCGGTCGCGCGCGAGGTGCTCGCCTGATGTGAGCCTGGATGCTGGCGGTTCTCGGCGCGACGCTCGACCTCGCCGTGGCGGTGTGGCGCTCTACGCCGTCGGCCTCACATTGTTCGCCGTCTTCATGGGCGCGACGGCTCCGTGCGTCTGCTCGTCCCGGGAATGTGCCGACGCTCGGGAGGACCGCGGGGCGTGGGGCGGCGGGGCCGCGGGGAGGTATGTGCTTTGGGGGTCGGCGCCAAAGATGGCGTCATCCGTGGCGCCATCCGTGGCGCTACAGGTGGCGCCATCCGAGGTGCCATCGAAGGCTCCGACCCCCGGTCGACATCCCTCCTCCGGTCGAGCTCGCGGGGCCTCGGCCGGTGGGCGCCGCCGCGCAGGCCGGGCCGCCGTGCCGCGCGCCGGTCAGGCCGGCCGCACCGGGTGCCGCAGCACGGTCTTGAGCCGCTCCGGGGCGGTGCGGCTGGGGTCGCCCAGGTAGATCTCGTGGTGGCGACCCCGCAGCTCGTACCCCTCCGCGGCGACCCACACGTGCAGCCGCTCGATGGCCGGCGCCTCCTCGGAGTAGGGGCCGACGTGCATGATCTGCGCCGCGAGGCCCTCCTCGAACCGCTCGAGGCGGAGCAGCGGCGCGGCGGGCAGGTCCTTCTTCCGCGCCGCCGTCTCCAGCGCCGCCGCGACCTCGTCCGTCGTGACCGCGTCGGGCACGGCGATCATCAGCGTCCAGTTCCAGCTGTCGCGGTCGCGCTGCAGGTCCGCCAGGGTGGGCTTGGGGTCGTCGCCCCACCAGAGCCCCTCCACCGGCGCGACCTTGAAGTCCCGCTCCGGGTCCGTCTTCTTGAGGCTGAACTTGAGCGTGTAGGCGGCCGAGAACAGCGCCTGCATGGCCGCCTCGAACGCCTCCGAGCTTCCCCGGGTCACCGCGGCCGTCCACCATCAGGAACGCGAGGTCCGGCACCTCCACGATCGCCGGGTGCTTGGCCGACGGCATGTAGAGCGGCTTGCACTCCTTGACGACGTCGAACGGCGGCATTATCCTCTCCCTTCCGAGTTCCTCTCGGGCGACCGGTGCCGCGATCCGCCTTTGCGAAGGGAACGCCCTGCCGGTGAGCCTACACAAGACTACGCTGGTCGTACACGATGCGGAAGGGCGCGTCATGCTCAAGATCCTGCTGATCCTCCTCGGCGGCGCGTTGATATGCATGGGCGCCGTCGGAGCCATCCTCACCCAGTGGAAGATCGCCGCGCCCGCGCTGCTCGTCGGCGCGGCCATCGTCATCGTGTGGGCTCTGGTGTTCGGCACTGGCCGCCGGTCTCCCGTCGAGCCGGACGCGACCGACGCGGACCTCGAGCGGGAGAAGACGATGCAGTATTACGTCCGCTCGACCCGGATCCCACCGCCCTGATCTACGGCCGCAGCGCCAGCACGACGGCGACGCTGACGGCCATGATGACCACCTGGACCCCGATGCCCCACACCGGCCCCGACTTGCCGTGCGGGAAGCTGTCCCAGTGGCTGGGGAAGTACTTGCGCCCCTTCTCGCCGCGCGCCACCCAGATGAGGACGTCCCAGTCGGGCGCGCCGGAGACGAGGCCCATGAAGGCGATCCACCACGGGTATCCGAGTACGAGCCAGGCGATCCAGAAGGCGGCGAACGAGGCGATGAAGTCGCAACAGCCGTAGAAGACAGGGTGCTTGGAGACGGTGTAGTCCCAGTGCGGGATGAGGTCCATGACTATGTGGGACCCGACTACCAGGGTGACGAGCAGCCACCAGGGACCGCCGAGGGCGGCGGCGATGCCCAGGCCGGCGAGGACGTGTGTCGTGACCCACATGATCCGAGCCTACGACACGGGTCGGGGACGCGCCAGATGGAGGTGATCGAAACGCGTTGGGCATGCGGACCGGGCGTTGGGGTACTATGGGCAAAGCGAACGGGAGGAGGGTCCCCTTGAAGAAGATCATCTTCATCATGCTGCTCATCCTTATGGGCGTCGGCGCGTACTTCGCCTGGAAGATGTTGAAGGGTGACGGCGGCTGCTGCGGCTGGGGCGGCGACAACACCGACCCATGGAGCAGCTACACGCCGCCGGCGGAAGAGACCACCACGGCGTGACCTGAGTCTGGCGTACGGTGCCGGGAGGCGGTGCGAGGCACCGTCGCCCGGCGCCGTCGTGCGTACTGGGGCCGCGTGGGCGTGTCGGCCGCAGCCCAGGAGACGGCCGCCTGAGGGCTACTTGACCCCGGCCGCCTTGAACAGCTCGGGCAGCGTCACCATCTCGTAGCCCGTTCGAGGTCCGGCCTGTGGTTCGGACTCGGCCTTCCTGGCAGCTGCAGTGGCCTGCGCCGGATGCAGCCACCCGCTCGTTCCCGGTCTCTCTCAGGCCGAGACCACCGCGCGATCGGACGCGGGACTCACTCCGAACATCCGTCGGTACTCGCGACTGAACTGCGACGCGCTCGAGTAGCCGACCATGCGAGCGGCGTCCTGCGCGTTCGCGCCGTCGAGGACGAGAAGCGCGGCGCCGAGGCTTTCCAAAGACCGACGCCGGGCACCCCCGTAGGTGAGACACCGTCCTTCGTAGCCGGTGCCGCTACCAGCTCCGCCAGTCGGCGGCTGTCGCGTTCGGACACGTGTTCCTTTCTCTCTGAGCGAGTGACGGGCGCCTGATTGTGGGTACATTTGGACGATCAGGCAAGACAAGCAGGCAGCTGTCTGGCGCTACGGGGGAAGCCAACTGCCGGTGGCCGCAGACGACGACCGCCTCACTCAGCGCAAGGAAGGGCCAAGTATATGAGTGACAACATCGCAGGCAAAGTCGTCGTGATCACGGGCGCGAGCAGCGGCTTGGGTGAGGCGACCGCGAGACTGCTCGCCGGCGAGGGCGCGACGGTCGTGCTCGGCGCCAGGAGGGCGGACCGCATCGAGGCGCTCGCCGACGAGATCCAGGCTGCGGGCGGAACTGCTCTCGCCGTGCAGACCGACGTCACCGACCGTGCCCAGGTCGAGGCCCTGGTCGGGGCCGCCGTCGACGCCTACGGGCGTGTCGACGTGATGGTCAACAATGCCGGCCTGATGCCGCACTCCCCACTCGAGCGCCTCAAGGTGGAGGAGTGGGAGCGGATGATCGACGTCAACATCAAGGGCGTGCTCTACGGGATCGCTGCGGCGCTGCCGCACATGATGCGCCAGAAGGCGGGTCACTTCATCAACGTCTCCTCGGTGGCCGGGCACAAGGTAAGCGCGAACGGTGCGGTCTACTCGGCGACCAAGCACGCCGTGCGGGCGCTCTCCGAGGGCCTGCGCCAGGAGGTCAAGCCGTACAACATCCGCACGACGGTGGTCTCTCCGGGGGCGGTGGCGACGGAGCTGCCCAACAGTATCAGCGAGGCGGACGTCTCCGAGGGCATCCGGAAGTTCTACGAGGACTACGCCGTGCCGGCCGACTCCTTCGCCCGGGTCGTGGCGTTCGCCATGAGCCAGCCCGACGACGTCGACATCAACGAGGTCCTGTACCGACCGGCCCGCCAGCTGCTGTAGGCCGGCCTTCAGAGAGGAGTGAGCGCAATGCAGAAACGAACACTCGGACAGGGCCTCGAGGTCTCGGCCCTCGGCCTCGGCTGTATGGGCATGAGCTTCGCCTATGGCCCGCCGCCGGACCGGCAGCAGGTGATCGCTCTGATCCGCGCCGCCGTCGAGCGCGGCGTGACCCTGTTCGATACGGCCGAGGCCTATGGCCCGTTCACCAACGAGGAACTTGTCGGCGAGGCGCTCGAGCCCGTACGCGAGCAGGTGGTGATCGCGACCAAGTTCGGCTTCGACTTGGAGCTCGGGATCGACGCCAGGCAGCAGGGCGGCCTGAACAGCCGCCCGGATCACATCAGGAAGGTCGCGGAGGCCTCACTCAAGCGCCTGAGGACCGACCACATCGACCTCTTCTACCAGCATCGCGTCGACCCCGATGTGCCGATCGAAGAGGTGGCCGGAGCCGTGAAGCAGCTGATCGGGGAAGGCAAGGTCAGGCACTTCGGCCTCTCCGAGGCCGGCGTGCAGACGATCCGGCGGGCGCACGCCGTCCAGCCGGTGACCGCCGTGCAGAGCGAGTACTCGCTGTGGTGGCGCCGGCCGGAGGAGGAACTACTGCCGGCGCTCGAGGAGCTCGGCATCGGTCTCGTGCCGTTCAGTCCCCTTGGCAAAGGCTTCCTCACCGGCAAGATCGACGAGACCACCACGTTTGCTCCAGACGACTTCCGCCAGATCGTCCCGCGCTTCACGCCCGAAGCTCGCAGGGCCAACCAGGCGTTCGTCGACCTCCTGGGTCGCATCGCGGGGCAGAAGGGCGCGACGCCGGCGCAGGTCGCGCTCGCCTGGCTGCTCGCCCAGAAGCCGTGGATCGTCCCGATCCCCGGCACCACCAAGCTGCACCGCCTCGAGGAGAACCTCGGCGCGGCCGAGCTGGAGCTGACGCTTGCCGACCTGCGCGAGATCGACGCCGCGGCCTCGCAGATCAGCGTCGAGGGAGACAGGTACCCCGAGGCACTCGAGCGCAGGACCGGGATCTGACTGGGCGGGAGCCTCTTCTTCTCCCACACCGATCCGGCGATCGTGCGCCAGTTCGCGGATCGGCGACTCGACCTGTGAGCCACCTTAGGCCAGGATCGGAGCGGGGCAGGGGGTGACCGTCGCCGCGAGTCAGCGTCCCAAGACGAGGTGCACGAGAAGGTTGGGAGCAGGGCTTCCGGCGCGGTGGCCCGGCTGGCGGCAAGCGACCACCGGGGTCATCCTCTTCAAGTCCGGCGAAAGACATTGAAGGGAGACACCCGATGGTCGAGCTCACGATGAACGGTCAGGGCGAGATGCGCAAGCTCATCGAAGAGGGCGACGTGGACGTGCTGCGCACGATGGTCAAGCAGATGGCCGAGGCGCCGATGGGGGCCGAGGTCGACGCCCTCTGCGGCGCCGCCCACGGCGAGCGCCGCGAAGCGTGCACGAACCGCTCTGCGCGGCCGGGCCACTCGGGCCGTAGCTGGAGCTACCCGAGCCGGCCCGCATCACGGCGCTGGCGCCGGCCGTGGCCTCCTGACGGCCGTGCTTGCGCCGCGCGGCGCCTTCTTCCTGCAAATGGGCTACGTTTCGCGGATATTGGGCGGATCGGCTGCGGAACGCCGGTGTTATGTCTGAGATATGAGATTCGTGAACCGACCGCCTTGAATAGAGTCCTTTCGCTTGAAACCATCAATGGGTAAGGGTTGTTCACGAAAACCAGCATGCCTCGCACGATTGCCACGAGCGTGGAGGCGATCAAGAGCAACCTTCTGGAGGCTACAACGGAGGGGGAAACCATGCGGAAGGTCGTTGCGTCGCGACTTGGGTACAGGCGGCAGGTGCTGTGGGCGCTTGCCGTCCTGCTGGCGGGTGGGCTTCTTTGGGGGACGGCGAGTGCGCTGGCCTCCAGTCCATCTCCATCGCCGAGCGCGGGCAAGGTCGTGTTGCGCATAGGCACGACGCAAGACCTTGACAATCTCAACCCCTTCCTGGGGTACTCGACGACAGCCTACGAGGTGTATCACCTCAACTACGACCTTCTCGTCGGCTATCGGGCGAGCGACGGAGCGCCGCAGCCCGAGCTCGCCGACAGCTGGAGCAGCAGCCCTGACGGCCTCGAGTGGACGTTCAAGCTGCATCCCGGCGTGAAGTGGCAGGACGGCGCCCCCTTCACGGCCAAGGACGTGGCGTTCACATACAACTACATCATCGACAACCAGCTGGCCGCGTACACGAGCTACACCACGAACATCAAGAAGGCGGTTGCCGTCGATGACCTCACCGTCAAGTTTCTCCTCTCCAAGCCCAAGTCCGACATGCTGCGCCTCTGGATCCCGATCGTTCCGGAACACGTGTGGGGCAAGGTCCCGGGCAAGAGCGCGGGCAACGATTACCAGAGCAAGCCTCCGGTCGTCGGTACGGGCCCGTTCCGGGTGGTGGAGGTCAAGAAAGGCGAGTACGTGCGACTCGTCGCCAACAAGAACTACTGGAAGGGCGCGCCCACGATCGACGAGGTCATCTTCGAGATCTACACCAACCAAGACACCATGACCATGGACCTGAAGGCGGGCAACATCGACGCCGCCTACGGTCTGCCGGTGGCGCAGTTCAACGCAATCAAGAGCCAGCAGGGCATCACGGCCGTTGCGGCACAGTACCGCTACTTCGACCACCTGTGCTTCAACGTGTACGACAACCCCGCCTCGCTCGGCAACCCCGTCCTCAAGGACCCCAAGTTCCGCCAGGCGCTGAGCTGGGCCGTGGACAAGCAGAAGATCGTCGACACCGCCTTCGGCGGCTACGCGCAGGTCGGCCAGTCGATTCTGACCCCGACGGTGGACTACTACTGGACGCCCACGCCTGCGGAGACGTTCGGTTACGACCTGGACAAGGCCAAGCAACTGCTCGACGCCGCCGGCTACAAGGACACCGACGGCGACGGCGTGCGTGAGGACAAACAGGGCAAGCCGATCAAGCTTCGTCTGTGGACGCGCGAGGAGTCGCCGGAGCAGCAGCGCGCCGGCAAGCTCATCGCCGGCTCGTTCAAGTCGATCGGCATCGATATCGAGCTCTCAGTCGAGAACGACGGCTCCATCAGCGATGGCATCTGGAGCTACAAGGGCGACACCTACGCGCCCGACTACGACATGTTCATCTGGGGTTGGGGCGGGTACGCGGACCCTGATTACATACTTGGCGTCGAGACGACCAGCCAGATCGAGATGTGGAACGACTCGCTGTACTCCGACCCGACGTACGACCACCTGTACACCGAGCAGTCGTCGGAGATGGACCCGGCCAAGCGGGCGGACGAGGTCAAGCAGATGCAGCAGATGTTCTACGCCGCGGCGCCGTACGTGGTCATCTGTTATCCGAAGGCGCTGATCGCCTACAACACAGAGAAGTGGAAGGGATGGACGCAGTACCCGGCTAAAGACGGCTTGGCGTTCATGTCCACCGACAACATCGACACGTATCTCAACCTCAAGCCGCGCACGGCGGTGGAGTCCAGCGGTAGCGGCACGTCCACCGGCCTGATCGTCGCGGTCATCGTGGTCGTCATCGTCGTCGTCATCGCCGCCGTGGCCCTCGTGGCGCGACGCTCGCGGAGCCGCACCATCGAGCAGTGACTCCGGGGGGCTGGACGGGGACTCCATCCCGTCCAGCCCCCGAGTGACCGAAGCGGATTGCACCACCAGGGCGACCACAGTCACCTCCTCCTCGACGAGGCGGAGCAGATCATCCGCGAGGCGTCCGCCGTCTACCTGTGGCAGTCCAACTGCCGCGCCATGTGGAGATCGCCGAGTTCAACCTCAAGCGCCTGGTCGGAGGCAGGTCCACCAGCCAGCCGGTGAGCTGGGTACGCGTCGGCGAGGTCTCGGATCACACGCGGCGTCTCAAGGGCGGCGAGCCGAGGAGGTCCGCCCTGATATCCTCGCCTTCGCCGCCTTGCAGGGGAGGTCTGACATCAGGTCTGGAACAGCAGCTCTCCACAGTGCCTCAAACACCAGATCCGGGCGGCGCAGCCCTCACCCGGGATCCTTGACTAGTAGTGCGGAGGTATCGATGAAGCTTGGCCTGCGGCATCCCAGCGTTCGTCAGAGTTTTCCCAGAGAGGTAAGGACCGTCGAGCACGCGTGGATTCCGATGCGCGACGGCTGCCGCTTGGCCGCACGAATCTGGCTGCCCGTCGATGCGGAGCAAGATCCTGTGCCCGCGGTGCTCGAGTACATCCCGTACCGCAAGAACGACGGCACCATCACTTCCGACGTCCTGAGGCATCCCTATTTCGCTGGATTCGGGTACGCCAGTGTGCGGGTCGATCTACGGGGGACGGGCGATTCCGACGGGCTCATCCTCGACGAGTACCTCCCGCAGGAACACGAGGACGCCTTGGACGTCTTGGCGTGGCTGGAAGAGCAGCCATGGTGCACCGGGGCAGTCGGTATGATGGGCTATTCCTGGGGCGGCTTCAACGCATTGCAGGTGGCGTCGCGGCGGCCCAGGCAGCTCAAGGCAATCATCACCGTGCATTCTGCCGACGATCGCTACGGCGGCGATTGTCATTACATGGGTGGGAACGTGCTGGCCTACGACATGCTCTCCTGGGGCACCACGGCCTTCGCCTACAACTCACGACCGCCAGACCCCGGCGTGGTGGGCGAGGAGTGGCGCGCGAGATGGCTTGAACGCCTGCAGTCCGCCGACCCCTACGTGCACACGTGGCTTTCACACCAGACTCATGACGACTACTGGAAGCACGGCTCCGTGTGTGAGGATTACAGCGCCATCGAGTGCGCGGTGATGACGGTCGGGGGCTGGGCTGACCCCTACCACGACACGGTCTTGCACCTGTTGCAGAATCTGCAGGCGCCGCGTCGAGGGCTGATCGGTCCGTGGGCGCACCAATACCCAGACGAAGCATCGCCGGGCCCGCAGATCGGCTTCAACCAAGAATGTCTGCGTTGGTGGGACTACTGGTTGAAGGGCGTCGATACGGGCGTGATGCAAGAGCCCATGCTGCGGGCCTACGTCCTCGACTCCGACGCTCCAGCCACCTTCTACGCGGAACGCGCGGGATACTGGACGAGCGAGGACGAGTGGCCACCGGCGCATGATGGGCACGCGACAGAGACATTCTTTCTCGGAGATCACACGCTGAGCTCGGGAAGCGTTGGCTTCGACGGGCACCTGAGTATTCACGCTGTGCAGTCGTCGGGACTTGCATCGGGCACGTGGTGCCCGCACGCAGGCAAGGCTGCTCTTCCGGGAGATCAACGTCGCGATGACGCCGCTGCCCTCTCCTTTGATTCCGAGTCGCTCACGGCGCCCCTCGAAATCATGGGCTTCCCCTCTCTCGACCTGGAAGTCGCAGCCGATCGACCGCTTGCGCTGCTGGCGGTACGCTTGTGCGACGTGAGCCCTGAAGGCTCGGTGACCTTGGTCACCCGTGGCTTTCTGAATCTCACGCAGCGCGACAGCCGGGAGCAGCCCGCCTCCCTTGAGCCGGGCAGGCCATACAACGTGCACGTTGCGTTGGGAAGCATCGCCTACCGGCTCCACCAAGGTCATCGGCTGCGGCTGACGGTGGCGCCGACCTATTGGCCGTGGATCTGGCCGTCACCCGAGTCTGTGACGCTCACCGTGAAGCCCGGCGCCTGCAAATTGAACGTGCCGGTTCGGCGCAGCCCCGCGGCCAAGGTACCCGAATTCGAGCCGGTCGAGTTCGCAGCGCCGCTCGAGACGGAGATCCTCGAGACGTTGGCCGGACGGGCGACCACGACCGATGATCTTCTCACGCACCGCGTTGAGAGCGTGGTTGAGCCGGATGGACTCCCGGGGCGGGTTCGCCTGACGGCGTCGGGACTGGTCGTGGGCGAGTGGGGACGGAATACGTACGCCATCGTCGAGGGTGATCCGTTGTCTGCGTCGGTGCGCTGCGAGCGAACCATGGAAATCAGTGGCCCGGGGTGGAGTGCGGTTACTGAAATCGATAGCACGATGACCTGCGATGCAGACACGTTCTACGTGGAGACGCTCCTACGCACCCGCGACGGTGACGAACCCTTCTTTGAGCGCACCTGGTCCTGGTCCACGCCCCGTGTGTTCGGGTAAAGCTCACGGCGCATGACAAGCGTGAGCTATCGCAGCAGCCCAGGGCTTGCACTTGTCCCTTGCGGTTTGCTGACAGCGAGCCTGCGAACCCGTGCTGGTTCGTCGGTCGGGATGCCTCGTGCGGGTGGTTGTCGCGGTGACTTGAGCTCCCGGCTCCTGGTGCAGGGCCTTGGCGACCCGCGACAAGGCCGATGCGTCGTCCGCATGGGCGGCTCTGCCACATACGGGCGGCGCACCAGCGCGGTGGCAGGGACCGGAGGTCGCCTCGTGAGCGGCGCCTCACCCGTCGCGCGTCGTTGAAAGCACCGACGAGACAGGCCTCAGGTGGTGGGGGCAATGACCGCGGGCCCTTACGGCGCCAGTTCGGAAGCGGCCGGCAGGCCCGGAGAAGCTGCCCAGCTGCAGCCTCTGGAGCTCGCGGCGCAGGTTCGGCCGGGTGTCCCCGCAGCTGGTCTCCATGACGCGCACGAGCAGCAGGGCCAGCCGGCAGAGCACGACGTGGGCGCGGATCAGGGCAGTAACCGATGAGGCGAATGGGAGGAAGTGCGATGAACGGCATCGCCGAGTTCGAGGGCACCAAGGCAGCTTGGTTCAAGGACCCCGAGGGCAACATCGTCAACGTCGTCTCGATGTGATTGTAGGTTGGTCTGGTCTCGGGGATACGGTTACGCGCCCACACCGAGGTGAGCGCGACTCGCTCGACGATCCACTCCATTGTGATGATGCGGCGGTCGTCCGCTGTGAACTCGCCGAATCCGGCCACGACGCCTCGGTCGCGAGGAGACGCGCGACGCCCTGCGCGTCCGGGTGAGTGGGCACCCGACTCCGTGGACGGCACAAAGCGTTTCGCCGCCCCCTTTCCGCGGTACCCATTAGGGTGGATCGGAAGCTTGGGGGAGCTCACATGAACGGAATCGTCCGGCAGCTCTACGAGTACGGAGACACCGGCCTGCTCATCGCCGTGGCGCAGGGCGCAGGACTCGTCACAGACGACTGCTCGGGCGCCCGGGAGGCGCTGCGCCTGCTGGCCCGGCTCGGCGACGAGGACGCGGCCGCCTTCTGCGGGTCGTCGCTCGAGGTCTGCCCGTCCGCCACCGCGACTCACTAGCCGCGGTGCGCGTCGGCCTGTCCCCAGGTCCGGCGGCTCATCAGCTTGTGGTCGCGAGGCTGCGGGTAGGCGATGACTTGTATGCTCGCCTGCCAGGCGGGCCGAACGACGGAGTCAGGGGATCGCAGCAGTGAAGAACGCACGTGCCGGCAGCGACTTGGCGGAGACTGCGGTCGCAGTTCTTCCCGACTCCGCCTACGCGCTGCAGCGTGAGGCGGGAGCGGTCCGGCTTGGGATCACCCTCGCAGCCGACAAGGCCTCGGCTGGGCAGCCCAAGGCACGGCGTGAGCGCGGGAAGGCCCGTGGGCAGCGCGCCGGTGATACGGTGCCGGTACCCGGCGTCAGGGGAGACTCAGTGCGGCTTCCCTCGCGGCGCATCCGCATCGGCGTCATCAGCGACAGCCACGGCTACCTCGATCCCGCAGTAGGGGACATCTTCTCCGGCGTCACGCTCATCGTGCACGCCGGCGACATCGGTGACCCGGGCGTGCTCGCGGCACTTCAGGAGGTCGCTCCCGTCACGGCTGTCTCCGGCAACATCGAGCCCGACGAGCTTGTCGCTGCGCTGCCGCGCGAGGCGGCCGGTGAGGACGGCGGCGTGCGCTTCGTCGTCGCCCACAAGCGCAAGCGCCTGTTCAAGCGCCTTGCCGCCGGCAAGGTGCCGGCGGGCCTCGACGACGTGCCCGACCTCGTCATCTACGGCCACGACCACGTCCCCGCCGCCTCCTGGGTCGAGGGCACGCTGTTCCTGAACCCGGGGACCGCGTCCGCGCCGGACTCCGAGGATGATGACCCAACGGTGGCCGTCGTCGAGGCTCGGAGACTCCGGGCTGGCGGTCACCTTCGTCCCGCTTGAGCGTAGAGGTTCCTGAAGCCGGGGCAATATACGGGGCGCGACGAGGGCCATCGTCCGCGACGGTCCGTCGGACGCACTCTGAGCTGAGGGAGATTCCCCACGCCCAGACCACGGCCCGATCTGCAACGCCCAGAACACGGCCCGATCTGCCCCGCGCCGACGATGTCGACCTCGCGGGGCTGCTCATCTGTCGGCGGGGACCGTCCCGCGCCGCCCTAACGCTCTCGTCATAGGCTCCAAACGCTCGTCGACGATGCTCTCGCCGGACTGAAGGAGGGGGGGCAAATGGCGAAGGTATATGCGATTGCGATCCGGATGCGCTGCTCCGAGTGCGGCGAGACGAACGCGACCGGCTTGGCGTGGGCCAGGCACCAACAGGCTTTCGCTTACCTGCGCAGGCAGACCGAACCATACTGCTAGGCTCGTCGGCGGGGTCCTCAACTGCCTGCCGGCGGGCTGCTCGGCTTGCATCTGCTCCGGCCTCACTTGGTCGGCGAGATCGCGTTCGTCGGACGCAATCCCAGCAGCCCAAGCAGCTGCGGACGCTCGCGCAGAAGAAAGTCGCCGTCTTGGTCTGCTACCGGGGATCTGGCCCACGGTCATGCGGCTCCAGGGTCGTCGAACGAGTCTTCGAGATAAGCGGCGAGGGCGGCGTCGATGAGCGCCGCGTAGCGATGCAGCATCTCGTGCTCGATGAGCGGCTGAAGCGTGGCGGCGACGTCCCTGCGCACCTGGACGCCAAGCTTCTGCAGCTTGCGGCATGCGAAGTCCTCGCCGTACCAGGCGTCGAAGCGGGGGCGCATCCTCTCGATGGTCCTCTGCGCGCCCATGCCCGAATAGCGCTCGGCCAAGGCGGCGGCTGCCTGGCACCATGCGGCGAACTCAGGCGGGTAATCCCGCTACCCGCACAGAGCGTCACCCGCTCGCCGCGCACGGTCATGCGCAAGGGCGGCAGGTCCGGACGTGGCTGAAGGGTCACCTCCGTGCGCCAGGCAGAAGATCGAACCATTCCCGGGGGCACCCAAGCCTTGCTTGGCGAGCCTGGCGGGCGATTGCAGCGAACGCGCGCCGTCAGGTCTCGTTGAGGGACGCGGGCGGAGCCGGCGCAGGTGACTGCACGCCAACCGAGTCATCACGAGCGGTGAGCCGAACCTGCGCACAACGTGCTGAGCCTCCTAGCGGGGCCCTAACCCTCCTCGTGTGGACTGTCCCTGTGTTGTGGGCCTGCGGACGCACGGTGCCTCGCAGGCGGGGAGTGAGCCAACCGGCATGAGCCGACCGGCACTCAGAGACAAGGAGCACATGAGGATGCATTCACGAATGGCCAAGTTCGGGGTCGCCCTCCTGGCGGCCGTTGTGGTCGGGATGGCGCTGGCCGCGGCTGCGACAGTCAGTTACGCCGGTACCGGCAGGTCGTCCCATGAGCGCGATTGCCAGAACCATCACCGTCGCCATCACAACCACTCGGCGGCGCTCAAGAACGCCGCGCACATGCGCGCCCTCAAGACCCCGTTCACCATCGCCGCCATCCCAGACACGCAGGTCTACTCGGAGGAGGGTGACCCGGGCTTCGCCGAGCAGGTCAAGTGGCTGCTCGCCAACGCCGAGGCCAGGAACATCGTGTTCGTCACCCATCTCGGCGACGTGGTCGACAACGGCACTGACGCCGCACAGTGGACCAACGCGATGGCGGCCCTCGACCCGCTGCTCGAGCAGGACCAGTTGCCGTTCTCCATCGTTCGCGGCAACCACGACGACCCGGCGTTCTTCCTGCAGAACCTGCCCGTCTCGCTGATGCAGGAGAAGCCCTGGTTCGTCGCCTCGTCGCGCTCCGGGCTCACCCAGGCGCAGACGTTCACCGTGCAGAAGGCGCAGTTCCTCCACATCGGATTCCAGAAAGACCCGACCGACGCCGAGGCTCAGGTGGGCCAACCGCTTGCTCCGTCGCCCGTCCCTCGAGGGCATGCCGGTCATCGTCTCCACGCACGACTACGTCGACGGCAGCGGCAAGAGCGTGACCGGCAAGTACATGTGGGAGAAGTTCGTCAGGGACAACCCGATGGTGTTCATGGTCCTGAACGGCCACACGCACACCGAGTACGCGCTGGTCAACCACGACGCCAGCAACCGTCCGGTCTTCCAGATGCTGTCCGACTACCAGGACCGCGCCAACGCCGGCAACGGCCTGATGCGCCTGATCACCGTCGAGCCTGCCGCCGGGAAGATCCAGGTCAAGACCTTCTCGCCGTGGTACGAGAACGCTGCTGCCGAGTACTACGAGTCCGACTACGACAGCGAGTTCGAGTACTTGCTCAACGTGCGTGAGCGTCTGGCGTGGAACACCCACTGGGACTTCGGCCCCGAGCCGCCCGCCCCGCCGCTCCCGCCGCTGAACGCGATCCCGGCGGCCGTCCCGTACTCGCACGTCTTCCAGAACCGACGCGAGCTTGTAGGCGCGACCACTCCCTACGTAAGCACGGTGGACGTCCAGATCAACGAGAACAACGCCGGGCTGAACTACGGCGGCGAGGCGACGCTGACCACCGACATGGACGACAACGGCTCGCGCGTCAACGCGATGCTGCGCTTCGACGACATCGTCGGCACCGGCCCCGGCCAGATCAAGCCCGGCTCCCAGATCCTGTCGGCCACCCTGGTCTTCGCGGCGACGAGCTCGACCAAGGGCAAGGTCATCCTGCACCGCATGCTCGTGCCGTGGAGCGAGACCAGCACCTGGAACGACTTCACGCCGCAGCCCGCGACGTGGGAGCCCCTGACCTACCTTAACACCGACACCGGCATCTACCTGTACCAGACGCTCAACGTGATGCACGGCGGCGGCATCGGGGCCGACGGCACCGAGGCCATGGCCGAGGACGACGCCAAGTTCACGATGCCGAAGCCGATCCCGGTGCCGTTCATCTTGACGCCCGGCGGCTACGGCACCACCTACCAGGCGCCGGCCAAGGATCCCGCCACCGGCGCCACGCTCCCGTCCAAGCCTCCGGCGGAGAGCCTCACGGTCGACCTGACGAAGGCCGTGCAGGCCTGGGTGGACGGTCAGGCTAACTACGGCTGGTTCTTCGAGCCTACCAGCAGCGACGGCTGGGACTTCGAGACCGCCGAGGGCAAGCAGCCGCCGGCGCTCTGCGTCGTCGTCGACGGAGCGCCGCTGGTCGCCCACTGACGAAGCCAGCTCATGGCTCCCGGCGGGCAGACGTCCGATCCGTCTGCTCGCCGGTTCCCGGGGCGCCCCGGGGCGCCCATTCATAGCTGCCGTCCCGGGGGCCGGCGCCGAGCTCATCTATCGCCACCGGCCCTGGAAGACGCCGGAGCAGGTCGAGCTCGCCACGCTGGAGTACATCGACTGGTGGAACAACCGTCGCCTGCACTCCGAGATCGGTGACATCCCACCGGCGGAGAAGGAAGCCATCTACTATGCTGACGCCGAAAGGCAGGTGGGTCGCGAAATGGCCTTGCGTGCCCTCGGCGTCCATTCCGGGTAGATGTGCCGCAGGGTGTGCGCACGCACGCGACCGGCGCGAGAGGGGGAACGGGATGGAAGGGCACTGGGCCTGCGTCGACGGCAACGGGGCGGCGGCGCGGGTCGCGTATGCGCTCAGCGAGGTCATCTCCATCTACCCCATCACGCCGGCGTCGCCGATGGCCGAGGCGGCCGACGACTGGGCCGCCGCCGGCACGCCCAATCTGTGGGGAGTGGTGCCCCACGTCGTGCAGATGCAGTCGGAGTCCGGTGCGGCCGGAGCCCTGCACGGCGCCCTCCAGAAGGGCTCGCTGGCGACGACGTTCACCTCGTCGCAGGGGCTGCTGCTCATGGTGCCGAGCATGTACAAGGTCGCGGGCGAGCTGACGCCGGCCGTCATGCACGTCGCAGCGCGGTCACTCGCCACGCATGCGCTCTCGATCTTCGGCGACCACTCGGACGTGATGCACGCGAGGACGACCGGATGGGCCATGCTCTGCTCGTCGTCGGTGCAGGAGGCGCACGACTTCGCGCTGGTGGCCCATCACGCGAGCCTCTGCTCGCGCGTACCCTTCATGCACTTCTTCGACGGCTTCCGCACCTCGCACGAGATCGACCGCATCGAGCTGCTCTCGGACGACGACCTGCGGGCGCTCGTACCCGATGACGCCGTCGTCCAGCTGCGCCGGCGAGGCTTGACTCCGGACGCGCCGGTGCTCAGGGGCACGTCGCAGAACCCCGACGCCTACTTCCAGAACCGCGAGGCGTCGAACCCGTTCTATCTGGCCGCGCCCCGCTGCGTGGAGGCGGCGATGGAGGAGATCGCCGCGAGGACGGGGCGGCGCTATGGTCTCGTCGAGTACGAGGGCGCCGCGGACGCCGAGCGTGTCGTCATCCTGATGGGCTCGGGGGTCGGCGCCGCCCAGGAGACGGTGGAGACGCTGACCGCCGCCGGTGAGGCGGTGGGACTGCTCAAGATCCGTCTGTACCGCCCCTTCCCGGCGGCGCAGCTCATCGCGGCGCTGCCGCCGACGGTGCGCTCCATCGCGGTGCTCGACCGCACCAAGGAGCCGGGCGCGCTCGGCGAGCCGCTGTACCTCGACGTGCTGGCGGCGCTTCACGAGCACGTCGAGGAGCAACGGGCGGCGCGGAGCGACGGGCGCGCCGCCGGGGATGAGGCCGCCGCGGCGGCCGGACCGCGCCCGAGCGCGCTGCCGGCCGTGATCGGCGGCCGCTACGGCCTCTCGTCCAAGGAGTTCACCCCGGCGATGGTCAAGGCCGTCTTCGACGAGCTCGCACGCGAGCGTCCGAAGCGCCACTTCACGATCGGCATCGACGACGACGTCACGCACTTGAGCCTCGCCGTGGACGAGAGCTTCAGGCCCCGGCGGCCGGCCTCCGAGGTCCAGGCCATGTTCTTCGGCCTCGGCTCGGACGGTACGGTCGGGGCCAACAAGGGCTCGGTGAAGATCATCGGCGAGGCCGGCGGGCGCTGGGCACAGGGCTACTTCGTCTACGACTCGAAGAAGTCGGGCTCGCTCACGGTCTCCCACCTGCGCTTCGGTCCCGAGCCCATCCGCTCTACCTACGCGATCCAGGACGCCGACTTCGTCGCCTGCCACCAGTTCGACCTGCTGGAGCGGCTGCGCGTGCTGGACGCGGCCAAGGACGGCGTCGTCTTCCTGCTCAACAGTCCCTACCCGCCGGAGGAGGTCTGGGACCGGCTGCCGCGCGAGACGCAGGACCAGCTGATCGAGCGGCACGCGGAGCTCTGGGTGATCGACGCCTTCGCAATCGCCGCCGAGGTCGGCATGGGCAATCGCATCAACACGATCATGCAGCCCTGTTTCTTCCAGCTCTCGGGGGTGCTGCCGCCAGACGAGGCGATCGCCCACATCAAGCGCTCGGTGGAGAAGACCTACGGGCGCCGAGGGCCGGCGATCGTCGAGAAGAACTTCGCCGCCATCGATCGCTCGCTCGGAGCCCTGCGGCGCGTCGAGATCCCGGCGGCGGCGACCGGTGAGCGGCGGATCGAGCAGCCGGTGCCGGATGACGCGCCGGAGTTCGTCAGGCGCGTCACGTCGGTGCTCATGGCCGGCGACGGCGACCGGCTGCCCGTGAGCGCGTTCCCGGCGGACGGCACCTTCCCCCTGGGGACCGCCAAGTACGAGAAGCGCGCGATCGCCAAGCAGATTCCGATCTGGGACCCCGAGATCTGCATCCAGTGCGGCAAGTGCGCGATCGTCTGCCCGCACGCGACCATCCGCATGAAGGTCTATCCTCCCGAGCGCCTGGCCGGAGCGCCGCGGTCCTTCAAGCACAAGGACTTTCGCGCCAAAGAGGCGCCGGAACTGCAGCAGACGATCCAGGTGGCTCCCGACGACTGCGCCGGCTGCGGCGTCTGCGTCGACGTCTGCCCGGCCAGGAGCAGGACCGAGGTGCGGCACAAGGCCATCAACATGATGGCGGCCGCCGAGCATCGCCCGGTCGAGCGCCTCAACTGGGCGTTCTTCGACGCGATCCCCCGGTCCGACCGCGACCTTCTGCCGCACGACAGCGTGCGCGGCTCGCAGACCCTGGAGCCGCTGTTCGAGTTCTCCGGCGCCTGCGCCGGCTGCGGCGAGACCCCGTACATCAAGCTCGTCACCCAGCTTTTCGGCGACCGCATGGTCGTCTCTGCGGCGACGGGGTGCGGCTCGATCTACGGCGGCAACCTGCCGACGACGCCGTGGACGGTGGGCCGGGACGGGCGCGGGCCGGCGTGGAACAACCCGCTGTTCGAGGACGCGGCGGAGTTCGGCCTGGGCCTGCGCCTCGCCTACGAGGCCCAGGCCCGCAGCGCCGCGACGTTGCTCGAGCGGCTGGCTCCGAAGGTGGGAGACGACCTCGCCCGTAGCCTGCTGCGGGCCGAGCAGCGCACCGAGGGCCAGATCCGCGAGCAGAGAGAGCGAGTGGCGCAGCTTCAACTCGCTCTGGCCGACCTGGGCGACGACGTCGACGCGCTCCACCTGCGGGCCCTCGCCGGCGCGCTCGTCCACCAGAGCGTCTGGATCATGGGCGGCGACGGCTGGGCCTACGACATCGGCTTCGGCGGCCTCGACCACGTGCTGTCCACCGGCGAGGACGTGAACATCCTCGTGCTGGACACCGAGGTGTACTCCAACACCGGCGGCCAGTCCTCCAAGGCCACCTCGCGCGGCGCCGTGGCCAAGTTCGCCGCGCGCGGCAAGGCTGTCGCCAAGAAGGACCTGGGCGCCATCGCGCGGGCCTACGGCAACGTCTACGTGGCGCAGGTCGCCATGGGCGCCAACGACACCCAGGTGACCAAGGCGCTTCTCGAGGCGGAGGCGTGGCGAGGCCCCTCGCTGGTGATCGCCTACAGCACCTGCATCGCCCACGGCATCGACATGTCGAAGTCGATGACGCACCAGAAGGACGCCGTCAGGAGCGGCTACTGGCCGCTCTACCGCTACCATCCGTCCGAGAGTCGCACAGGGCAGCCGTTCAAGCTCGACTCCCGGCCGCCCTCCATCTCGCTGCGGGACTTCACGGCGACCGAGGCGCGGTTCGCCATCCTGACGCGCTCCGATCCCGAGCGCGCCGAACGACTGCTGGCACTGGCGCAGAGCGACATCGACGAGCGCTGGCGCCTCTACGAGCAGCTCGCCGAGATCGAACAGACGATCTCGGGCGAACCCGACGTCGAGCCCGAGGTCGAGAGCGACGCGGGCTACCGCTATGACGAGGAGGGCCGCTGATGGGCCGACTGACCACACAGTACCTGGGCCTCGAGCTGCGCACCCCGCTCGTCGCCTCGGCCAGCCCGTTGACCGGCCGCCCGGGCCAGGCACGGCGGATGGCCGAATGCGGCGCCGCGGCCGTCGTGCTGCCCTCCCTCTTCGAGGAGCAGATCACACGCCAGGACAGCGATCTGCTCCTCGCCCTCGAGGCCGGCTCGGAGCATTTCGCCGAGGCGCTCGACTACTTTCCCGAGTCCGTGAAGCGCAACTTCGAAGGCGCCGCAGACCGCTATCTGTCAGTGGTCGGGCTGATGAAGGACACGCTGAGCATCCCAGTGATCGCCAGCCTCAACGCGACCTCGCTGGGTGGCTGGGTGCGGTATGCGAGACTCATCGAAGAGGCCGGCGCCGACGCGCTGGAGCTCAACCTCTACCGCGTCGCCGCGGACCCGCGCCGCAGCGCCGCCGAGGTCGAGGCCGAGGACCTCGCCGTGATCGAGGCCGTCAGCTCCGCGCTCAACATCCCGCTCGCCGTCAAACTGGCGCCCTACTACACTTCGCTCGCCCACTTCGCGGCGGCCGTGGTCGAGCGCGGGGCGAACGGACTGGTGCTGATGAACCGGTTCTACCAGCCCGACATCGACCCGGACTCGCGCGAGGTCGTGCCGAGCCTGGAGCTCAGCAGCCCCTGGGAGCTGCGGCTGCCGATGCGCTGGGTCGCCATCCTGCGCTCGCAGCTGCCCGAGGACGTGTCGCTTGCCATCACCACCGGCGTCTGGAGCGGCGCCGACGCGGCCAAAGCCCTGCTCGTCGGCGCCGACGTCGCCATGATGACTTCGGCCGTGCTGCGCAACGGCCCCGGCCACTTCTGCACCGTCGAGCGCGAGCTCATGCGCTGGCTCGACGACAACGAGTACATCTCGGTCGAGGAGCTGCGCGGTAGCGTCAGCTACGCGGCCAGCGACGATCCGGCCGCCTTCGAGCGGGCCAACTATCTGCGCGTCCTGCACTCGTGGAACGCACCGACGGGACTGACGCCGCACTCACCGTCGGCGGGGTGAGCAGCGGGCCGTCTCGCCCACAGCGCGGTGGACGGCACGGCCTCGTCCCGGATGCGGCCGCCGGCCGTCACTTCGTGCGCGCGGACGCGACGTTGCTGAACAGGCTGACGCTGCCCGCCTGGGCGACGGCCTGGACCTTGTAGTAATAGGTGACGCCCTTGATCAGCTTGGTGTCCAGGTACGACAGGCCTGACACCGACGCCACCTGCGTGAACGTGCGCGACGAGGTGCTGGAGCTGCCTGGGCGGACAACCCGCTTCGTTGCCCTCAGCCCATGGACCTGCGGAGCGACCTGACGCGGCCGCGCTTGGGGTTGCCCCGCTCTGACAGACACATTCCTTACGCTGCCTGAGCGTCGCCCAGACCGCTGCGTCTTGCTTCGTAGTCTACCGGCGCGGGGTAGTCCAGCGAGGAGTGCATCCGCTGGCGGTCGTAGAAGACCTCGACGTACTCGAAGATGGCGCGTTTCGCAGCGCCTCGGGTCGGCCAGACGCCGCGGTAGAGGAGCTCCTCTTTCAGCGTCGCGAAGAGGCTCTCGGCGACGGCGTTGTCTGAAGCACTGCCCCGGACGTGAGAGCGACTGCACGATGCCGTGCCAGGCCGCGGCGCGCCGTGAGCCGGGCGACGCGTTTGCGGCCTACGCGCAGGCCACAGGCGCGCAGCGCGCGCGTGATGCGCGGCGCGCCGTAGGTGCCGCGCGAGGCCTTGTGCTCCGCGAGGATCTCGGTGAGCAGCTCCTCATCGCGCAGGGAGCGTGCGCTGGGCGTCTGGGCAGACCAGCGATAGTAGGCGGCGCGGGAGACCGGAACCTGTCAAGCGGAATGAGACGGTCGTCGTCCACATTCAGTGAGCATCCTCCTCGCTCGCGGGCTGGTTGATCCAGGCGGCGACGGGCAGCCTGGGCGGCTGCGGCGCATGCCTGACGAAGCGCTCCGGCGTGCGCGCGTAGGCCGCGTCCAGGACGCGGGCGCGCGCTTCGCGGATCTCCGGCGCCCGACCGTGGTGCACGGCGGCCGGGGTCATGAGGCCGATCCCCGAGTGGCGGTGCTCCCCGTTGTACCAGGCGAAGAACTCCCGGCAGAAGGCACGTGCCTCCTCCGGTGAGGAGAACCTGGCCGGGAAGGCGGGCCGGTACTTGAGCGTCTTGAAGTGCGCTTCGGAGTAGGGGTTGTCGCTCGAGGTGTGGGGCCGGCTGTGCGTCCTGGCGACGCCCAGCTCGGCGAGCAGGAAGGCCACCGGCTTGGAGGTCATCGAGCTGCCGCGGTCGGCGTGCAAGGTGAGGCTCTCCGGGGCGATGCGCTGCTGCTCGACGGCCTGTGCGATGAGCGCCTCGGCGAGCTTCCCCGACTCGCGCTGCTGGACCGTCCAGGCGACCACGTAGCGGCTGAAGACGTCGAGGATCACGTAGAGGTAGTAGTAGCTCCACTTGGCCGGGCCCTTGAGCTTGGTGATGTCCCACGACCAGACCTCGTTGGGCCGCGTGGCCAGGAGCTCGGGGCGCGCGTACGTGGGATGCGTGAGCTGGGCGCGGCGCTCGGAGACCTCGCCCTCGGCCGCCAGCAGGCGGTACATGGTGCGCTCCGAGCAGAGGTAGCGGCCCTCGTCGAGGAGCGTCGCCCAGACCGCGGCCGGAGCGCTGTCCACGAAGCGCTCGCCGTGCAGCTCGGCGAGCACCGCCTCGCGCTCGGCCGTCGAGAGCGCTCTGGGCGGTGCAGGTCGCGGCTGCGGGGCTCTGGCCTGCGGTGGCCGCCGGCGCCGGTAGAGGGTGGCGGGGGCCACCCCCAGGGCGCGGCAGGCGGGGCGCGTGCCGATGATGGGGCTGAGCTGCTCTGCGGCCGCCTCGATCATCGCTCGCCGCTCTCGTTCGCGCTCCCGGGCTCCACCAGCTCGCCCAGAAGCGCGCAGACTTCCCCCTGGACCTCGATCACGCGACGGGCCTTCTCGAGCTCCGTCTCGGCGCGCGTCAGGCGGCGGCGCAGCTCGGCGTTCTCCTTCTGCAGGGGATCGCTCGGCTTGCGTCCCCGCGGCCGCGAGAAGGCCTCCAGGGCGCCGGCCTCGCGCTGCCGCCGCCAGGTCGAGAGGTGCGAGGAGTAGAGGCCCTCGCGGCGCAGCAGGGCGCCGATCTGGCCGGGCGCCGTGAGGCCGTCGACCTCGCGCAGGACGGCGAGCTTGTAGGCGGCACTGAAGCGCCGCCGCCGCGGCCGTTCGATGAGCTCCGGGTCGGGGACACGGGAGAGGGCGCCGGCTCCGGCGACCCCCTCGCTCTGCTCACCTACGGCTCGCGGCGCTCGCGGGTCGCCGGAGCCGTTCCCCCGTACGTGCTTCCCCTGCAGCAATGACATCTCACGTGCTCCGATCTCGCCCGACAGGACTCAGTGATTCTCTCGTCATGATCGTCTCACGTCATCTTGGCAGGGTGGGGACCTCGAGCAGCAGGCACGCCCTGCGGACGTTGCCTTGCGGCGTTTCCTTCTCCGCCTCGATGAACGGGTAGACGTTCAGCGGGTCTCCCTGGCGAAAAAAGCCGTGGTGGATTCAACCGGTCGATGCAACACCTCGATAACATGCCCGGAGGTGTGGCATGGCCAAGATGGGAAGACCGGGGTTGCCGCCGGAGCGGCGCCAGGATGTCTGGGAGCGCTGGAGGAAGGGCGACTCGGTGAGGTCGAGGTCACGGGCGACCTCGGCCATCGACTTCTCGCCGCCGCGGCAGAGGGCCACGACCTCGGCCTTGTACTCTTCGCTGAACGACCGACGTGGTCGTCGTCCCCTGCTCCCTGCTCTGCATGCTGCGACATCCTTTCTCGGCACTCTCGCGCCCTATCTTGGATGTCTGTCAGAACGGGTCAAGCTCAGCTCCTTGCCTGGCTCCGCCCGCGGACACATAGGCGAGCTCGACGATGCGCTCGATGGTCAAGAGCTCCTTCTCGTCGCGCGGCCCGTAGACCATCACGATGACTGGAGGCGCCATGCCCCATTCGACGACGTGGTGGTACTCCGCCCAGCCCAGGTCGATCAGCCGTTCGGCGTCCGCTGTGGGCAGGAAGAGGTGGAGACTACCATCGTAGTGGGGGTGGATGTGGCCCCACTCACCGAAGGGGCTCTCGAGCGCCGGCGCGTTGGGCGGCTGGTCGAGGAAGAAGGCGACGGCACCTGGAACCGACACCTTGCTGGGGCCACCGCGCACGCCCGCCAGCGATAGCGCATAGTCGCGCAGACGGTCCTGCAGTTCGATTGGGGCGTTCTGGTCGAGCTGAGTGTGTGGATTGAGGTCAGTGGTACGGGGCCGCTCACCGGCGCGAGCGGGGAAGTCGTCTGGCAACATCAGGGATCCTCCTTGCACTTATCTTGAGCAATGCTGCGCCTGCCAAGCCGTCATGGCCTCGCGCACTGCCAGGAGCAGCGCGACGAGTTTCCGGCGCTGCTCGCATGTGAGCGCGCAGCAGCTCCTCCTCGAGCTCGTGCTGCGCTTCCAGCGCCTCGACCAGCCGCCGCTCTCCCGCCGCCGTCAGCGAGACCACGTGCCGGCGCCGGTCCGCCGCTTCGCGGCGTCGTGCGATGAGGCCCATCGCCTCCAGCGGATCGAGCAGCTGCACCAGGGCGCTCGGGTCGATACCCATCGCCTGGTGTACGTCGCTCTGGCTCATCGCGCCCTTGTCGTGCAGCAGGAGCAGCAGCTGGAAGCGGCGCGGAGTGAGTTCGAGCGCGGCGTGGGCGGCGCTCAGGCGAGGCAGCACCGCCTCGCCGAGGAGAGCGAGAAGGAAGGGTGGGCTCGCGAGCGTCTCCTCGAGCAGGCCCCTCGTCTCGGTCTTGGTGTCGTCCTGCTTCATGCTGGGGTAGTATGCCCGTGAAAACCGTTGTTGCCACTCAACCGTTCTGCTGGGAACGGCTTGAGCGCCTTTCTCAGACATTCGGAATACCGCTGCCTGCCCAGCGAGGCGTATCTCCAACGCAAACGTGACCAGACGGATCTCGGTGCGACCGGCCCTGGATGATCCCAGTCTGGCTGTGCCCGCGGCTCTCACGGGTCATGAGCATCGCGATGGTGAACAGGACGCTCCCAGAAGACGATCCTGTCCCCGCAGCCGGTGAACTCGCTCACAGCGGGGGTCGCCTACTCGGTCCAGGGCTCCAGCGACTCGGCGACGTCCACGAGCTCAGCCCGCGACAGAGTACCTGTGATGATGAGCCTCAGGTGACTCCTCCAGCTGTCGGTCGTCCAGAGGGAAGGCCCTCGCCAGGGCCCTGGGGCCCAGAGGGCGCTGATGGCCGTGGAAACGGGGCGACTCGCCAGCTCGCCTCGACGAAGGATCCCTTTGCGCTCGTGGACTGCACTGCGCTCGGCCGCCGACAGGTGATAGGGCACGGTATCCTCCGATTGCGAGACCCTCTCGCGCAGGCTGAACTGGAAGAGCAAGTTGCCTCCCAGGTCCCCATCGAATCCCGGCGGCGCCTCGGCGACGACGAACAGGTCGAGCCCGCGTCGATAGAAGAGCTCGACTGCGTACTCGCCCTTGTAGCTGGGAACGACGCACACCGTCGTCAGCGAATAGCCGGCGGGAACGTACGAGGGCACATGAGGCGGCCGCCCGGTGACGGACTCTACCTCGGACAGCGAGACGGCCCGCGCGTCTGCCACAACGCCGGCCACCTGTGCCTTCCCGGCAGACAGGCGGAACGCGTTGGGAGGCAGGGAGCCGTCCACGACGACGCGCCGCAGGCGCATCTCGCCGACGATCCTGCCCTTGCCGTCGCGCCCGACTATCCGTAGGGGCAGACCGGTGGCCGCGTCCACGGTGACGACGACGTGCGCGGAGACTCCGAACCCACGCGGCACGGTCATGCCGTCCTCGAGATCGGATGGGCGCAGACCCGACGGCGCCCAGGCATCTCCCGGCTGGCTGAGCTCAAGGCGCCAGGCGGGGCGGCCGTCGACGAGCGTGCGCTTCACCGGTGCGTCCGGATCCTGCTCGGCAAGCATGGCACGCGCCGCGGCCGCGTAGGGCTGCAAGGGGCCGAAGGTCACCGGGAAGGCGTTACGGAGGACCAGAAGGCTCGGCCCCCGAACGCGGCCGGCCCCGTGCGCACGGTAGATCTGGTCCTCATGGGTCCGGGGATCATACGCTTCCGCGTCGCCCCGCTGCGGGTCCAACTGCCGGAATGCCTGCGGACCCGCCGCCGAGAGCCAGTCCCAGCGTTCACCGCCGTCAGATGAGAGCGTCACGCGGATGCGAGCCGTGGCCGGGTCCGACGGGTACCCGGAAGCCATGTCGGAGCGTAGGTACATGATCGCCTCGAACGAGCGCCAGCTCTGCATCGCCCTCCCGATCCGGGCTCCGACGCTCGCGGCCGTCGCCGGTTCCGGCCGCGTGCTCTGTACGCCCGGCAACCCGTTCAGCGCGACCACGGTGACAAGGACGGCGGCGGCCGCAGCGGCGGCGGCCAGGACCGCGAAGCGCAGCCGTCGTGAAGGCGCCCGCCGCCCTGCACGAGCCGGCGGCGGTGAGGACTCGGACTGCGGACCGACCTCGCGCTCGATCCTCCGCCAGAGATCGTCGTAGAACCCGTCCTTGTGCCCCGGCGCGGTCAGCCGCCCCAATGCATCGCCGAACGGGCTGCCGGATGCGATCATGGTGCCTCCTTGCCCGGGCTGCGGCTCAGCGTCTGCCGCAACAGCTTGCGGGCGTGATTCAAACGAGAGCCGACGGTGCCGGGGGGGATCTCCAGCGCCTCGCCAATCTCCTCGTAGCTGAACCCTTCGCGATAGGCGAGGAGCACCGTCGCGCAGAGTTCGGGCGGCAGCGACTTGAGGGCCGAGCCGATGTCACAGCGATGGGCGACCAGGTCATCGAGGTCTTCGATCGGGGCCTGGGAGCGTAGGTCGAGCTCGGCGTCGTAGGACAGATGCGGACGCCGCCGGCGAAGGCAGGTGAGGCACGTGGTGTAGACGATCCGATACAGCCAGGTGCCGAGCGCGGCCTCCCCGCGAAACTGACGGAGGCCGACGAACGCCTTCACGTATGCGTCCTGCAGGGCGTCGTCCATCAGGTCGCGGTCGGCGAGCACGTGCCACGCGAGGACGCGCAGGCCCTCGTCGTATCGGCGAACGATCATCTCGAAGGCGTCCCTGTCGCCCGCGACCGCGGCCGAGACGACTCGCCTCTCGTCCCACGATTCCGGGGTCGGGTGGCCGGCGTGCCGGCGCCTGACGCCGATTGTCTCGGCGGTCATGTCGTCCACCAGACCCTGACATCGCTGTGCGACACGCCGCCCCTCCTCACCGGCGCCAACAGTGGTGCCGTCAATCTCTTAGATGCAGCAGGTCACCTCGTTCTTCGTGCCGTCGGTCGAATCACCCTCCGAGAGGCGCCGTCTAGGCCGGAGGGTGGGGGGGTCGAATCGCAAGGCGCGAACGCCTGCCCCTTACACTTGACAACAGACCCTCAGAAGCCGCGCAGCGCGCTTCGTGCCTCGGACCGAACAGAACGACGACTTTCCGTATCTAAGTAGGGTGTGGACAGACAAGACGACGTTCGGGGGGACGACTTGGGCGATAGCGGGGGAGGGGGTGCGGAGGCTGCGGCGCAGGTGGCCGCGACGGCCCCGAGCCGTGAGCAGGCCGCCGCGCTGCTGCGAGCGGCCCGCAGGGGCGATCCCGGCGCCTTCATGGCGCTCCTCGCCCCAGAGCGCCCGCGGCTTGAATCGCTCGCCTACCGGCTGCTCGACGCCGCTCACGACGTTCCCGACGTGCTGCAGGAGGTCTACCTCTCCGCCTACCGCGCGCTGCCCAGGTACCGGGGAGACGCGAGGCTCGCGACCTGGCTCTACCGCATCACCTACAACGCCTGCCTCGCGCAGCGGGCGTGCCGCCCCGAGGTGGCCGAGGCCCAGCCGGACGTCGGGCCGCCCGAACCCGACCACGCCGGCGCCGTGGCCCAGCGCCTCGACCTCGCGGCGGCGCTCGCGGCGCTGCCGCTCGAGCAGCGGGCGCTGGTGCTCATGGTCGACCGCGACGGCTTCGACTACCAGGCGGCGCCGAGGCGCTCTCGATCCCGCTCGGCACGGTGGAGCTCACGTCTCGCGGCCGCCAGGGCGAAGCTGCGCCTGGCACTGTCCCCGAGCGCCGGGGAGGATGAGCGATGAGACCGGACTACGACAGCCTCGTCGAGGGTCAACGTCGCGACCTCAAGCTGGGGGCGGCGCTGGCCGCTTTGCCGCAGCCCGAGCTGCCGGACGACGTGGACGTCCGGCTGCGCGCGGCAGTTGAGAAGGAGCGCCGCCGCAATCGCCGGCGGCCGGGCTGGCCCGAGCGCCTCGCCGTACTGCTCCTGGCGGCGGTCGTCGGCGGGGCGTTGGCTTGGCGCTACGTGCCGCCGAGGCTCGTCCACCATGGATCAGGTGCGGAGCGCCATCGAGCTGCGTCGCGACAGCCTGATCCCGACGCCCCCGGAGGCCGCGATCGCCCGCGGCCGGATGACCCCTGCCGAGCGGGCTTTGCTCAAGAAGCAGGTCGCGAGAAGCATCGTCGCGAGCTGTACGCCGCAGTTCGCACTCGAGCAGGTCGGGGAGGGTCGAGCGCCGCAGAACGCTGTGCAGGTGAGCGCCAACGCGCTGGCCTCCGGCGTTGTGTGGCCGGCTCCGGCGACGCAGCGGCCCGTCGGCGACCCGGACTTCGTGCGGCGCAACTGGGACGGCTCGATCGTCGTCCGCATGGGCCGGGAGCTGCTCGGGCAGGTCGAGGACATCGGCGACCTCTACATCTTCCGTCAGGTCGACGGGCGCTGGCTCATCGATGAGATCATCCACCGCGGGGGATGACCCGGTCGGCGCGGGCGGGACGCTGGCGGGGGAGGTCGGGCGAGGATACCTTGAAGTGAAGGCGAGCGATCTTCGCGGCACCAACTCGTGGAACTCTCCGCGTGGAGCGGACAGGTAGGGGCATGGAGGACTCCTTTCGGGCGCGCGTGAGAGCCGGGGACGCCGACGCCTTCGGCAAGCTCTTCGACGAGTACGCGCGCGCCATTCACCGCTACGCCTACCGTCTGACCGGCGACGCCGGTGAGGCGGAGGACGTCGTCGCCCAGACGTTTCTCGAGGCCTGGCGCATGCGACGAAAGGTGCGACCAGAGGGCGACAGCCTCGAGCCTTGGCTGTACGGCATCGCCACGAACGTGCTGCGCAACTCCCGTCGGGCGGCGCGGCGCTATCGCGCCGCGCTCGACCGCATCCCGCGCCCGGAGCCCACGCCCGACCACGCCGACGACCTGGCGGAGCGCGACGGCGAGGAAGAGGAGTCCGCCGCAGCACGCGCCGCCCTGCGGTCCCTTCGCCCGGGAGAACGGGAGGTCGTCGCCCTCTGCGTCTGGTCGGGCCTGACTTACGCGCAGGCCGCGGAGGCACTCGGCGTGCCTGTCGGCACGATCCGCTCACGTCTCTCCCGTGCAAAGTCGCGTCTCCAGGAGATCGGTCGCAGTGAACTTGAGGCGATGCGCGCCGCAACGATGGAACTTAACGACGCCTGCGGACAGGGAGGAAGTGTCTGCACCAGTATCGCGGGACCGGAGAAGGAGAGGGGCTGATGAGCAAGCATCCGACCGACGACGAGCGCGGCATCGAGGCTGAGGAGTTCACCCGGCTGCTACCGGCGCCGCCTGTCCAGGAGCCTTCAGACGAGCGTCTCCGCGAGCTGCGTCGGTGCGTCGTGGGCGAGATCCGGGCGCAGCGACCTCATCGACGCCGTCGCCTCGTCGTGACCGTGGCCGGGTTGGGCGCAGCTGCCGTTGTCCTGTTCGCCGGCGTGACGATCGCCTCCGAGTCCGGCTCCCACAGGCAGGACGCGAACGACCTCCGGCCAGACTTCACTACGGACCTGGGTCACAGCGGGTCGCCGTCGCCCTACCCGACCAACGCCAGCGGCCAGACCTACGGACCGAACCACCCGGGTGCGGGATTCCCCGAGCTGATGGCCGCGCACGCCTCACGGGGCGAGAACGGCTACATGTACTGGGAGGACCTCATGGGCCCGGTGCCAGGGCCGGGCGAGGAGAAGTGGTTCCTGGCCACCCAAGGAGGGCGCCGCGAGGTCCCCCTCTACGAGTCCGACGGCATCACCCAGGTGGGCGTCTGCATCGCCGGCGGCGGAGGTCCAGTGCGGGTCGAAAGCGCCGATGGCACTGTCACAGAGACGGAGGTCTCCAACAAGCTGGCAGAGCAGCCGCCCGTCTGGCTCTTCGACCAGATGAAGCAGGTCGTGAGCAACGCCGGCGACGCGCACGCATGGGCCTGGTGGACACTGACAACCGCCGAGAAGGCTGCCGCGGCGACCGGGAGCACATCTGTAGGCGTGACGGACCCGGACCGGCCGGTGTACGCCGCCTTCATCGTCGGTGACTTCACGAACTGGCTGTGGTCCCTGCCCGAGGGCACGTCGGCTCCCGAGTACAGCTGGATCTACGAGGTGATCGACGCCGACTCGCATGAGCTCGACGCGAGTGGAGCCAGCGCGAAGCCGTTCGAGGGGGGTCTGGCGCTCGACCTGAACCTCGCCGGTCTGCGCGACCGCGCGAAGATGTAAGGAGATGGCTTCCTCGAAGCCTCAGGCGCCGCGGGAGTTCGACGAGAGTGTTGCCGCCCTTGACACCACGCTCTTCGACCTGGTCGAGACCCAGTCCAACGCGAAGGACCGCCGTTCGTGGCTGGCCGTGCAGCGGGCGGTGCGGCAGGCGAAGGACTCGTTCGTCTACCTGGAGATCGGCTCGTACCTCGGCGGCAGCCTGCAACAGTACTTGCAGGACCCGAGGTGCCGGCGCATCTACTCGATCGACAACCGCACCCGGGACGAGCGACACGCGGAGAACTCCGAGCAGGCCATGCTCGACAACCTGCGGAGGGCGGCACCGGGTGGGACGGACAAGCTCGTCTGCTTCGCGAGCGATGCGCGTGACGTGCATCCTCGCGCGATCGACGAAGCCCCGGACATCTGCTTCATCGACGGCGAGCACACGGATCGCGCGGTCCTCAGCGACTTTGCCTTCTGTCTCGCCGTCTGCGCACCCGATGCCGCCATCCTCTTCCACGACGCGGGGAGCACGCGGCCCGGCATCAAGGAGTGTCTGCGCCTCCTCAGGCGCTCGGGCCGCGCCTACCTCGCGCACAAGCTCCCGGGCAACACGTTCGTCGTCGCGCTGTGGGGCAGTCCGGTCGGGTCCGATCCCCGCATCGTCCGCATGGCCGTGGCGGTGAGCGGCGAGCGATGGCTCTGGACTTCGGGAGTGGCCACGAGGGCACGACGCCGCGTGCCGTCGGCGCTGAGGCCCGCGTTTGCGGCCGCCCGTAGTCGCCTGTGGTGACCGTGGTGTCCCCGGACGACCGCCGCGGTTCCATCGGCCTCTGAGGACCGCTGTCTCTTGTCGTGATGGCCCGCCGTGGGGAGGTCGGGCCGAGCCACCGCGCGGTCGCGCTTGTCCTGAGAGCCCCCTTCCGCTGCCGTTGTCGGGCGTAGTCGCCCGTGGTCTTGGCACACAATGGCGCACACACCGGCCGGCAAAATGGGGGAGAGGTGGGGAATTCCTTGCTTTTTCCCTGCAATTTGGCGGAGGGGGTGGGATTCGAACCCACGAACGAGTCACCCCGTTGGCGGTTTTCAAGACCGCTGCCTTCGACCTCTCGGCCACCCCTCCGGCAGAGGTGAGTGTACAACGGTCGCAGGCCGCGTTCGGCGCGGCCCGGCTGGCCGCTTGCGGTGCCGTCTGAGATACTGCCCGGCATGAACGCGCTTCTCATCGGCTGCTCGGACGGCCGCATAGCCGCCCGCCTCGACGCGCTCCTCGACGAGATCGGGTACCCGGAAGCCAACCGCATGCTGGTGCCCGGCGGCCCGCTGCCGTTCACCAGGCCCGGCTCGGACCGCCGGGTCGCGCTCTCCTTCGTGCGCGAGATCGTCGACGTCCACGACGTGCGGCGGATCTTCCTGGTGGCGCATCAGGAGTGTGCCGGTTACGCGCGGGCGCTGGGCGGGCTGGGCTTCGACCAGCGCGAGCTGCTCGAGCGCGACCTGCGCAAGGTCAAGACGCTGCTCGAGACCGAGTGCTCAAGCGTCGACGTGCGCTGCTTCGTCATCCCGTGGCACGAGGACGGCGAGAGCGCGGCGTTCGGACCGGCGACGCCGGTCGAGTGACGCGCCCTGCCGGAGGGGCCATGCCGATCCCGCACCCATGACGACTCCGCCTCCAGACGACGCGGGCGAAGGTGCGGCCGCGGACGCCAGCGGCGCAGCCTACGAGCGGCTGGGCGCGGAGTGGCCGCCGGAGCACGAAGCGCCGCCGGCGGCCCAGACGGACGTCGAGCGCCGCGCCGGCGGCGTCCGCTGGGGCCGCTTCGTCGCCGGTGTGCTCGTCGCGGCCGCCGTCCTGGTCCTCGTGGTCGCCGCGTTCGATCTGCTCACCGACCCCTGGGGCGTCTTCGGTGTCGGCATCTTCCCGCCGCGGGTCAACCAGGACCGCTCAACCAAGGCCGACCTGATCGCCGAGCTGAAGCAGCCGCCGCAGCTGCTCATCTACGGGTCGTCCCGCGCCTGGACCATCGAGGCGGCGCGGGTGCAGCAGCTCACCGGCCTGCGGACCTTCAACGCCGCCGTCACTGCCGGGCGGCCGTCAGACGCGTACGTGTTCACGCGCGTGGTCCACGAGCGCTGGCCGCGCGCCACGCCCGGCTTCCTGTGGCTGCTCGACGTAGAGGCGTTCCAGCGTGGCACGCTGCCGCCCTCGCTGCTCGCCGACTCGCGGTTCAGCCGCTACCTGCCCTGGCGGGCCAAGGCGGCGGCCCAGCTCGACGAGCTCGGCTGGCTGGCCTCGTGGAGCGGCCTGCGGCAGTCCTACGACGTGTGGAAGGAGCACCCCACGCGCGCCGAGGTGCGCGCGAGCTGGCTCAAGCGCATCTCGGCGGACGGTACGGTGAAGACGGCCCCGGCCGGCGGAGCCAAGGCGAGGCCCAAGACGCTCCAGAAGTGGAGCGCGGAGGCAATCGCCCAGTACCAGGCGTTCACCGGTATCGACCCGGAGGCCGAGACCTACGTGGAGAAGACCCTGCAGCTCTACGCCTCGTGGGGCGGCAAGGGCGTCGTCGTGCTGACGCCGACGCAGCCGGAGGTGATGACGGCGGCGCGGAAGGCAGGCTGGCAGCAGCGCCACGACCAGGTGCTGCGCATGCTCGAGGGCCACCAGAAGCAGTACGACTTCGCAATCGTCGACATGACGAGCATCTCGTCGTTCGGCGGCGACCCCAAGGGCTTCTTCGACGCCACCCACATGACGCTCGAGAACCAGCGCAAGATGATCGACGCCGTGCTGCAGAAGGCCGGCGAGACGCTGCGCTGACGCCGGCCTTGCCCGGCCAGCCGGCCCTGCGTCACCGTCGGTCGCCCGCGGCGGAGCCGAGGTCACGCGCCGCGTAGGTCCGTGCGGGCCGCATCCGGTCCGGCCGGCTCACGGATGGGTCGACGAAGGAGAGGTAGGAGTTCGCCGCCGAGCACGAGGAAGAAGACGCGCCTGACCTGCGCGGCCGTCCGCTGACGGCGTCCGTTTGCACGTCCGGGCCGCTGGGAATCTTCTTGGCCACGAGGTCGGTTACCCCTCTGGGTACCCGGCAAGACAGGAGGGACACATGGCGCAAGTAGCCTTCCGGGGGATCTCGAAAGTCTATCCGGGCGGCGCTCGCGCCGTGTCGGGCATGGATCTTGAGGTCGACGATGGCGAGTTCATGGTGCTCGTCGGGCCGTCGGGTTGCGGCAAGACGACGGCCCTTCGCATGCTCGCGGGGCTGGAGACGATCACCGAGGGGACGATCCTCATCGGCGACCGTGTCGTCAATCACGTGGCCCCGCGCGACCGGGACATCGCGATGGTGTTCCAGAACTACGCGCTCTACCCGCACCTGAAGGTGTACGACAACATCGCCTTCGGCCTGCGTCTGCGCAAGGTGCCGAAGGCCGAGATCGACAAGCGGGTGCGGCACGCCGCCGAGATCCTCGGGATCGAGGACTTCCTGGAGCGCAAGCCCCGCGCCCTGTCCGGCGGTCAGCGCCAGCGGGTCGCCATGGGGCGCGCCATCGTGCGCGAGCCCCAGGCGTTCCTGATGGACGAGCCGCTCTCCAACCTCGACGCCAAGCTGCGCGTGCAGATGCGCTCGGAGATCGGCAGCCTGCAGCGCGACCTCGGCGTCACCACCATCTACGTGACCCACGACCAGGTCGAGGCCATGACCATGGGCGACCGCGTGGCCGTGATGCGCAAGGGCGAGCTCCAGCAGGTGGCTCCGCCACAGGAACTGTACGACAAGCCGGTGAACCTGTTCGTCGCCGGCTTCATCGGCAGCCCGACCATGAACATGGTCGAGGCGACAGTGGAGCGGGACGGCGACCGCCTGGCGGTCGCGATCGGCGAGCGGCGGCTGTCGCTGGCGCCGGAGGCCGTAGAGGCACATCCGGCGCTCATCGGCTACGCCGGCAAGCGCGTCGTGGTCGGCATCCGCCCCGAGGACATGGAGGATGCCGCGCTCGTCCCGGACTCGCCGCAGGACCAGCGGCTCACGGGGCGGCTCATGCTGCGTGAGGCGCTCGGCTCCGAGGTCAACGCTCACGTGGAGGTCGACGCACCGCCGGTGCTCACCGAGGACACCCGGGAGCTCGCCGAGGACGTCGGCACCGGCCACCACCACGTCGCCCACGAGCAGCGCGGCACCCAGACCTCCAAGCTCGTGGGCCGTTTCAACCCGCGCACGCGGGTGCAGCCCGGCGACACCATCGCGATCGCCGTGGACACCCGCGCGCTGCACTTCTTCGATGTCGCGACCGGCTTCGGCATCTACGGGGAGCAGGCTTCCCGCGAGCAGCCTGCCGCGGAGCGGCGGCCCCAAGCCGTCGCCTGAGAATCACTTGGAGTACCGATGAGCAGACTGACATGGATCATCATTATCGCGGTGGTCGTCGTGGCCGCCGTGATCGTAGGGATCGTCGTCCTCGACAACGGGAGCGGCAATATCACCAACTCGAGTGCGAGCACCAACCCGTCGGCCGCCGCCAGCGTCTCCGGCAACCTGTCCGTGATGGCCGTGTGGAGCGGTGCCGAGCAGAAGGCATTTCAGAAGGTCATCGACGGATTCACGGCCATGTATCCCAACGTGACGGTGAAGTACACGTCCGCCGGTGACCAGTTGCCGACCGTGCTGTCGACTGCGGTGCAGGGTGGTAATCCGCCGAGCATCGCCGCAGTCGCCCAGCCCGGCTTGATGAAGGACTTCGCCGCCCAGGGCGCGCTGAAGCCCATCACCTACGCCAAGGGCGTGCTCGAGAAGAACTACGGGCCCAGCTGGATCACCCTCGGTACCGTCGACGGGACCCTGTACGGCTTCGTCTTCAAGGGCGCCAACAAGTCGACCGTCTGGTACAACGTCCCGGCGTTCAGCGACGCCGGCGTGCAGCCACCTGCCACCTGGGAGGACCTTCTCACGGCGGCCAAGACACTGAAGGCATCCGGCGTCATGGCGTACTCCATCGGGGGTGCCGACGGCTGGACGCTCACCGACCTCTTCGAGAACATCTACCTGCGGACCGCCGGTCCGGAGATGTACGACAAGCTGACGAACCTGGACATCCCGTGGACCGACCCGTCGGTGACGACGGCGCTCGAGGACATGGCGCAGATCTTCTCCGACACGTCCAACATCGTCGGCGGGCCCTCGGGTGCTCTGCAGACCGACTTCCCGACGTCGGTGACCAACGTCTACACGACCCCGCCGAAGGGAGCGATGGTCTTTGAGGGCGACTTCGTCCAGGGCGTCATCCTCGACTCGACCAAGGCTCAGCCTGAGACCGACTTCAACCAGTTCGCCTTCCCGTCCGTCGACGGCTCGCCCGCGAGCGTGGTCGGCGGCGGCGACACCATCGTCGCGTTCGATGACGACCCTGCCACCCAGGCGTTCGTCAAGTACCTCATGTCACCGGAGGCGGCCACCATCTGGGTGAAGATCGGCGGCTTCTCTTCGCCGAACCTCAACGTCGATCCGAGTGCGTACCCGGACGCCATCTCAAGGGCGACGGCGACCGCACTTGCCTCGGCTGAGGTCTTCCGCTTCGACATGAGCGACCTCACACCGCCGGCGTTCGGCGGCACCGTCGGTCAGGGCGAGTGGAAGATCCTGCAGGACTTCCTCAAGGACCCGACCGACGTCAAGGGCACGCAGCAGGCGTTGCAGAAGGCTGCGGCTAAGGCCTACGGGAAGTGACGTCATGGCCGGCGGTCCATCCACAGCGGCGGGGCCCTCGAGTGTAGGGGCCCCGCCCGTCGGCCCTCCGGCCGAGAAGGACCCCGGCCGCCGTCGCAGATACCTCGTGGCGGCCGGCTTCCTCCTGCCGGCACTCGTGTTCCTCGGCGTCTGGGTCCTCTACCCGACGATCTACACGGTCTACCGGAGCTTCTTCGACGCCCGGGGCACGTCGTTCGTCGGCATCGACAACTACAAGACGCTCTTCACCACCGACGTCCTGTTGACGGCGATCAAGAACAACGCCATCTGGGTGCTCGTCGTACCGGCGCTGGTCACGGCCATCGGCCTGGTCTTCGCCGTGCTCACCGAACGCATCCGCTGGTCGGTCGCCTTCAAGACGGCGGTGTTCATGCCGATGGCGATCTCCCTCTTCGCCGCCGGCGTGATCTGGCACATCATGTACACGCAGGACCCCAGCCAGGGCACGCTCAACGCGGCCGTGAGAGTGGTCAAGGACGCCGTCAACCCTCCGGGCGTGCTGTCGGGGGCGACCCCGTCCACGGACATCCTCCAGGGGTCGCCCGAGAAGGGGTTCGCCATGGCGAACGGCGTCCGGCCCGGCGAAGTCGTCGCACTGGGGCTGACCGGCATCCCGCCGGGCGACGTCAAGGGCGGGCGGCAGGCCGTCGCGCCGGCGCAGCAGGTGCAGCAGGCGCAGCAGGCGGGCGCCGTCACCGGCGTCGTCTGGCGCGACTTCAAGCCCGGCGGCGGCAAGCCGGGCAAGGTCGAGCAGGGCGAGGTCGGCATCCCGGGCGTCACCCTGAACCTGCTCGACCAGAGCGGTAAGCAGGTAGGTACCACGACGTCCGGGGCGGACGGTTCGTTCGACTTCCCCGGCCTGTCCCAAGGGACCTACAGGGTGAGCATCGCGAGCAGCACGTTCCGGCAGGCTTACGGTGGCGTGCCGTGGCTCGGGCCGAGCCTCATCACTCCGTCCATCATCATCGCCTACACCTGGGTCTGGGCCGGTTTCGCCATGGTCGTGATCGCCGCCGGCCTCGCCTCGATCCCGCGTGACGTGCTCGAGGCGGCCCGGACGGACGGCGCCACGGAGTGGCAGGTGTTCCGGCGCGTGACCGTCCCGCTGCTCGCGCCGGTCCTCAGCGTCGTGTTCATCACCATGATCATCAACGTACTCAAGGTCTTCGACATCGTCCTCTCCGTGGCGCCCGCCTCGGTGCAGGACGACGCCAACGTCATCGCGCTCGCGATGTGGCGTACTGCGTTCGGCGGGGTCAACGACTTCGGGCTCGGCTCGGCGATCGCGGTGTTCCTCTTCATCCTCGTCATCCCGGTGCTGCTGCTCAACGTGCGCCGCTTCAGAAGGGAGGGCTGATGGCTACCGCGGCCGGACACATCGACGAGCCGCTCATGCGGCCGGTGGAGACGGCGCCGCATGAGAGCGTGGGGAGGAGCATCACTCGCGCGCTCAGCCACGCGCCGGTCAACATCGTGCTCGTCGCCATTGCGATCGCGTGGCTGATCCCCACGCTTGGCCTGCTGATCACGTCATTGCTGCCGGCGGAGCTCATCTCGTCGGTGGGCTGGTGGCAGGGCTTCATCCATCCGAGCCAGCTGACGCTGGACAACTACCGCACCATCTTCTCGGACAAGGCGATCACGAGTGCCCTGCTCACCACCGTCTGGATAGCGATCGGGGCGACCATCCTGCCCATCGTGGTCGCGGCGCTTGCCGGCTATGCGTTCGCCTGGATGGACTTCCCCGGCAGGGACTGGCTGTTCATCGGCGTCGTCGCGATGATCGTGGTGCCGCTGCAGATGGCCCTCATCCCGATCTTCTCGCTCTACGACGCGCTGCACCTGTTCGACACGATCCCGGGCCTGATCCTGTTCCATACGGCGTTCGGGCTTCCGCTGGCGATCTTCCTGCTCAGGAACTTCTTCGTCGGGATACCGGGCGAGCTGCTGGAGGCGGCGCGCATCGACGGGGCGTCGGAGTTCCTGATCTTCACCCGGCTGGTGCTGCCGCTCAGCTGGCCGGCGGTGGCCTCGCTGGCGATCTTCCAGTTCCTGTGGACCTGGAACGACCTGGTCGTGGCGCTGTCGCTGGCGCGCAACACGCAGCCGATCACCGTGGCGATCTTCACGCAGCTGCGCCAGTTCAGCGCCAACATCGACGTGATCGCCCCGGCGGCGTTCCTCTCCCTGGCGATCCCGCTGGTGGTGTTCTTCGCCTTCCAGCGGTACTTCGTGCAGGGGCTGCTGGCCGGGTCGGTCAAGTAGACCCCGGCTCCTGGACGCACGAGGCGGCTACCCTCCCCCGGTCGCCGCCGCCTCGTGGCGTCTTCAGTCGCCCGCGAGGTCCGGTCAAGCGCTCGTAGCAGCGACGGGCGATCCTCCGGGATCGGGTCGAGGCGGGAGAGGTCGTCTGTGGGGGTCAGCGACGAAGTCGGCGCCAACTTCGACACCAGGTCCGATGTCATCTCCGGCGTCACATCTGGAGCTACATATGGCGCCACATCTGGCGCTGACCCCCGACGGCACTCGGTCTCCCGCCCCCGGCCGACGCGCCCTCCTGAGACCGTTCGGCCGCGCCCTCCCGGGCCGCCGGGCCGCGCCTGGTCGCTGGGCTCAGGCGCCGATGACGTCCTTGCCCATCATCGGCCGCAGGACGTCCGGCACCACGATGCTGCCGTCGGCCTGCTGGTAGTTCTCCATGACGGCGATGAGCGTGCGCCCGACGGCCACGCCGGTGCCGTTCAGCGTGTGCACGAAGCGCGGGCCCTTCTCCGTGCGGAAGCGGGTGTTGAGCCGCCGCGCCTGGTAGTCCGTGCAGTTGCTGCAACTGGTGAGCTCCCGGTAGCGCTGCTGGCCCGGGAGCCACGCCTCGCAGTCGAACTTCTGCGCGGCCGGGGCGCCGAGGTCGCCGGCGGCGATGTTGACGACCTGGTACGGGATGCCCAGGCCCTGCAGGATCGCCTCTTCGGCCGAGAGGATGACGAGGTGCTCGGCCGCGCTCTGCTCGGGAGTGCAGAAGCTGAACATCTCGACCTTGTCGAACTGGTGCACGCGCAGGATGCCGCGCGTGTCGCGGCCGGCGGCGCCCGCCTCTCGGCGGAAGCAGGTCGAATAGCCTGCGTAGCGAATTGGGAGCGCGGACTCGTCCAGGAACTCTTCCATGTGCATCGCCGCCAGCGGGACCTCGCTGGTGCCGACCAGGCAGTCACCATCCACGGTCTCGTAGACCTGCGCGCGGTCGGTGGGGAAGAAGCCGGTGCCGTACATGGCCTCCTCGCGCACGAGCGCGGGAGGGATCACCGGGCGGAAGCCCTTGCTCTGGATGACCGTCAGCGCGTAGTTGACGAGGGCGAACTGCAGCATGACGAGGTCGCCCTTGAGGTACACGAAGCGCGAGCCGCTCACCTTGGCCGCGCGTTCCATGTCGATGATGTCGAGCGCGAGGCCTAGGTCGAGGTGGTCCTTGGGCTCGAAGTCGAACTGCCGGGGCTCGCCGACCTTGCGGAGGACGACGGAGTCCTCCTCGCCGCCGTCGGGCACGTCCGGCAGCGGGATGTTGGGCAGCTCGAGGAGCATCGTGCTGAGGCGCTCCTCCGTCTCGGCGAGCGCCGTCTCGTGCCCCTTGATCTGCTCGCCGAGCTCGCGCATGGCGGCGATGGCCGCGTCGGCGTCGCCGCCGGCCTTCCTGACGGTGGCGATCTCGTCGCTCGCGCGCTTGCGCTCGGAGCGCCGCGTCTCGACCTCCGTCAGGAGCTGCCGGCGACGCTCTTCGACGGCGAGGAGCTCGTCGAGCGACGACGTGGGGTCGCCCCGCCGTTGCAGGGCCCTGCGGACCGTGTCCGGATCGGTGCGGACCATTTTCACGTCGAGCATCGCTCCACTCTCCTCGCTGTCACGGGTGTCGGCCGGGCCGCCGGGGCTGCGCCAGACGGCCCGTCCAATGGTATCGCACGCGTCCGCCTGCCCAACGTGCGGGCCGCCGCGCTCGTTCCTTGCGTGCCGGCGCGGGACTCTTTGCGGTCGACCGTCCACGAAGTCTCATGCTACCCTGCCAGTACTGAGCAGGCTCGCACACCAACTCGCCATGGAGGGAGCAGCTACATGCGTCAGCCCAACACCGCTCGTGCCGAACGAGGGGTCTGGACCCTCGCTCTTCTGATGCTCGCCGTGTGCGTACCGGCGTTCGCCGCGCCGGCGTTCGCCTCGTCGTCGCCGGCGCCCTCCGCGGCGTCTCCGGCCGCGAGCGACATCGCCATCCCCGCCTCTTCGGCCGGTGCCGACACTGCGTCTGAGCCGGCCGCGCAGTCCTCGCCGCTCACCGCGGTGCTAACCGCTGCTCTCTCCAAGGCCTCCGTCGTCTTCGGCGACGAGGTCACCGTCACCGGTACGCTCACTCCGGCGGCCGGCGGCGAGTTCGTCGACATCACGGTCGGCGGGATCGCGGCCGGCCGGGCTACCGCGGACGGGACCGGCGCGTACACGCTCACCTTCGTCCCGCGCCGCAGCGGCGACGTCGTCGCGACGCTCGACAGCGACCACACTGTCGTCAGCGACCCGCAGGCTCTCGGCGTGAAGCCCGCCGCCACCATGACGCACGGCGCCCTGGTGCCGTTCCTCTCGTCGACCATGGTCGTCAAGATCGCGCCGGCCGCCTACGACGGCCTCGTGGTGGTCAAGGTCACCCACAGGGGCGCGGTCGTGGGCGCCTACAAGGCCCGCGCGAAGAACGGCAAGGCCACCCTGCACATCCCGTTCCGCGGCGTCGACGGATTCACGCTCAGCGTAGTCCTGCCGGCGGCCGCCGGGCTGGACGCGCGGACGGCAAACACCAGCCGAACGAGTACGGCGACAACA
>CAVOMB010000084.1:0-33817 GCA_963696935.1 uncultured Thermoleophilia bacterium | reverse complement strand
GCAGACGCTCTACCGCGTAGGCCGCAACGCGCCGGCCGTCGAGCAAGCTCATGGAGGCGGCCGCCAACGGCAAGGACGTCGCCGTGCTGGTCGAGCTCAAGGCGCGCTTCGACGAGGAGAGCAACATCGGCTGGGCCAAGGCGCTGGAGCGTGAAGGCGCGCACGTGGTGTACGGCCTCATCGGGCTCAAGACGCACTGCAAGGCCCTGCAGGTGGTACGGCGCGAGGGAGAGCGGATCCGGCGTTACACGCACCTCGGCACCGGCAACTACAACAGCGTGACCACCAAGCAGTACACCGACCTCGGCTACCTCACCGCCGACGACGACATCGGCGCCGACGCCAACCTGGTGTTCAACCACCTGACCGGCGGCGGGCAGGCGACCGCGTACCGCAAGCTGCTGGTCGCTCCGGTGAGCATCCGCCAGGGCATGTCCGAGCGCATCGACCGCGAGATCGCCCACGCCGAGGCCGGGCGCGAGGCGCACCTCATCTTCAAGATGAACTCGCTGGTCGACAAGCCGATGATCCGCAAGCTGTACCGCGCCTCGCAGGCCGGCGTGAAGGTGGAGCTCAACGTGCGCGGCATGTGCTGCCTGCGGCCGGGTGTGCCGGGGGTCAGCGAGAACATCACGGAGCGGAGCATCGTGGGGCGGTTCCTCGAGCACAGCCGCATCTACTACTTCCGCAACGGCGGGGACGAAGAGGTCATCCTCGGCAGCGCCGACCTCATGCCGCGCAACCTGAACCGCCGGGTCGAGATCCTCTTCCCGGTCCAGGACAAGGGCATCCTGCGCCGCATCCGCGACGAGATCCTGCCGACGTACATGAACGACAACATGAAGACGCGGGTGCTCGGCGCCGACGGCTCCTGGACGCACATCTGGCCCAAGGACGGCGAGGAGCAGCGCAATGCGCAGGAGTGGTTCGTGGCCAAGGCACGCGAGCGGGCCGTGGACGAGAGCGAGCACGCGTGACCAAGGTCTACTTCCTGCGGCACGGCAAGGCCGAGAGCCGGTCGGAGTGGCGTGGCGACGACGCCGACCGGCCGCTCACGGCCGAGGGCGAAGCGGCCCTGCGCCGCGAGGCCGAGGCGATGCGCGCGCTGGAGCTCGGACTGGACGTGATCGTGACCAGCCCGCTGGCGCGCGCCCGCCGCACGGCGGAGATCGTCGCCGACGGGCTCGGGCTGCGCGAGCGTCTGGAAGAAGACGAGCGACTGGCGCACGGGTTCGACGCGCAGTGCCTGGAGCAGGTCCTGGCGGCGCACGAGAGTGCGGGCGCCGTCATGGTTGTCGGGCACGAGCCCGACTTCAGCGCCACCGTGGCCGAGCTCATCGGCGGCGGCGACATCGTGATGAAGAAGGGCGGGCTGGCACGCGTCGACGTCACCGCGCCCGTGGTCGGCGGCGGCGAGCTCGTGTGGCTGCTCGCGCCGCCTCTCCTGGGGAGCAGATGACGATGGAGGTCGAAGCCAAGTTCCTTGTGCCGGACGACGAGACGCTGGCGCGTCTCATCGAGACGGCCTCGCTGGCCGGGTACGACGTCAAGCCGGGCGCCGAGCGGCATGACACCGACACGTTCCTCGACACGCCCGACCGCCGGCTGCTCGCCGCCGGCTACTACTTCCGCCGGCGCGAGACCACCGACGGCGTGCGGCTCACGCTCAAGCAGCTGGTCGCGCCGACGGACGGCGTGCTGCGGCGCGAGGAGATCGAGGCGCTCGTGGCCGCCGACGTGCCCGTGGCCGAGTGGCCGGCCGGCGACCTGCGCTCGCGCGTGGAGAACCTCACCGGCGGCGAGCCGCTGGAGCCCATGCTGACGCTCTCGCAGGTGCGGGTCGCGCGCGTGGTGCGCAAGGGCCGGCGCGAGGTCGCGGAGCTCAGTCTCGACCGCGTCACCGCCAGCTCGCCCGACGGCGACCGCGGCTGGCTCGAGGCCGAGGTCGAGGCCCGCGGCCGGGGCGGCGGCGACGACGTCGCCGCTCTTGCGGCCGCGCTCCGCGACGAGTGGGGCCTCGTGCCCGAGGGGCGCGCCAAGTTCACGCGCGCGCTCGAGCTCGCCGGCGACGAGGACGACGGCGTGCTCATGAGCGCGGCCGAGCGCGTCGTGCACGAGGCGCAGGCCTCCGGCCACGACGCGCGCGCTCGCCGCGCCCAGGCGCTGCTCGCGCTCGACCGCGGCCTCTCGCAGGTCGAAGCCGGCCGAGCGGCCGGCCTCTCCGACCGGCGCGTGCGCTACTGGCTGGCGCGCTACCGCGCCGAGGGCACCGGCATCTACGACGACGAGGCCGTGGACCCGGGCACGGGTGCGGCGGTCCTTGCGGTGGAACCCAAGAAGCGGCCCGACATCCTCCCGTCGGACACGATGACGGCGGCGGCGGCCAAGACCCTCAAGTTCCACCTCGCCAAGATGCTGGAGCACGAGGAGGGCACTCGCCTCGGCGAGGACCCGGAGGAGTTGCACGACATGCGCGTCTCCACGCGCCGCATGCGCATGGCGCTGCGCGTGTTCTCCGACTACCTGGACCCGGACGTCCTGCGGCCGGTGCTCAAGGGCCTGCGCCGCACCGGCCGCACGCTCGGCAACGTCCGCGACCTCGACGTCTTCAAGGAGAAGACGCAGGTCTACCTGGACGGCCTGCCGGACGAGCGCGCCGGCGACCTGGACGGCCTGCTCGAGGCGTGGAAGGCCGCGCGCGACAAGCAGCGCGAGGTCCTCGTCGAGTACCTCGACAGCAGGCGCTACCGGCGCTTCGTCACGCGCACCCAGGAGCTGCTGGACGCCCCGGTCGAAGCGCTGGCGCCCAGGGACGTCATCGCCCCGCGCCCGCAGCGCGTGGCACAGGTGCTCCCCGGCGTCCTCTACAAGGACATGGCCGTGGTGTGGGCGTTCGAGGGCCAGCTCGGCGGGCTCGAGACTCCTCTGCCGCGCTTTCATGCGCTGCGCAAGGCGTGCAAGGGCCTGCGATACACGCTGGAGTTCTTCGAGGACGTGCTCGGCCCCGGGGCGCGGCCGCTCATCAAGCGCGTCAAGGGCCTGCAGGACCACCTCGGCGACCTCCAGGACGCCGTCGTGACCAGCGGCGTGCTGCGCGACTACATCACCTGGGGCACCTGGCGGCACGAGAGCCACGAGCTGCCGGGAGAGCTCGAGGTCATCATCGCGCCGGGCGCGGCGAGGTATCTGGTCGTCCGGCAGGAGGAGATGGAGCGCCTGGTGCTCACCTTCCCCGAGGTGTGGCCGACGGTCGCCGGCAACGAGTTCAGCCGCGACCTGGCCTCCGTCATCGCCGAGATCTGACGTCTCGCACGGGCGCGGAGCCGGGAGGGCGCCGCCCCGGCTCCGCGCCCGTCGCGTGGCGCTGGGCCCCGAGCGACATGCCCTGGTTGGACCTCGGCTCCGGCGCCCGCTCCATCACTCCTCCTCGACGGCGCGCACGGCGACCACGCCGAGCGGGTAGCCGAACGCCTTCTCGAGGCTCTCCCGGCGGCGCTCGAGCGACCACTCTTCCAGGCTCCAGTCGCCGACGGGCCGGAGCTCGAGGATCAGGCTGCCCGCCTCGCGGCGCAGCCGTGCGTGCCGGATCGCGCCGGTGTGGCCGCGGTCCAGGTACTCCGCCAGACGCAGGAACGCGCCCAGCCGGCGCACGATCTTGCGCGACCGGCGGTCCAGCCCCGAGAACGCCTCGAACCGGGGCGCGGGGAGGGCCTTACGGTGGAAGTACGCCGTAGCCGCCATGATCGCCACCTCCTCCTGGTCGAACCCGACCAGGTCGGCGTGGCGGATGAGATAGTACGTGTGCTGGTGGTGGCGCGAGTAGCTGAGGAACGTGCCGATGTCGTGCAGCAGCGCCGCGTACTCGAGCAGTTCGCGCTCTTCCGGGCCGAGGCGGTGCAGGCGCGCGGCGCGCGCCGAGTCGAAGAGCTCGAGGGCGAGCCGCGCCACCTGGCGGGCGTGCGTCTCGTCGAAGGAGGTCGAGCGCGCGAGCTGCAGCACACTCCGCTCGCGCACGCCGGCGCCGTGTCTGAGCTCGTGCTGCCCGGCGCGCGCCAGGTCGTCCAGCAGCAACCCCTCGCGCAGGCCGCACTCGTCCAGCGCCGTGATCACCTCGATCCCGAGGTCGTCCATCAACGTCTCGAGGATCGCCGCGCCGGCGACGATGATGTCGGCTCGCGCGGACGAGAGACCAGGCACGGCGCGCCGCTCCGTCGCCGTGAGCCCGCGCAGGCGCTTCGCCAGCGCGCGGAGGTCCTTGCGGGAGAGCGGCTCGTCGCGGCCCGGCACACGCTGGTGCAGGGTGCGCGCCGCCACGGCGGCGAGGTTCACGGCGGTGCCCGACGTGGCGTAGGCCGCCGCCTCGGGCCTGCCGACGTCCCGCAGCGTGTGCTGGGACTTGATGCGCACGCGGTGCTTCAGGTTCTCGTAGTCCTCGGCCGTGTATCTGCCCTCGGCGTCGGGCTGCGGTCCTTCCGTGGCCAGCCGGATGGCGCCGAGCGAGATCGACTCGACGAGCTCGGCGCCGGCGGCGTTGCCCACGGCGACCTCCGTGCTTCCGCCGCCGATGTCGATCACGAGGGCGCGGCCGTCCACGTGGACGCGGCTCAGCAGACCGAGGTAGATGAGCCGCGCCTCCTCGCGTCCGGAGACCACGCGGACCTCGAGCCCGGCGGTGTCGCGCATGAGCCGGACGAACTCCTGGCCGTTGCGCGCCTCGCGCGTGGCCGCCGTGGCGACGGTCACGAACCGGGTCGCGCCGTGCGTGCGCGCCAGGTCGGCAAACCGTGCGCACACGGTCGCCGCGCGCTCCATCGCCGCCGGCTGCAGCTCACGCACGTCGCCGAACTCGCCCTCGCCCAGCCGGACCGTCTCCTTCTGCATGCTGAGGACGGACCACGAGTGGTCGGGCGCAAAGCGCACGACCATGAGCCGGGCCGAGTTGGTGCCGATGTCGATGTACGCCACCGTCTCGGCGGCGATGGGCGCTTCCGTGGCGAGAGGGGGCATGGCGGGCGCCTCCGCGGGCACGGTCAGGCCTTGGCCTTCTTGCGTGCCTTGCTCTTCTTGGAGCCCTTCGTCTTGCCGCCCTTCTTGCCGGCCTTCTTGACTGCGTCGCGGTCGGCGTTGAGCTTCTCGAGGCCGACCTTGCGGTCGCCGTATTTCTCGATGTAAGCCTGCGCGATCTCGCACTTCTTGCAGCCCTTGCCGCAGCAGTCCTTCCACTCTGTGCGGCTGAACTCGTCGATGAGCCTGGTCACAGGTCGCTCCCTTCGCGGTGCGTGGTGCTGCAGACATACCGCGGGGGAGAGGTGCGAAAACGCGGACGGCCCGGGAGCCCGCTGCGGGGCTCCCGGGCCGTCCGGGGCGTCGTCTGCGGCGGAGCGGCTATGCGTCGCCGCCGTAGGCCTCCAGCTTGACGTCCTCTGCGACCGTGTACGCCATGTCGGTGCAGGCGGCGATGTCGTCCAGCGTGTAGCCGACGGCCACTTCCTCGAGCACCCAGCCCGTGTCGGGGGAGCGGCGGAACAGCGCCCGCTCGGTGATGATCACGTCGGCCTCTTCCGCCCCGGTGAGCGGGAAGGTGCAGGCCTTGATGAGCTTGGAGGCGCCATCCTTGGAGCAGTGCTCGCTGACGATGTTGACGACCTTGGCGCCGGTGATGAGGTCCATCGCGCCGCCCATGCCGGCCAGCATCTTGCCGGGCACGATCCAGTTGGCGATGTTGCCCTTCTCGTCCACCTGCAGCGTGCCGAGGAACGTGGCGTCCAGGTGGCCGCCGCGGATCATGCCGAACGAGGTGGCGGAGTCGAAGTAGCTGCCGCCGGGGTTGAGCGAGATGGGCTGGTTGCCGGCGTTGGCGCGGTCGCGATCCTCGCAGCCGGGGTCCGGCGCGGGGCCGACGCCGATAGCGCCGTTCTCGGTCTGGATGACGACGTCCACACCCTCGGGGACGTAGTTGGCGACCAGCGTGGGAAGCCCGATGCCGAGGTTGATGATCTGCCCGTCCCTGAGCTCCTGACCGGCGCGGGCGGCGATGACCTTCTTCGCGTCACTGGCCATTGAACTTCTCCTCCCGGATGACGCAGTAGTCGATGTCGGCGCGCACGACCGCGTCGACGAAGATGCCCGAGGTGTGGATGGCGTTGGGGTCGAGCTCGCCCATGGTGTAGAGGTTCTCGACCTCGGCGATGACGTAGTCGGCGCAGGTGGCCGCCGGCACGTTGAAGTTCCTGGACGTGCCGCGGTAGATGAGGTTGCCCCACGTGTCGCCGGCGTGCGCGCGGATGATGGCGACGTCGCACTTGAGCGACGGCACGAGGATGTACTTGCGTCCGTCCAGCTCGATGATCTGCTTGCCCTCTTCGGCGACGGTGCCGATACCGGTGGGCGTGAGAAAGCCGCCGAGGCCCGCGCCGCCGCAGCGCATCATCTCGGCGAGCGTGCCCTGCGGGGTGGGCTCCACCTCGAGGCGGCCCTCGTTCATGGCCTTGCCGATCTCGGGGGTGGTACCGATGTGGCTCGCGACGACCTTCTTGATCTTGCCCTGCTTGACGAGCTCGACGACGCCGCGCTCGCGGTAGCCGGCGTCGTTCTCGTAGATCGTGAGGTCGCCGACGTCCATGGTCTTCAGATAGTCGATCAGCGTGAGCGGATCGCCCTGACCGATGAAGCCGCCGACGGCGATGCTCATCCCACTCTTGATGTGGGACATCGCCTCCTCGATGGGGACCACCTTGTTCTTGGGCACCGTTTGCTCCTTTGCACGGAAGAGGCCGGTGACGTTTGCATGGGGAGCGCCGGCCGGGCAGATGCATGTGCGTGAAGATTATCACCTCGCCGGATCGCGTCCGCGCGGGCGAGTCTGGCCGTTCTGGCCAGCCCGCCGGACTCTACTCGCCGTTTCGCCATACGGTCAACACGTCCGTATCGTGGATGGCGCGCTCCGCCCTTTGAGTGCGCCGCGTACCCCTGTATACTGCGCGCGGCTACCATGAGAAGGGAGGCGCCCGTGGCAGCAGTCACCGAGTCTGCAAGCGTCGGCGTCATCGGCGGGTCCGGGTTCTACGAGCTGCTCGAGAACGCTCGCGAAGTGGTCATCGACACCCCGTTCGGGCAGCCGTCCGACTCGTTCTTCCTCGGCGAGATCGACGGCGTGAGTGTCGCGTTCCTGCCCCGCCACGCGCGCGGGCATCGCATCCTGCCGGGCGAGGTCAACTACCGCGCCAACATCTGGGGCATGAAAGCGCTGGGGGCGCACTACGTGCTCTCCGCCAGCGCCGTCGGCAGCCTCCGCGAGGAGCTCAAGCCGCTCGACGTCGTCGTCCCGGACCAGTTGTTCGACCGCACCAAGGCGCGGCCGAGCACGTTCTTCGGCGACGGAGTGGTCGTGCACATGGGGTTCGCCGACCCGTTCTGCCCGTACACGAGCAAGCTCATAGTCGAGGCGGGCAGGGAGGTCGGCGCAACGGTGCACGAGGGCGGCACGTACGTCTGCATCGAGGGTCCGCAGTTCAGTACGCGCGCGGAGAGCAACGTCTACCGGCAGTTCGGGTTCGACATCATCGGCATGACGAACCTGCAGGAGGCCAAGCTGGCGCGCGAGGCAGAGCTCTGTTACGCCACCATGGCGATGGTCACGGACTACGACGTCTGGTATGAAGGCGAAGAAGACGTGACGCTGGAGCAGGTTCTGGGCAACGTCCGGCGCAACGTCGCCACCGCGCAAGCCATCGTCCGGCGCGTCGTGGGCGCTCTCGATCTCAGCCGTGACTGCGAACGCTGCAATCACGCGGTGGAGTTCGCCATCAACACGCCGGCGGAGCTCATCCCGCCGGCGACCAAGCAGAGGCTCGACCTGCTCATCGGGAAGTACCTGGGCTAAGGGCAAGAACGACGAGCGCAAGAACGACGAGCGCTCCCCCCGCGCCCGCGTAGGAGGGGTCTAGAAAGGAGCAAGGCTGTGTCTTCGTTCGTATCCAACAACGCCATACTCGTGGCGGTCATCTGCGGGCTGATCGCCGTGATCTATGGCGTGCTGCTCATCAGGTGGCTGCTGAGACTGCCTGCGGGCGACGAGGTCATGCAGAGGATCGCCGGCGCCGTGCAGGAGGGCGCCAAGGCTTATCTGGCCAGGCAGTACCGCACCATCGCCATGGTAGGCGTGGTCGTCTTCGTCGTGCTCCTCGTGGCGCTCGGCGTCGGCAAGGACTGGACGTACGGCTGGCACGCCGCCGTCGGGTTCGTCATCGGCGCCTGCCTCTCGGCCGCCGCCGGCTACATCGGCATGATGGTCAGCGTGCGCGTCAACGTGCGCACCGCCGAGGCGGCTCGCCAGGGCCTCGGCCGCGCGCTCACCGTCGCCTTCCGCGGCGGCGCCGTGACCGGCATGCTCGTGGTCGGCCTCGCGCTGCTCGGCGTCAGCATCTACTACTGGATCACCGGCGACGTCGCCGCGCTGGTCGGGCTCGGCTTCGGCGGCAGCCTCATCAGCGTGTTCGCGCGCGTCGGCGGCGGCATCTTCACCAAGGCCGCCGACGTGGGCGCCGACCTCGTCGGCAAGGTCGAGGCGGGCATCCCCGAGGACGACCCGCGCAACCCGGCCGTCATCGCCGACAACGTCGGCGACAACGTCGGCGACTGCGCCGGCATGGCCGCCGACCTGTTCGAGACCTACGCCGTCACGGCCGTGGCCGCGATGCTCCTGGCGTTCCTGACGTTCCGTGGCCAGGTCGACGTCGCCGGAATCGCCAAGGGCCTGCTCATCCACGTCAACGCCGACGTGGTCTACAAGCCGGCCGTGCTTTACCCGCTCGTCATCGGCGGCGTCAGCATCATCGCCAGCATCATCGGCACCTTCTTCGTGCGCCTCGGCAAGAGCAACAACATCATGAACGCGCTCTACAAGGGCCTCTCGGTGTCCGCCGTCATCGCCATCGTCCTCTTCTATCCGATCACCGACTGGATGCTCGGCAACCGCGCCGCCCAGGCGTTCGGCGTCCCGTCGGTCACACGCCTCTTCCTGGCGGCCGTCACCGGTGTCGTCGTCACCGCGCTCATCGTCGTGATCACCGAGTACTACACGGCAGCGCGCTACAACCCCGTCAAGAGCATCGCCAAGGCGAGCACCACGGGGCACGCCACCAACATCATCCAGGGCCTCGCGGTCTCCATGCAGTCCACGGCCCTGCCGGTGCTCGTCATCGCCGCCGGCATCCTCGTGAGCTACACCGCCGCCGGCGGCGGGCAGGCCGGTCTCTACGGCATCGCCGTCGCCGTCATGGCCATGCTCTCCATGACCGGCATCATCGTGGCCATCGACGCCTACGGCCCCATCACCGACAACGCCGGCGGCATCGCCGAGATGGCGAACATGCCGGAGTCCGTGCGCCAGACCACCGACCCGCTCGACGCGGTCGGCAACACCACCAAGGCCATCACCAAGGGCTACGCGATCGGCTCCGCCGGGTTCGCGGCTCTGATCCTGTTCGTCTCGTACACGCTCGACCTGCAGGAGCACTTCCTGCAGAAGTACAACTTCCACGACACGATCAAGTTCATGATCGACAACCCGTGGGTGCTCGCCGGCCTCTTCATCGGCGGCATGCTTCCGTACCTGTTCGCCTCGCTCTGCATGACCGCGGTCGGCAAGACCGGCGGCCAGGTGGTCGAGGAGGTCCGGCGGCAGTTCCGCGAGATGCCGGGCATCATGGACGGCAGCCAGAAGCCGGACTACGCCACCGCCGTCGACATCGTCACCAAGTCGGCCATCAACAAGATGCTGCTCCCGGCCGCGATCCCGGTGCTCACGCCGATCATCATCGGCCTCGCCTTCCGTCAGCACGGTTTTGAAGTGCTCGGCGGGGTGCTCATGGGCTGCATCATCACCGGCATCTTCCTGGCGATCAGCATGACCTCGGGCGGAGGCGCCTGGGACAACGCCAAGAAGCTCATCGAGGACGGCGAGTACGGCGGCAAGGGCTCGGACGCCCATGCGGCCGCCGTCACCGGCGACACCGTCGGCGATCCCTACAAGGACACCGCCGGCCCCGCCATCAACCCGATGATCAAGGTCATCAACATCGTGGCCCTGCTCGTCATCCCGTTCCTCATCAAGTAGCAGAAGTGCACCAGTGCGGTCTCGGCCGCGCTCAGTGAGACGCCGGCGGGCGGCCCTCGGGCCGCCCGCCGGCGTTCTGCGTACGCTTCTCCCCGGGGGCGGGGGCGTCTCCGTCTTCGGGCTACCAGGAACCTCCATCTTCCGGCATCCGCCCTTTGGCCGAGGTGGAGTGGCCTTTACGGGTTCTCAACACCTGCTTTTGCAGGCTTGATGGCATCTTGACGGCGTGCTTGTACGCGTGGCCGGGCGGTGGTACATTCGGCGTCCAGAAGCCGGCCCGCTCACGGCGAGCCGGCTTCATCATGGATATGCTGAGAACTCGACAGATCATCGTCATCGTCATGGGCGTCCTGGGCGTCCTGCTGGTCATCAGAGGGGCCTCGGGTGGCGTCTGGCCTCTCTCCATCCAGCTCATCGCCGGGGTGCTGCTGCTCATGCTCGCTGGCTTGCGCTGGTGGACGATGAGATAGCGGGGGGAGACGGGGGACCGTGGCACGCAGAAGGACACGTGAGGGACAGAGCCTCCAGAAGGTGCTGGGGGTCCCGGCCCTCTTCAGCACGGCGTACGGCAACGTCGGCTCGTCGATTTACTACGCCCTCGGCGTGGTGGCGGCCTACGCCATGGGGCTCACGCCGGTCGTCTTCACCCTGACCGGCCTCTTGTTCGTGACCACTGCCTGGTCCTACGCCGAGGCGACGGCCATGCTCCCGGAGGCCGGCGGCTCGTCGAGCTTCACGCGCCGGGCCTTCAACGAGTTCGTGAGCTTCGGCGCCGGCTGGGCGCTCATGCTCGACTACATCGTCACCATCGCCATCTCGGCGTTCTTCGTCCCCAACTACCTCGCGGTGTTCTGGCCGATCCTGAAGACCTGGCCGTACAACTCGATCGGCGGCGTCGTCGTCATCCTCGGGCTCGTCGCCATCAACGTCGTCGGGATCAAGGAGGCGGCACGCCTCAACGTCATCCTGGCGGTCGCGGACCTGGCCACCCAGGTGCTGATCATGGTCATCGGCATGCTGCTGCTGTTCGCCCCGCGGCTCCTCATCGAGCAGGTCCAGCTCTGGTCGGCGCCTACGCTCCGTCAGTTCGTCTACGCCATCTCGATCGGCACGATCGCCTACACGGGCATCGAGACCATCTCCAACATGTCCGAGGAGGCCGCCAACCCGGACCGCGACGTGCCCAGAGCCATCAACATGGTGCTGGTCACCGTGATCGTCGTGTACATCGGCATGTCGCTGGTGGCGCTGTCCGCCATGCCTGTCGGCAGCAACGAGCTCCGCGTCGACCCCCGGACGGGCTACGTCCAGCAGGTCGAGGTCAAGCCGGGCAAGATCAAGGGCACCTACGTGCTCTCCGGCGACCCCTCGGTGACCGCCTACCTGCCCACCGAGGCCGTCGGGCAACGAACGCTGATGCCGGCCACCGCGAAGGTCAAGCCGACCGGCGACGTCTACACGCGCGACGGAGTGCAGTACACCAGGATGTACGGCACGCAACTCGGCAGCAACTTCATCGAAGACCCCGTGCAGGGCCTGGTGAGGTTCATCCCCGACAGCCTCGCCTGGCTGCGCAGCATCCTGGGCGTCTGGGTGGGTGTCCTGGCGGCCACGATCCTTGTGATCGCCACCAACGCCGGGCTCATCGGCGTGTCCCGGCTCGCCTACTCGCTGGGGCAGCACCGCCAGGTGCCGCCCATCCTCGGTCGCGTGCACCCGAAGCGCATGACGCCGTACGTGGCGATCATCGTGTTCGGCGTAGTGGCGTGCGTGATCATCTTACCCGGGAGCACGTTCTTCCTCGCCGACCTCTACGCGTTCGGCGCCATGATCTCGTTCACGGCGGCGCACATCTCCGTCGTCGTCCTGCGCTTCAAGGAGCCCGACCTGCGCCGTCCGTTCAGGACGCCGCTCAGCATCACCATCCGCGGCAAGCAACTGCCGGTGCTCTCGGTGATCGGCGGCATCGGGACGTTCGTCGTGTGGTGCGTCGTCGTCGCCACGCACGCCGAGGGGCGTCTGATCGGCTTCTCCTGGATGGGCCTCGGCATCATCGTGTACGTGGTCTATCGCAAGGCCAAGGGGTACTCGCTCACCAAGACCGTGGAGAAGGTCGTCGTCCCCCTGAGCATGCAGGCCGACATCGACTACGACCAGATCCTCGTGCCCATCACCGGCACGCGCATCAGCGACGAGATGATGGTCCTCGCCTGCCAGCTCGCCACGGAGAAGAAGTCGTCCATCAACGGCCTGTACGTCATCGAGGTGCCGCTGAACCTGCCGCTCGACGCGCGCCTCGTCAACGAGCGCGCCAAGGCGGACAAGGTCCTCAGGGCCGGCGCGCTCATCGCCTCGCAGTTCAAGGTCAAGTTCACGCCCAACGTCGTCACCGCCAGGCAGGCGGGACGCGCGATCGTCGAGGAGGCCGCGCGCGTCCGTAGCGAGGTCATCATGCTCGGCACCACGCGCAAGCGGCGTATCGGCAACCTCATCTTCGGGCGGACGACGGACTACGTGCTCGACCACGCGCCCTGCGAGGTGCTCCTCAACCTCGTTCCCAAGGACTATCCTACGGAGGGTTCGACCGTCGCCGACGCCCTGCAGCAGCGGGCGCCGTCGGGCCCAGGCTCGAGCGGCGACGCCGGATCATCCGGCGCCAGCGCCAAGGACTAGGAGAGTGCCATGCATGTCGTGATAGCCGGGTGCGGCCGTGTCGGCTCCGGTCTCGCCCGTGACCTGGTGACGCAGGGGTTCGACGTCTCGATCATCGACGAGAGCCCCGACGCCTTCCACCTGCTCGGCGACGACTTCCCCGGCGAGTTCGTCGTCGGCCGCGCGCTCGACTGGGACGTCCTGCGCGAGGCCGGCATCGAAGAGGCCATCGCGTTCGTGGCCTGCACCGACGGCGACAACACCAACATCGTCATCGCCCAGGTCGCGCAGAAGAAGTACGGCATCCAATGCGCCGTGGCGCGCGTGTACGACCCGCTGCGCGCCGAGCTGTTCCAGCAGGCGGGCATCCGTACCGTGTGCCCCACCAAGGACGTGCGCATCGCGCTCTTCGACGCCGTACGCGCCTGTCAACTCCCCGTCGCGGAGGGCTGAGCCATGTTCGTGCTCATCGTCGGCGGCGGCAAGGTCGGGCTCAACTTGGCCCGGCAGCTCATGCGGCTCGGCCACGAGATCGTGCTGGTCGAGCAGCGCTCGTCACGGTTCTCCATCGTCGCCGAGGAGCTCGGCGACGAGTCTCTGGTGTTCGGCGACGGCACCGAGGTGTGGGTCCTCGAGGAGGCCGGCATCGGCCGTTGCGACATGGTCGTGGCCGTCACCGGCGACGACGAGGACAACATCATCATCTCGCAGATCGCCAAGCTCAAGTTCGGTGTGCCCAAGGTCGTGGCGCGGGTCAACAACCCGTTCAACCAGCCGACGTTCGACCTGCTGGGTGTCGAGGCCACCATCAGCGCCACCACATCGCTCCTCAACCTCATCATGCACGAGCTGCCGGTGCACAAGTTCGTGCACCTGCTGTCGCTGCGCAAGCAGAACCTGGACCTGGTCGAGCTCGAAGTGGGCGACAACTCACCGTTCGCCAACACCTACGTGCAGGACATCGACCTGCCGGAGGGCGCGCTGCTCGCAGCCGTCGTGCGCGCCGGCAGCGCGCTGGTCGTCCGCGGGTCCACCGAGATCCTGCCCGGCGACTACGTGCTCTGCCTGCTGCCGCCGAGCAAGGAGCGCGACCTCGTCAAGGTGTTCCTGCCGGACGAGGACATCGAGAGCGTGCTGCTGCACTCCGAGCTGGACACGTCCGAGGGCTGAGCGCCACGACCTTCCGTCAGACCCCGACCGGGCCCGGCCCGCCTCACGGCGCCCGGGCCCGGTCAGGTTGACCCTCCGCAGCCTCGCAGGTAGCATGTCGAGGCCCTCCCGGGCGCTTTTTTCGTCCGGCGGCGAGGTAGCTCAGTTGGTAGAGCACACGACTGAAAATCGTGGTGTCGTCAGTTCAATTCTGACCCTCGCCACCACTCCTTCCCCCGCAGAACCGACGTGTGCCGGCGCTTGGCGCCTGTGAGCTGGGCCGGGGTCGCCTCAGCTCGCGGACAGCCGCAGCTCCGCACCGAGCGCTCTCGCGAGGGCGCCCATGGTCTTGAGCGTCGGGTTGCCGTTGCCGCCCTCGATCCGGCTGATCTCGCTCTGGCGGATGCCGGAGGCGGCCGCGAGCTGCTGCTGGGTCATGTGCAAGCTGCGCCGGCGGCCGATGAGGTCGGAGGCGAGCCTGTAGCGGTCCTCCAGGAGGCGCAACTCGGCTACGGCTTCGGGACCTTCGGCTTCAGCCTCGGCCACAACGAGCGCATGGGTGTCATCAAGGGTCGTCACGGTGCACCTCCGCCAGTATCGATCAAAGCACATAAGCGAGCAGGGCGGTCACGGTCGGGGATGCACTTGGCGCGACCGGAAGTCGCACAGCCGTCTGCGCCCTCAGGTATCCTTCGTACTGATGACCGGGGACCTGCGCAGCTCGTTCGGCCCGGAGGCGCTCCGGGCGCTGGCTTGGGGCCGCTCCTTTGAGCGGGGGCACGGCTATGCCGTCGACGGTAGGGTCAAGCGACTCAAGGTCGGTTGCGACGAGCTCTCCGCCACCGTGCGGGGTGCGGAGGCCTACCGGGTGCGTCTCTGGCTCGACGACGGTGAGCCCCAGTTCTCCTGCACCTGCCCGGTGGCGGCGGACGGGCTGTTCTGCAAGCACTGCGTGGCGGTGGGGCTGGCCGCCTTCGACGCCGAGCTCGGCGGCGGTGCCGCCGGCGCGCCGCCGGACGCAGGGCTGCGTGACTACCTCGAGGGCCTGGAGATGTCCCGCCTGGTGGATCTCCTTCTCGAACAGGCGGCCGAAGACGAGTTCCTCAGGGGGCGCCTGGAGCTCCAGGCTGCGGCGGCCCAGGGCGTCGGCGGGTCCGGCGCCCGCGTCGCGGGCTACCGGCAGGTCATCCACGACGTGATCTGGCCGGCCGACTTCATCGGCTACCGGTCGATGTACGACTACTCACGGGGCATCGACGAGCTCATCGACTCCCTTGACAAGCTGCTCCAGGACGGCTTGGCCGCCGAGGCGGTCGATCTGTGTGAGCATGCGCTGGTGTGCCTCGAAGACGCGCTCGGCTCCGTGGACGACTCCTCCGGTCACATGGCGGACATCAGAGACCGCCTCGTCGCCCTTCATCACGAGGCGTGCCTGCGGGCACACCCGGACCCGGTGGCGCTCGCGGAGAGGCTGTTCGAGTGGGAGACGCACTCCGACTGGGAGATCTTCCTGGGAGCGGCGGCCATCTACGCCGATGTCCTCGGTGAGACCGGCCTGGCCGCCTACCGACGCCGGGCCGACGAGGCGTGGGCCCAGACGCCGACCCTCGCACCGGGGGACGAGAGCATCCACTCGACGCGCCGGTTCACGATCACCTACGTGATGCGCACCCTGGCGGAGCTCGACGGAGACCTGGATGGCCTCATCGCCGTCAAGGAGCGTGACCTCAGCTCTCCCTACCACTTTGTGGAGATCGCGGAGCTCTGCGCTGCGGCCGGCCGCCACGACGACGCGCTCACGTGGGCCGAGCGCGGCCTGGCGGCCTACCCGGACTGCAACGACACCCGCCTTCTGGACGTCCTCGCGGACGAGTACGAGCGGCACGGGCGCGGGGCGGACGCGGTGCTGCTCATGTGGTCGCTCCTGGAGCGGCGCCCCGTCCTCGACTCGTATCAGCGGCTCAAGGTGCGCGCCGCGCGCGCCGGCCAATGGGACGTGTGGCGGGAGCGGGCGCTGGACCGCCTGCGCGAGCGGCCCTGCGCGCCCGACTTCGGCCTGGGGTGGCCGGCGGACCGCTCCGAGGTGGTCGGCGCTTTGCTCTGGGAGGGCGCCGCCGACGCGGCTTGGGACGAGGCGGTCGCCGGAGGCTGCACCGCCTCGCTCTGGATGGCGCTCGCGCGAGCGCGTGCGACCGACCACCCCGCGGATGCCCTGCCCATCTATGAGCGGCAGGTGGAGGGCTCGATCGCTGCAAGGAACGCGCGAGGCTATGAGGACGCGGTCGCCGGTCTGCACACGATCAGGGACCTGCTCGCGCGGCTCGAGCGAAGCGACGAGTTCCCCGCGCGCGTGGCCGCGGTCCGGACCGCCCACAAGCAGAAACGCAACCTGATGAAGCTGCTCGACGCGGCCGAGTGGTGACATGCTCACCCTGGCCGGCGACCATGGAGTCGTGACGCGATGGGGTCGTGACGCGATGGGGTCGTGACGCGCCTTCTTGCGATGCCCCCGGATGGGCTCGATCAGTGGCTCGACGCCGTCGACGCCGAGGGGTCCGTGACGGGGTAGAGCGAGGAGCTGCGATGGAGATTCTCCTGTCGACCACGTACCTGCCCGGCAGCGCAGACCGGACTCTCCTTTCCGTCAACCCTGTCCTATACACTTAGAAGTCGCCGGTGACGTGGAGGCGCCGCCGAGGTGGGAGCCATGCGGACCGTGGAGGACCTTCGTGCGCGAAGCCGTCATCGAGAACCCGGTCATCAACTCGGCCTTTGACGAGCCGGGGCGGCACTACAAGTTCGACGACGACGGCATCACCAACGAGATCGTCGACGAGCGCCGCCCGAGCGCCTACTTCATCCCGGTGGCGCAGCCCAAGAAGAGGGGCAAGCAGCTCGAGCTCGGTACGGAGTGGACCGACGACCGGCTGCGTGAGAACGACTACATCAACGAGGTGCGCACCGCCGTCGGCGACTGGCGCAAGCGCGGCTACCCCGGCATCACGCGCGTCACGCGCCGCCTGCTCGAATACTGGCAGCGGCGCGACCGCGACCGCCGCCTGTTCTTCTGCCAGATCGAGGCGGTCGAGACGGCGATCTACCTGCACGAGTACGTGCCCAAGCTCGGCAACCCGTACTTGCTGAACAAGCTGTGCGACGCCAACGATGCCGCCAACCCGGGGCTCGACCGTCGCGCCTTCAAGATGGCGACCGGCAGCGGCAAGACGGTCGTCATGGCGATGCTCATCGCCTGGCAGGCGCTCAACAAGATCGAGAATCCGCAGGACGCCCGGTTCAGCGATTCGTTCCTCATCGTGGCGCCGGGCATCACCATCCGCGACCGCCTGCGGGTGCTGCTGCCCAACGACGGCGAGAACTACTACCGCAAGCACGACGTCGTGCCCCTCGAGCTCATGGACCGGCTCAACCGGGCCACCGTCGTCATCACCAACTTCCACGCCTTCTTGTTGCACGAGAACGTCAAGGCCGGCACGCTCACCAAGAAGATCCTTGCCGGCCGCAACGCGCCCTCCCAGAGCCCCTTCACCGAGACGCCCGACCAGATGGTGCGGCGCGTCTGCCGCGAGTTCGGCAACAAGCGCAACATCGTCGTCATCAACGACGAGGCGCACCACTGCTACCGGGGCAAGCCGGCCGAGACCGCCGAGGAGGTGTCGGCCGGCGACCTCAAGGGCGACGACCGCAAGGAGGCCCAGAAGCGCGACGAAGAGGCGCGCGTCTGGATCAGCGGTCTCGAGGCGATCAAGCGCAAGATCGGCATCCGCGCCATCTACGACCTCTCGGCGACGCCCTTCTTCCTGCGCGGCTCCGGCTACAGCGAGGGCACGCTGTTCCCGTGGGTCGTGAGCGACTTCTCGCTTGTCGACGCCATCGAGTGCGGCATCGTCAAGGTGCCGCGCGTGCCGGTCGCGGACAACTCGATGACCTCCGAGATCCCCAAGTACCGGCACCTGTGGCCGCACGTGAAGGACAGCCTGCCGAAGAAGGGCCGCAAGACCGACGACGTCGCCGGCGGCATGCCCAGGCTGCCAAAGGAACTCGAGGGCGCGCTCGAGACCCTCTACGGCAACTACGAGCAGTACTTCGAGTCGTGGACGCGGGCGGCGGAGGAGCGCGGTGAGGGCAGCCGCCTGACGCCGCCGGTGTTCATCATCGTCTGCAACAACACCAACGTCTCCAAGCTCGTCTTCGACTGGATCGCCGGCTGGGAGCAGTGGGTCGGTGAAGGCGACGAAGCCAGAGCCAGCGTCGCCCCCGGCAAGCTGCGGCTCTTCAGCAACGTGGAGCACGGGCAGTGGCTGGACCGCCCCAACACGGTCCTCATCGACTCCGCGCAGCTCGAGTCCGGCGAGCAGCTCGGCGCCGAGTTCAAGAAGGACGCGGCGCGCGAGATCGAGGAGTTCAAGGCGCAGTACCGGCAGCGCTTCCCGGAGCGCGACGTAGACGCGATCACCGACGAGGACCTCCTGCGAGAGGTGATGAACACGGTCGGCAAGGCGGGGCGCCTCGGTGAGCAGATCAAGTGCGTCGTCAGCGTCTCGATGCTCACCGAGGGCTGGGACGCCAACACCGTCACGCACGTGCTCGGCATCCGCGCCTTCTCCACGCAGCTGCTCTGCGAGCAGGTCGTCGGGCGGGCGCTGCGTCGCACGACCTACGTGACGGATGAGCACGACATGTTCCCGGCCGAGTACGCCGAGGTCTACGGCGTGCCGTTCTCGTTCATCCCGGTCGGCCCGGTCATCTCGATGCCGGTGCTGCCCAAGAAGGCGACGCGGGTGCGGGCGCTGCCCGAGCGCGTGGCCCATGAGCTCACCTTCCCGCGGCTCACCGGGTACCGCTACGAACTCGCGGGCGAACAGCTGCGCATCGAGTTCAGTGAGAGCTCCCGGATGTCGCTCTCGACGGCCGAGGTGCCCACCGAGGTCGAGAACGCACCGCTCATCGGCAAGACCGTGATCCACACGCTCGACCAGCTCAAGGCCAAGCGCGAGCAGGAGGTGGACTTCCTGCTCACCAAGCTGATCTACGAGCAGTACTTCCGCGTCGACGACGCAGCGGGCAAGCCGGCGGACAAGCCGTGGCTCATCCCGCAGATCCTTGCGGCCGTGCGCGCCTGGCGGCAGCAGTGCCTCACCTGCAAGGACGACGCCTTTCCGCAGATGCTCCTTCTGGTCGAGTACGCGCATCGCGCTGCCGAGAAGATCTACCACGCCATCGTCGCCTCGACGCCGGGGGAGCGCACGCTGCTGCCGATCCTGCGGACCTACGACACGGTGGGCTCCACCAGCTACGTCGACTTCGACACGGCACGGCCCGTCTGGCAGACGGCCGCCGACAAGTGCCACATCTCGCACGTGGTCTGCGACACCGACTCGTGGGAGCAGAAGATGGCGCAGACGCTCGAGGGTATGGATGAGGTCGAGAGCTACGTGAAGAACCACAACCTCGGCTTCGAGATCCCGTACACCTACGAGGGCGAAGCACACAACTACGTCCCCGACTTCATCGTGCGGCTGCGGGCGCCTGACGGCGCGCAGCCGCTCAACCTGATCATCGAGGTCTCGGGCGAGCCCAAGCCGGAGAAGGCGGCCAAGGTCGAGACGGCTCGCACCCTCTGGGTGCCGGCCGTCAACAACGACGGCCGCTTCGGTCGCTGGAGCTTCCTCGAGATCAGCGACCCGTGGGACGCGAAGAACACGATCCGGGCGCACCTCGCGGCGGAGCCTGACGCGAGTTCGATTCGGGAGGAGGCTCCGGCTTGAGCCGCGGCATTGAGTGGGCGGAGGAGAGCTGGAACCCCACCACGGGCTGCACCAAGGTCAGCCCGGGGTGTGCGAACTGCTGGGCCGAGCGCATGGCGTGGCGGCTGCGGGGCATGGGCCAGGGGCGGTACGCCAACGGCTTCAAGGTGACGACGCACGAGGATCTGCTGGAGCGGCCGCTGCGCTGGGCCAGGCCCCGCACGGTGTATGTCAGCTTCATGGGCGACCTCTTCCACGAGCAGGTGCCAGACGAGTTCGTGGCGCGCGTGTTCGGCGTCATGACGCGCGCCCCGCAGCACCGCTTTCACCTGCTCACCAAGCGGCCCGAGCGCATGGCTCGCCTGAGCGCTCACCTGCCCTGGCCTGCCAACGTGTGGGCGGGCGCGACCGTGGAGGACGAGGCGCACGCAGGCCGCGCGGACTGGCTCCGCCGGACGCCCGCGGCCCTCAAGTACCTCGTCCTTGAGCCGCTGCTCGGCCCGGTCAGCGATCTCGACCTCACGGGGATCGACTGGGTGATCCTCGGCGGCGAGTCCGGTTCCGGTGCGCGACCGCTGCATCCCGACTGGGCGCGCTCGGTGCGCGACCAGTGCCTCGCCGCCGGTGTCCCGTTCTGGTTCAAGCAATGGGGTGGCGTGCGCCGCAAAGAGACTGGGCGCGCGCTCGATGGCCGCGAGTGGCTGGAGCGGCCGCTGCCGTCTGCGTCGGTCGACCAGCTCAGACTCGGGGCGGTCAGGGCATGACGCAGCACGACGACACGCTCTACGTGGCGCTGATGCGCGACGAGATCCGGGAGGCGATGGACACGGTCGGCCGCAGCACCCTCGAGGAGTTCGCGGCGGACCGTACTGGTCCGCACGTGGTCGCCTACCACTTCATGCGTCTCGCGACCCGGCCCCTCAAGGCGTCCGATTCTTTCAGAGCAGCTCATCCCGAGATCCCCTGGAATGACCTGGCCGAGATCCGCGCCCGCGTCGAGGACGAGCACTTCCACGGGGACCCGGCCGAGATGTGGCGGATCGTCACCACGGAGTTCCCAGTCATCGTCGAGCAGCTCGAGGCCCTCTTGCCGGTCGAGCCCACCTGGCGTTACCAGGAAGACAGAGCCGCGGACAAGGGTGTGATGTCACAGGCAGATACAGGCGCGTGTGAAGTCGATCCGGCGGCTGAGGCGCGTCTCCACTCGCTCCTCGACACCCGCGTGGATGCGTTCCGCGGGCTCTGTCGCCAGTACGACGTCAAGTGCATCCGCCTGTTCGGCTCAGTGCTGCGCGACGACTTCGGCCCCGACAGCGACGTCGACATGATGGTCGACTTCGGCCCGGGCGCGCCCTCTGGTTGGAAGGTGTTCGGCTTCGACGACGAGCTGTCGGGACTGCTCGGACACACCGCTGACGTGATGCATGGACAGCCGGTGCGCTACATTGGTGACCAGATCCTCGATGAGGCGCGTACCGTGTATGTAGCCGATACTGAACGCGGCTTGAAGGAGGGAGACGAGCCATGAGCCGAGCTCGTGTCAGGTTCTCGCAGGAGCAGTTGGCGGCCATCTGCCGGCGCCGCGCCGTGAAACGCCTCGCACTCTTCGGCTCCGTGCTGCGCGACGACTTCAGTCCCGACAGTGATATCGACGTTCTGGTCGAGTTCGACCCGGACGCGCCCGACGACGTGGACATCCTGCCGATCTTTGACGAATTGGCGGAGCTGTTCGGCGGCCGCACGATCGATCTTGTCGAGGTCGAGTTCCTCAACCCCCACATGAAGAGGGCCTTGCAGCGGGACGTGGAGGAGCTCTATGCAGCCTGACGATGTCGCGCTCGTGACACGGATGCTCATCGAGATCGACGACGCGATCGACTTCTGCCAAGGCTACGATCGCAGACGGTTCACGGCCGACAGGCGCACGCGCAAGTCCGTTGCGGCGTCAGTGCAGAACGTCGGGGAATCGGCTCGGCATCTCTCCGACGAGTTCAAGCAGGAGCACCCGGAGATCGACTGGCCCAAGGTGGTCGACATGCGGCATCGCATCGTCCACAACTACTGGGACATCAACTACCGCGTCGTTTGGGGTGTGGTGCGCAACGAGCTGCCGCCGCTTCGAGACGCCTTGTCGCCGCTGGTCGAGCAGGAGCCAGACTGATGGCCCGTGCGAAGAAGAACGACGGCCCCAAGCCCGTCGACTCCCTGCGTCACCAGGACAAGCGCACCAACATCCCCACCAACGAGCTGCGCGGCTTCGTCGAGGGTGACGAGACGCAGCCGGGCCGCATGCTCTACCCCCGCGACCCGTCGCTCGACCCGCAGCTCGTCTGGAAGGGCAAGGACGAGCAGGACCGGCAGCGCCCTCGAGGTGCCGGTCGTCCCCATCTACATCCAGGAGAAGATCCTGCCGCAGGCGATCATCGAGAACCTGCGCGAGACGGCGCGCAAGGGCGAGCCCGAGCCCGAGCTGACGCTCTTCAACGACTTCGACGGCATCCCCTTCCAGGAGCTGGTCGAGTTCTACCGCCACGAGCAGAACTGGGCCAACCGCATGATCCTCGGCGACTCGCTGCTGGTGATGACCTCGCTGGCCGAGAAGGAGGGCCTCAAGGGCAAGGTCCAGATGATCTACATGGACCCGCCCTACGGCATCAAGTTCGGCTCCAACTGGCAGGTGAGCACGCGCAAGCGCGACGTCAAGGACGGCAAGGCCGAGGACGCGACCCGCCAGCCCGAGCAGATCAAGGCGTTCCGCGACACCTGGGAGCTCGGCATCCACTCGTACCTCGCGTACCTGCGCGACCGCCTGACGGTCGCGCGCGAGCTCCTCACCGAGAGCGGCAGCATCTTCGTGCAGATCGGCGACGAGAACGTGCACCTCGTGCGCTGCGTGATGGACGAGGTGTTCGGGAGCGAGTGTGAGGTGGTCACTATTCTGGTGAAGAAGAAGGGGAGCCAGAAGTCCGGCCTTCTCGACCCCGTGAACGACTACCTCCTTTGGTACTCGAAGACCTCGCGACACGTGTCCGGCGGCACCGGCATCAAGTACCGGCAGCTTTTCGAACAACGCGATTTGGACGCCGAGACCCTGGGTGAGTTCCGTTGGGTCGAACTCTCAGACGGTCGCCAGTTTGACATTGGATCAGTTCCGGGGCCAGATGGGTCGACACTCGACTACCGGCTGCGCCCACAGCAGCTGTTCCACGATCATCCCGGTGTACGGCTATTCCGGCCATGGCCCATTACAAACGGCGGCTACCGGAAGAACCAGAGCGTCCCTTTCGAGCTCGATGGGAAGGTCTATACGCCGCCGAAGGGTCGGTGTTGGTCACACACGGCACAAACTGATGACGGCTCCATTGCGGGCATGCGACGACTGGCTCTGGCGGACCGTCTCATTGGCGGTGAGACCATCGACTACAAGCGTTACCTCGACGATGCGCCCTACAAAATCCTGTCGAATTGGTGGGATCGTCTGGGCGGCGCACCGGATCAGGTGTACGTCGTTCAGACGAACACCGAGATAGCGAAGCGCTGCATCCTGATGTCCACCGACCCCGGCGATCTCGTTCTCGATCCGACATGCGGGAGCGGCACCACGGCCTACGTGGCGGAACAGTGGGGTCGCAGATGGATAACCGTCGACACCAGCCGTGTCGCTCTCGCACTGGCTCGTGCCCGCCTGATGGCCGGCACGTTCCCCTACTACCTTCTCGCCGACTCCAAGGCGGGCGCCGTCAAGCAGGCCGCGGCCTTTGGCCAGGCTCCCTCTGGAGGTCCCTTCCGAGAGGACGTGCGGCGGGGCTTCGTGCTGCGCCGCGCCTCAGCCATCACTTCGACCAGCTACGCGACTTGCAGCGCGATCCGTGAGGGCATGTCGCGCGCGGCGATCGACGCCGCCATCCGCCGTCACGCCGACACCGAGCTGCTCTACGACCAGCCCTACGAGGACCCCTCGCGCATCCGCGTGACCGGGCCGTTCACGGTCGAGAGCCTCTCGCCGCACCGGGTGCTCGCGGGCGACGTTGGAATTGGGCCAACGGCACCCGACGGGCCGGCCGGCGAAGCTCCGCCGGCCCGCGACGCCGCCGACTTCGTCGCCATCATCCTGGACAACCTGCGCAAGGCCGGCGTGCAGAACACCTTCAAGAACGAGCGCCTCGTCTTCGAGAGCATCGAGCCCTACGCCGGCACGTACATCCATGCTGTCGGCGAGTACACCGACGCAAGCGGCAAGACCCTGCGCGCGGCCATCTCCGTTGGTCCGGAATACGGCACCGTCGATGCCGACTGGGTGAAGGAAGCCGCCAAGGAAGCCCGCAAGGGCGAGGGCTTCCCGATGCTCGTCGTCTGCGCCTTCGCTTTCGATCCTTACGTCGGCGAGGAGGCCAGGCAGTGGCCGAACCTCACCATCCTGATCACACGCATGAATCCCGACCTCGCCATGGACACCGGCGACCAGAAGCTCCTCAAGAGCACCGGCGCCGGCAACCTCTTCATGGTCTTCGGCGAGCCCGACCTCGAGCTGCGCACCCTCCCCGACGGCAAGCTGCAGGTGGAGCTGCGCGGCCTCGACGTCTACGACCCCACCAGCGGCGAGATTCGCTCCGACACCACCGACGAGATCGCCTGCTGGTTCATCGACACCAACTACAACGAGGAGAGCTTCTTCGTCCGCCACGCCTACTTCACCGGCGCCGACGAGCCCTACAAGAAGCTCCAGCGTGCTCTCAAGGCCGAGATCGACGAGGCCGCCTGGGCCAGCCTCTACAGCACGGTGAGCCGCCCGTTCGACCCGCCGTCGACCGGCAAGATCGCGGTGAAGGTGATCAACCACTACGGGGACGAGGTGCTGAAGGTGTACGAGGCCGCGCAGGTCCCTCGGCTGTGAGATTCCCGCCGCCCCGAGACGGTTCGCGCCTGGAGATAAGAGGTCGGCCTGCAGAATTCAGCTACTGGCCAATGCGGCGCTCGACCCGCCGATACGGCACGCAGACGAGCGTCTACTCCACTGACCCTTGGCCGTTTCTTGCGCGGATGGCCAGGCAGGAAGGCGACCCAGCTGCCATCGACACGATTCTGGCTCTGCTTGACCAGGCAAGGGATTTCTCCATCGCCGCAACGACTGCGGAGACCAAGGCAGCGAAACCTCTCCTGCTGTACTACTCCTATCTGAATCTGGCGAAAGCGTACATCGCACTCAGAAACCCGACCCTCGCTGGCGCCAAGGCCATGCACGGGTTGGCCGAAGTCATGTCGCCTGGCGGAGGCGGACTCACTGGTGCCAGCATCCGCGCGTTTCGGCGCTCGCCAGCTCAGGTGAATGTCTTCGACGAGCTGTACCGTGCCCTGACCGGCTCTGCTCTCGGCCGGACGACTGACTTCGCCGTCGATAGGTTGATGCCACAGGTCGTGGTTGGTCATCGCCTGTGGTGCTCGGCCGTGCCAACGAATGAAGAGCGCTTCATCGGCATTGAGAGGATTACGTTCTGGGAGAACCGAAGCCGTCGCGAGCTCTGGCTTCGTCTCCATCTCTTCGGTGACGAGGCAGTACGAGTGGCGCGGTCGCACAGACGCCTCCGGCAGGCCTCTCGTCTGGACTCATTCTGGCGGTCGGTCGAGTGCTCCGAGGCCATCTCCGATCGCAAGCTGTCTTGTCTGGAGATGAGGCGGCCGCGCGTCTACACAGGGCGAGCCGCGGATGAACTGCCAGGTCTGATCGAGTCTCTAAGACCAAGCCTGTGGGCCGTCGTCAGGACCGCCCAGCCTCATCGCCGCTTCTACCTATACCTCGCACCATCGTCAGAACGCGCTTCGGTTCTTCCGCAACTCCTATCGATCTACGCGCTGGCCTTCTACTTCGGACATCTCACGCGCTACAAGCCAACAGAGTATCGGGAGATGCTCGACGGCGAGTACGGGCCGTGGATCGAGTCGTTCATGAACGAAAGCCAGCACCAGTTTATCTACCTGCTCGGGTCGGACTTCTGTCGGCAGGACATCACGAACGTGGGCCTTCCAAAGTGAGCGGCTCTTGCCGTCAATGTCGGGCGTGGCGGAAAGCCTGAGATGGCCATTCCGCGAGATTTGTCTCCCGTCGGAGCCCGAATGCGGCTAGCGCATCCAGCGCCGTTCCTCCTTCCTGACCCCCTGGTATCCGTGAACCTAGTCTCTGGCGCGGCCTTCCTCTACTTCTCTTGGCCAATCATGGTCACGACTCCACCGTTCATTGTGGAGCCGGATTCACTGCAAATGATGAGGCTCATGGACGAACGCAAGCCGGACTGGGGCAAGAAGCTGGCCGGCATTCTAGCCCTTCATGCGAGCCTACTGTCTGCGTTCGAAGAGGTTCAGAAGACCCTTCAACCTCTCGCAAGGGCGCTCATGTTCGTCTGGCCGGTCTATCCGGCTACACAGGCTGACCTGGAAGCCACTGCGGAACTCCTCACCAACACCACGTCTGGCGACGCCCAAGCAGTTGCCGCGCCGATTGACTGTGCGTGCGGCGAATTGGCTCGACACATCTTCTTGGAGCAGTATCTTGCGTTCGACCGCGACTTGCCGAGACTGTACGAGTACTGCGAGGGGCTGCTTCAGCGCGACAGGCTTGAGCGAGCACTTCAATCCGCGTACGTGATGCGCGTCAGGGCCATGAGTGCGGATCAAGGACTTCGAGAAGTACTCCTGACGAACAACACTCTACTCCCGCTCCTCGATGCGCTCCCGATCGAGCCTTCAGTGATGCCCGACACGGCCACGCTTCAGGACGTTGTTGCGTGGGAGTACTTCCGTCAGCTCCTTTCTCCGTTTCTAGACCCCTTGGATTCACGAAAGGCCGAGCTTGTGGCTGATATGGCCGCTCATCGTTCGGACGAGGTCACGCGCCTGCGGGCCCGTTGCGCGAGGTTGGCGTCTGAGACGTGGGCGGACGGCGATTCCGAAAATCGGGCCGAGATAGTGGCTAGGCACATCCGAAGCGAGGTGGCGCCGGACTTGCAGGAGCTTGTTCAGCTCGATTCCCGCAACTTTGCCGACTACATAGCCAGCGTGTTCTCTGACGAGAAGGTCTGGCTGGCTTTCGCGGCGACTGGCGCCGCCATGGCTGCTGGACATGCTGCTGCAGCCCAGGGAGCCGCGCTTGCCGGACTCGCGACGGCGGGTGCGAAGGCTGTTGGCGCTTTGCGAGACAAAGGGCGGCTCCTGCGGCAGAGCGACTACGCTCTAATCTATCGGGTAGCTTCAGGACTCGGGGTGTCCAAGAGTGTGTTGAACGGCTTCGGCGGTGTCCAACCGTGACCAAAGCCTGGGGCCAATGCTTTCATCGCCAACACCAACTTCGGCTGGTTCTCGCACTTCCTGCACCGCACCGAGCCGCCGGACGAGGTCGACTTCTGGCAGCCCTCGCCGCACGGCTTCAAGGCGATCACGCCGGGCGCGCCGTTCTTCTTCCGTCTCGGCGCGCTCCACAAGGCCATCGCCGGCTTCGGCTTCTTTGCCCGCTATGAGCGCGTGCCCGTGTGGCTCGCGTGGGGTGTGGCCTTCGCTGAGATGGCGGCGCGCATCGAGGCGATCCGCCGCCGCACGGGGAGCGCCCTCCTCGCCCGTCCCCAGGACTACGAGGTCGGCTGCATCATGATCGCGCAGCCGGTCAAAGCGTTCCACGTCGAAACGTCCACGGGCGTGGACCTTCACCCCGCCTGCCTTCAGGCGTAGCCTGTCCGCGTTCACCCGCGATCGCGGGCCCCGGGGGTTGTCAGAGGCAGCACTGCAATGATACCTTTCGCTTACACTTTTGCTTTCACGACGATCAGCGAAGGGAGCGCGATGGCCGATTCCCACGAGATCTATCCAAACGCACCGCTGGCACTGGTCGCCGTTGAGGTTCGGTTTCCTGAGGCTCCCAGCGAGCGACCGTTGCCCATGGCGGTGCAGCGCTCATTCCGCGACCTGCTCGGCGAGGGGTGGGTCATTGAGTCGCACAAGGTCCAGCAGATCGAGGCGGCCTTCGGGCCGGGTTCCCCGGGGACACAGACCATCCAGACAAAGGTCGTGCCCCGCTTCACCGTTCGTGACCGTACGCTATCCGTGGCGATCACCGACACGAGCCTGACGGTCGAGACCACGAGGTATCGCCACTACCTCGACTTCCGCGCCGTTCTCGAGCGTGTGTTTGGTGCTGCGGCGGAGCTTGTTCAACCGGACGGCGTCGCAAGAGTCGGCATGCGCTACATCGACGAGATCCGGGTGCCGGAGGTCGAGGCGAGCCGGCCATCGAGTTGGCGCAATTGGCTTGATGTTTCGCTCTTGCCGCCGAAGCTCGACGCGATGGTAGACGCTGAGTACGAGCCCGCTGCCTGGGACGGTGCGGTCCGCTACGGCACAGGAACCGAACGGAGTCTCGTCCTGCGCTACGGCGCCCGGCAGGGCTACGCCGTGCAGCCAGGCGGCAGATTGAAGCGCCCCGATGCCCCGCCGCCCGGGCCGTTGTTCGCTCTCGATTTCGACTCCTTCTGGGAGCCTTCCGACATCCCCGAGTACGACGCCGCGGCTCTGCTTGTGGTGTGCGACCAACTGAGAGCGCCCGTTCGGACCCTTTTCGACCTTGTGGTGACCGACAAGCTCAGAGACGACGTGTTCATGAAGGAGTCGGCCGATGACTGACGTCACGACCTCTGACCCGACCCTGATCACCGGTGCCGAAACGACCTCGCCGGAGCAGGTCACTCGTACCGGTACGATCTCCGAAGTGGTCAACGAGATAGGTGACCTGCGAAACCGCACCAGGCTCCTCCGAAGCGATGTCGCCCAGACCGACCAGCAAGTGAGCGAACTGCACCACCGGGCTGTTCACGTACAGCTCGAGGCCAAGGCACGCGAGTTGGCGAAGCGCAGCCCGAGCGACCTGCTTGACGACCTCGCCGGCAAGGGTTTCTCCTGGCGAGACATCGCTGCTCTCGCCGGGGTTTCGGTGCCCGCCGTCAGGCGCTGGCGTCACGGGGAACCGCCGACCGCAAAGCGTCGCCTCGCCATCGCGCGTCTTCTTGCCCTCGTCGAGATTCTGCGCGAAGACCATCTCGTCTTTGAGGTCGCGTCGTGGCTTGAGATGCCGCTCGCAGTCGGCGCGCCGGTCACGGCGCTGGATCTCGCTGTCGCCGGACGGTACGAAGACGTTGTGGATGTTGCGGCCCAGCAGGCCACCGGAGAAGAGGTGCTTGACCGTTGGCATCCGGACTGGCGCGAGCGCTACAGCTCGGACTTCGAGGTGTTCGAGGCTGCGGACGGTGAACTTGGCACTCGCCCCGTGAAGCGAGAGAGTTCGTGACCCTGGAGACCTTCGATTCTCCTGACGAGCTCTACCTCGCGCGCGGGGACGAGGTCAATCCGCTTCGTCCGCTCTTCACGGGTGATGTCGTCGCCGATGTCGCAATCCCAGGTGTCCAGGAAGACGGTATGGCGGCAGTCGTCGCGCACCCCTGCTCCATGCGAGGAAGAGACGCCGAACTCGGCCCTCGGATTCTCGTCGCGGCGGTGGAGAAGCACGGCAAGATCGGTAGATCGGCTTGGGCGGGAGGACACACGGGTCTGATGCCGTTGCCGGATCTCGTGGAGGCTGGCGGGCTCTGCGTCGCGCGCCTCGACGATATCGGCAAGGCGCTCACTGAGCACGTGACCACCAGCCAACGACTGGCATGCCTGTCACCGTTCGGAGTCAACTTGCTGCAGCAACGCATCATCTGGCGCATGACTCGCCACGAAGTGCCGACGTTTCTCCTCCAGGAGGCCTCGTCCCACACCTTCGAAGAAGCCAACCTGCTCGAGGAATGGAACGATACCGTCTGCCAAGCCGGGGCTTCGCCAGAGCGCGCCGCAGCCGTGTTCGAGGCCTTCCTCAGATCTGACTGCGGCGACGGCAGAACGCTTCAGAACGACCTGCGAGACTCGCAACGCCGATCCTCCGTGCGAATCGCCTGTCGGAATGAGGCAAGGCGCGTGGCCGAGCATCTCGACTCGGTCGGCTGAGGATGGGCTGTCCCCGCATGGGCCGATTATCCATCCACCGTCCATCGGCGATTTGAACTGCACCGACACGTTCGCCGAGATGACGGCGCGCATCGAGGCGATCCGCCGCCGCACGGGGAGCGCTCTCCTCACCCGTCCGCAAGACTACGAGGTCGGTTGCATCATGATCTCACAGCCAGTCTTCTTTCCTCGGGGCGACTGGGTCGCCGACCACGCTGAGTGGCACGCGCTCATCCAGGGCGGCAAGACCGTCGAGATTGTTCCCTTTCCGCCCGCGGCAACGTCCACCCTGGGGCGGTCTTCCTCTTCGGTGCGCGGCGGCATGGTCTGTCGACAAGCACCGTCGAGCAGCGCGGGAAGACGTCGCCCTGACCGAAGTACAGGATGTATGTGGACGAGGTCGGCAACGCCGATCTGGGCAGCTCTGATGACCCCAACCACCGCTATCTCAGTCTCACCGGGGTCGTGATCGCGCTCGATCACGTGGAGTCTGTCGTGCACCCGCAGATGGAGGCCCTGAAGGCCACCTACTTCGGCTCCCACCCGGACGACCCATGATCCTGCATCGCAAGGACCTGGTGAATCGCCGCGGGCCCTTCGTCGCTCTGCGCGATCCCGCCGTCAACGCCGCCTTCGACCGCAAGCTGCTCGCCCTCATGCGCTCTTGGAACTACACGGTCCGGTCATCTTCGTCTGTCTCGACAAGCAAGCGCACCGGCAGAAGTACACCCGCTGGCAGTACGACCCATATCACTACTGCCTCGCCGTGCTGCTGGAGCGCTACGTCTACTTCCTCAACCGCCGCGGCGCGCAGGGGGATGTCATCGCGGAGTCGCGCGGTGGCAAGGAAGACAGGCGCCTGAAGCAGTCCTTCGCCCGCTTGTGAGAGAAGGGTTCCGATTACGCCGATGCGGCGCAGATGAGCAGGGCGGAACCTGTCAAGCGGAATGAGACGGTCGTCGTCCACATTCAGTGAGCATCCTCCTCGCTCGCGGGCTGGTTGATCCAGGCGGCGACGGGCAGCCTGGGCGGCTGCGGCGCATGCCTGACGAAGCGCTCCGGCGTGCGCGCGTAGGCCGCGTCCAGGACGCGGGCGCGCGCTTCGCGGATCTCCGGCGCCCGACCGTGGTGCACGGCGGCCGGGGTCATGAGGCCGATCCCCGAGTGGCGGTGCTCCCCGTTGTACCAGGCGAAGAACTCCCGGCAGAAGGCACGTGCCTCCTCCGGTGAGGAGAACCTGGCCGGGAAGGCGGGCCGGTACTTGAGCGTCTTGAAGTGCGCTTCGGAGTAGGGGTTGTCGCTCGAGGTGTGGGGCCGGCTGTGCGTCCTGGCGACGCCCAGCTCGGCGAGCAGGAAGGCCACCGGCTTGGAGGTCATCGAGCTGCCGCGGTCGGCGTGCAAGGTGAGGCTCTCCGGGGCGATGCGCTGCTGCTCGACGGCCTGTGCGATGAGCGCCTCGGCGAGCTTCCCCGACTCGCGCTGCTGGACCGTCCAGGCGACCACGTAGCGGCTGAAGACGTCGAGGATCACGTAGAGGTAGTAGTAGCTCCACTTGGCCGGGCCCTTGAGCTTGGTGATGTCCCACGACCAGACCTCGTTGGGCCGCGTGGCCAGGGCTCGGGGCGCGCGTACGTGGGATGCGTGAGCTGGGCGCGGCGCTCGGAGACCTCGCCCTCGGCCGCCAGCAGGCGGTACATGGTGCGCTCCGAGCAGAGGTAGCGGCCCTCGTCGAGGAGCGTCGCCCAGACCGCGGCCGGAGCGCTGTCCACGAAGCGCTCGCCGTGCAGCTCGGCGAGCACCGCCTCGCGCTCGGCCGTCGAGAGCGCTCTGGGCGGTGCAGGTCGCGGCTGCGGGGCTCTGGCCTGCGGTGGCCGCCGGCGCCGGTAGAGGGTGGCGGGGGCCACCCCCAGGGCGCGGCAGGCGGGGCGCGTGCCGATGATGGGGCTGAGCTGCTCTGCGGCCGCCTCGATCATCGCTCGCCGCTCTCGTTCGCGCTCCCGGGCTCCACCAGCTCGCCCAGAAGCGCGCAGACTTCCCCCTGGACCTCGATCACGCGACGGGCCTTCTGAAGCTCCGTCTCGGCGCGCGTCAGGCGGCGGCGCAGCTCGGCGTTCTCCTTCTGCAGGGGATCGCTCGGCTTGCGTCCCCGCGGCCGCGAGAAGGCCTCCAGGGCGCCGGCCTCGCGCTGCCGCCGCCAGGTCGAGAGGTGCGAGGAGTAGAGGCCCTCGCGGCGCAGCAGGGCGCCGATCTGGCCGGGCGCCGTGAGGCCGTCGACCTCGCGCAGGACGGCGAGCTTGTAGGCGGCACTGAAGCGCCGCCGCCGCGGCCGTTCGATGAGCTCCGGGTCGGGGACACGGGAGAGGGCGCCGGCTCCGGCGACCCCCTCGCTCTGCTCACCTACGGCTCGCGGCGCTCGCGGGTCGCCGGAGCCGTTCCCCCGTACGTGCTTCCCCTGCAGCAATGACATCTCACGTGCTCCGATCTCGCCCGACAGGACTCAGTGATTCTCTCGTCATGATCGTCTCACGTCATCTTGGCAGGGTGGGGGGCGCTCACAAGTCGACAACTCAAGGTGAAGCAGAAGTCGAACAACCTCGCCGGTCTGCAGCTCGCCGACCTTGTGGCTCACCCCAGTCGCAACTAGATCCTCAACGAGAACGGACACGCGATGACGATCGCACCGTTCGCCGCCAAGGTGATCGCCGTTCTGGAGGGCAGGTACGACCAGCAAGGCGGCAGGGTGTTCGGCAAGAAGATGCTGTAGACGACGAAAAGGGGGCCTTGCGACCCCCCCGATGGCGTTCGCCATCCACCTCCAGATGACTGGATTGATATCAGGTTACAGAAGTGGCCGGGCGCATTCGGACAGCCCGATAGGTGATACTGCTCCGCGGCAGCAGACCGAGGAGGAAGCACGCCAATGTCACGACGCCCACGACGGAACCACTCGCCGGCCTTCAAGGCCAAGGTCGCCCTGGAGGCGGTGAGGGGAGAGCAGCCGATCATCGCGATCGCCGAGCGCTTCGACGTCCATCCGGGCGTGATCACCACGTGGAAGCGCCAGCTCCTGGAGGGCGCTCCCGAGGTGTTCGGCGCCGGCGAGGGCGCCGCCAAGGACGCACCCGACGTCGCGGGGCTGCACGCCAAGATCGGCGAGCTGACGATGGCGTGCGATTTTTTGTCCGGGGCGCGCGGGCGCAGCGACCCCCCGAACGCAAAGCGATGATCGACAGAGGCCATCCCCTGCCCATCGCCCGCCAGGCGCGCCTGCTCGGGCTCTCGCGCTGAGGGCGTCTACTACCGGCCGGTGGACACGAGCGAGGCCGACTTGAAGCTCATGGCGGCCATCGACGAGATCCACACCGAGCTGCCTTTCTACGGCGCAAGGAAGATCAAAGGAGAGCTTCGCGACCGCGGCTTCGTGGTCGGACGGCAGCACGTCGCCACCCTCATGCGCCGCATGGGGATCACGGCCATCGCCCCGAGGCGCAGGCTCTCGAAACCGGCTCCCGGCCACAAGATCTACCCCTACCTGCTGCGCGGCCTCGAGATCAGCGAGGCGGGTCATGTCTGGTCTACGGACATCACCTACCTGCCGCTGGCGCGCGGCTTCTGCTACCTGACCGCGGTCATGGACTGGGCCAGCCGCCGGGTGCTCGCCTGGCGGCTCAGCAACACCCTCGACGCCGCCTTCTGCATCGAGGCGCTCGAGGAGGCGCTCGCGCGCTACGACGCGCCGCGGGTCTTCAACACCGATCAGGGCGCGCAGTTCACGAGCGAGGGGTTCACGAGCGTGCTCGCCGACCATGGGGTTGCGATCTCGATGGACGGACGCGGCCGCTGGCCCAGGCAACGTCTTCAGCGAGCGGCTCTGGAAGAGCGTCAAGTACGAGGAAGTCTACCTGAAGGCCTACGACACTCTCACCGAGGCGCGATGCGGGCTCGGCGCCTACTTCGAGTTCTACAACCATCGGCGCCGGCACCAGGAGCTCGCAGACCGTACTCCTGACCAGGTCTACTGGTCTACACTACGCACGCAAGCAAGAGCTGCATGAGAAGCAGTGAACCACCTAAGAACTCGGTTCAGCTGTCCAGGCGAACCCGGCCACCT
>CAVOMB010000083.1:0-16577 GCA_963696935.1 uncultured Thermoleophilia bacterium | reverse complement strand
ACGCTACCGTCAAAGCTAAGTCAACGCGCGGGGACCGTATCGAGGCGACATGGCGTACTCGCCTCGACAAACGAGCTCGCTCGCGACCGAACCGGGGCGCCGGCCATCATGACCGACGCCCCCGCGTTTCCTAGTACTTGTAGACGACCTCGAGCAGCGGATCGTTCTGCCACCGCCACCAGAGCCACATGCGCTCGCCCATCGGCGCTTGGGTCCAGCCAGCGGGCTGGCACTGCTCCGGTACGAGCTGTGGGTTGAGTCCGTCCAGCGGTCGCGGTAGCGCGACCGCGTAGTGAATGCTGCCGCCGGTCTTGATGCAGTACTGAGGGAGTGGCGCCAGGTCCTTGAAGTGCATGCTGCCGTCGGCTGCCGGCGAGATCCGCTGTCGGTGCGTGAACTGCAGCAGCATCTTCTCGCTCGGCTTCAGCGTGATGTACGTCTTGAGGCGCCGTGGGTTGTCGATTGCCGAGAGTAGTGTCGTCAGTGATCGTCGAGTCTGCTCGGGGTCACCGCCTTGCTGTGCGGCAAGCTCCATCGCGGCCTTAACCATTTGCTCCTGGTTGTAGTCGGCAGAGCCCATCTCGCGCACCTCCTTCTGGATGCGCACCTTCGGGATCGGCGGCCGGTTCTCGTCCGGATCCGCGGTGAGCAGCGAGAACGGCACCGACAGGTCGTTGGGCTCGGGATTCTCGACGATTATCGTGCTCGTAATCACAGCGCCGTCGCTCTTGTGTCCGTACTTCGTGCCGGGCGAGATGTCGACGTTCGTGGTCTGCCCGACGATGGGGATGGGCCGTTCTGGAATGATGAAGCTGGCCATCGAAGTACTCTCCTATCTCCTGCTCTGCTGTTGCCGAGGCGATGCCTAGGCTCTGTCCTCCGGCGGGCAGGGATCGCTGCCTGGAGGCACTGTGAACGCTTGGCGGATCTTGCCGTCGCGGCCCTGTACCGATACCTCGCCGCCGCCCGGCAGGTTGGCGACGATTTGCCGAGCGCGTTCGACCGCCTCTGCCTGCGTGTGGGCGACGGTACTCGCCCGCTTCGCTCCTGGAGCCTTGACTTGCCAATCGCCCGCACCGTGCGGCCCCACGGTGCGGCGATTGGGTGTGTGCTTATTGTCCTGTGCCATCTGTCACCTCCTTTTCGGTCGAACATCTCGTATAGCACACGGGTCGGATGGATTGCTGCGCGCGCCATGAGCACGTGCCCGCGTGGCTCGCCTGGGGAGTGACTTCGCCGAGATGGCGGCGCGCATCGAGGCGATCCGCCGGCGCACGGAAAGCGCCCTCGTCGCCGCTCTAGAGGCTTGATGTGGGTTCAGCGACCGTCATAGGCAGCCAGTGCCCGCGCGGGGCGGCCGAGGAGGGTGTTGCAGAAGATGCCAAGGGTGAGGGCCAGCAGCCGCTGCACGATCCGCTGGGCGAGACCGGGGAGGGTCTTGGCGAGATGATCCTCCCTGCGCATCTGGCGCTTCAGGGTCGCGAGCAGCGACTCGATGAGGAGACGGATGCGCGCCTTCCTGACCTCCGCCGGTGGACGCTCGCCGAACTTGTGCCGCTCGGGCACGATGAGCCCGACGCCGACCAGCCGCAGGCTCTCACGGTGCTCACGGCCGCGGTGACCGGCATCGGCATAGAGCAGGCTGCCGGGGTGCGCGCTGGCGAGGGCGAAGACGCCCTCGCGCTCGTTCTCGTTGGCGGGCCGCAGGTCGTAGCCGAGTGGAGTGCCACGCCGGTCGCTGACGAGCAGCAGGCGCACGCCCCAGACCCAGCGACTCTTGGCGGCGCAGCAGCCGTAGGCGGCCTGGCCGGCGAACGCGCTCCTTGCCGCGCAGCCGGCGTAGTTGGCACAGCCGAGCAGGCTGCCGTCGACGAGGCGCACGCGGCCATGCGCGATGAGCTCGGCGAGGCCCAGCTGCACGGCGGTGATCTGCGGCGTGAGGCGGCGCAGGCGGCGGTTGCACTGCGACTGCTCGGGAAGCTGCGGGAAGCAGCCCGGCAGCAGCCGTCCGCTGGCGCCCAGGAACTGGCGGTCGGAGACGAGTCCGGTAGCTGCCGGGGCGATCGCCAGGGCGATCAGCTCCTGGTCGCTGACCCTACCCCGCGGTCCGCAGCGAGGGATGGACAGCGAGCAGGCGAACACCTAGGCTGCGCTGACGATGGTCTCCAGCGAAGCGTCCATCTCGTGCTCCGATCACGAGGTTGCCGTGCTGGAGACGCTCTTTTCACGTCCCTGCCTGCCTCCTGCCTGGGCGGGCAACCCACATCAAGCCTCTAGAACTCCGCACCCTCGCCGACGGCAAGCTGCAGGTGGAGCTGCGCGGCCTCGACGTCTACGACCCCACTAGCGGCGAGATTCGCTCCGACACCACCCACGAGATCGCCTGCTGGTTCATCGACACCAATTACAACGAGGAGAGCTTCTTCGTCCGTCACGCCTACTTCACCGGCGCCGACGAGCCCTACAAGAAGCTCCAGCGTGCTCTCAGAGCCGAGATCGACGAGGCCGCCTGGTCAAGCCTCTACAGCACCGTCAGCGGCCCCTTCGACCCGCCCTCGACCGGCAAGATCGCAGTGAAGGTGATCAACCACTACGGGGACGAGGTGCTGAAGGTGTGCGAGGTCGGATCATGAAGGCCACGAGCTGCATCCTCCACACCCGGTTTCGCCCAGATCGTGCCGTCATCCGCGATGAGTGGATCGAGCAGGTCGTTCGGCACCCTCTGCGGGAGGAACGTCAAAGAGATGGCCGGATACGGCGGTGGGCGCGGATCCCGGAGATGGGCAATCGTGCCCTGCGCGTTATCCTTCTGGAAGACGGAGAGACGATACACAACGCGTTCTTCGACCGCGATTTCGAGGAGTAGTCATGCATGTCAAATACTTCGCCGGCACAGATACAGCGCTCGTCGAATTCGGCGGCACGCCTGTCGAGACGCGCGAGCTCGATGAATACATCTACCTCGACCTGGATGCCGACGGGCGCATTGTCAGCCTGACCATCGAGCACGCTCAGAGCTCCGCGGGCATGGAGGAGTTCTCGTACGAGAGGCTCCCGGCCAAGGCGGGTTCGTAGCACCGACGCGTTGAAGGTCGGCGCGACAGCGGGCTTCATCGCCAACACCGATTTCGGCTGGTTCAGCCACTTCCTGCACCGCGCCGAGCCACCGGACGAGGTCGACTTCTGGCAGCCCTCGCCGCACGGCTTCAGGGCGATCCCGCCGGGCGCGCCGTTCTTCTTCCGTCTCGGTGCGCCCCACAAGGCCATCGCCGGCTTCGGCTTCTTCGCCCGCTACGAGCGCGTGCCCGCGTGGCTAGCGTTGGGGGCGACCGTAGCCCACGACCCGTCGGACCTGTGGACCACATGACGCTCTGTCATGGCGCTCACCTCCTTTCGCCTCATCGCTTTGGTCACATTGTAACATCACCTCAGAACTGATTATCGTGATTGACATCGAGGTGCTCAGGGCATACGATTCTTGGGCGTGAGAATCGTCTTCTTGGACAACAAGCTGGAGGCGCTGTACACGCACGAGAAGGGCGCGCATCGCCTGGATCCGGCCGTCTACGACGCATTCGTCGACGCGGTCGCATCGGTCCAGGCAGCCAAGGATTCGCGCGACTTGAGGGTCCTCAAGTGGCTTCATTACGAGAAGCTGAAAGGTGAGCGCAAAGGGGAGCGGTCCCTGCGCCTCCACAAAGGCCATCGCCTGATCGTCAGAGAGCAGCGCGATGCGGAGGGCGCCTTCATCGAGATCCTACGCATTGAGGACTACCACCGCAGGGAGAGGTGAACGAGCGATGAAACAGGAGGGGCTGAGGCCCGCGCGAGCGGTGGCTCCGGGGCGCATCCTACGGCGCGAGCTGGAGGCACGAGGATGGACGCAGGAGGACCTTGCGCACATCGTCGGCCGGCCGACCCAGGCCATCAATCAGATAGTCCAGGGCAAGAAGCGCATCACGCCTGAGACAGCGATCGAGCTCGCCAAGGCCTTAGGCACGTCGGCGGACTTCTGGTCCAATCTCGAGGCGGCATATCGCCTGCAGCTCGCCGAGGGACGCGAGTGCGGCGACTCCATTGAGCGAAAGAGCAAGCTCTACGCGGTCACGCCGGTTCGAGAGCTCACGAAGCGAGGGTGGGTGGAAGACGCGGCCGACGAGCGTGAGCTGGAGCGCCGCGTCCTCGACTTCCTCGGGCTGCCCAGCCTGGATGAACCACTCCCGCGGGCAGCCAACTTCAGGTGCTCTCCCGTGCGCACGCCCGACGAGCGTGCGCTGTACGCGTGGACGCGCCGCGTCGACGCCCTGGCTTCGCTGCAGTCGCCGACGCGCTTCAGCAGGGAGCGCCTCGAAGCTGGCATCCCGGCGGTCCTCGCCCTGGCTCGGCGCCCGGAGCAGGTGCGGGACGTCCCCGCTGTACTGATGCAACTGGGCGTCAGGTGCGTCCTCGTCCCGCGCCTCGAGCGCACCTACGCAGACGGTGCGGCGCTGCATGCGACAGAGCGGCCTGTCGTGGCGCTCACGCTGCGCCTCGACCGCATCGACAACTTCTGGTTCACGCTCATGCACGAGCTCGCCCATCTCGTGCTCGGTCACGAGGGCTCGTACATCGACGACACGGGCGACGTCGACTGCATCCGCAACGCACGTGAGAAGCGGGCTGACAAGTCGGCCTCAGACTGGCTCGTGCCGCCCGCCGCGTACCGGCGATTCCTTCAGGAGCGGGGCTCGCGGTATCCGCTTCGCGCGGTCGAGGAGTTCGCGGCGAGTATCGGACGCCACCCCGGTATCGTCGTCGGCCGCCTCCATTTCGAAGGCAAGCTCAACTACAAGTACCTGCGTCAGACCTTGGCGAAGGTCAGCCCGTACCTTGAAGACCGGGTCGATCGGCCTTCGCCATCACCGTCCCATGCGTCCTGATCGACCGACTCTTGGCGAGTCCCTCGACGATGGACATCCACTTCCTGCGGCACCCGAAGATCGAGCGGGAGTACCAGCAGGCGGTGGTCCGCGACAACAACCGGCACACATCAGGCGATAAGTCGGACTACATGATCGTCGACATCGAGTACGCGCAGTCGCCGGCGGCGTTCCCTGAGCGGAAGTGCAACTACCGCTTCGACATGGTCGGGCTGCGGCGGCCGCTGTCTCGCTCCAGCGCCCGCCGAGGCCTTGTCACGCCGGTCATCATGGAGATGAAGACGGGTGATGTCGCCTTGGCGTCGCATCCGACCGCGCCCGACGGGCGCGATCTCTCTCCGGGACTCCCCAAGCACGTGTACGACATCGAGAGGTTCCTCCAGCCGGAACCCGGCGAGTCGCTCTCGGGTCCGTATCGGCTGCTGCGCCGCGAGCTGCAGCGCACGTTCGAGACGAAGCGCCGTCTGGGGCTCCCTTCGGTCCCCAAGCGTATGCGGGACCTTGAGATCACAGGCATGACAGTGCGACCCGAGGTCCTTTTCGTCATCGCCAACCACCAGTTGAAGTCGTGGGCGTTCAAGAACGAGCTGCAGCGGCTGCCAGCTCGCGAGCACGCGGACTACAAGGTCGCCACCGTGCAGTGGATGGGGTACGCGCTGTTCCACGAGTGCATGGTGCCGCTGGACGACTTCATCAGGGAGCATGGGGGCTCGGTCGTCGCTGAGTGACCCCTGCGGCGATTGGCTCTTGGCGGCCTCGTCTGTCCGGTCTGGCTGCTGACCTCCGGCGTGCGAGGGCAGGGGAGGGGCGGGCCACGCGGTTCGAGATCCATCGAGGCGAACACGAGATCGGCGGGATGCGCATCGAAGTCGCCGCCGACGACGGCACGCGCGTGCTCCTCGATCTCGGCATGCCGCTGGTCGCGCCGGACGGCGGCGACTTCCCGCGCGGCACGTCGCAGCGGCCGACCGAGGAGCTGATCGCCGAGGGGGTGCTCGTCGACGTGCCCGGCGTCTTCCGCACGACCCCTCTGGAGTGCCTGTTCGGCTTGGCGTGGAATACGCAGGCGAGGGACGCCACACGACTGGTGCTGCCGACGGCCCTGGGCGCGTCGTTCTGGTTCGACCTAGCACCACTGGCGTTCGAGGCTTGTCGCCATGCTTCCGCCTCAGGCCAGGTCTCGCGTGGCCTATCTGACCGTGCAACAGCTGGTGGAGCGGGCGGAGCAGTTGGGCGGACAGGACTGGACGGCCGCGTTCCGCGCCAAGTACGGGCTGCGGCACGAGCCGCAGAAGGAGGCATGAGATGGACTACTGCCAGGGCGTCGTTGCCGGACTACCTCACGGCAGACTCCTCGTTCTTCGTGAACCCCGAGTTCTGCATCCGTTTGAGTCCTGACGGACCGTTGAACAAGGGGGAGCACTGGTACTGCGGCATTCTCGTGGTGAGTGCTGCAGAGACGAGGAGCTCTACAGGCTCTACCACGGTCTGATCTCAGGCCGGATGGCGATGAAGGGTGACTTCCCCGCCGTCCTGGTCCTGCGTCGCTACCTCAAGAGGTCGCCCGCGACTGCGATGCCGAGGGCTGCATGGAGGTCGAGCTGTCACGCGCGGGCCAGCTTGGCCTGCCGTTCGATGTGTCGCTGTTGCCGACCGCCTTCCCGCCGTTGGCTGAGCTGCGGCGCTGAGTGTATCCGGCGGAGGGCTGAAGGTGCAGGGGGTCGGCAGTGCGGTAGAGTGCGGATGACGACAGCCAAGGGCCGGTTTCGCGGAGACGAGGTCGGCGAGAAGGTGGAGGGAGGCCTGTGACCCCCAAGCACCACGGCGAAGTGCCTGTGATCGAGAGCCTGAGAGTCAAGAACTACCGGGCGCTCCGGAATCTCGACCTGAAGGACTTGACGCCACTCACCGTGTTGGTCGGGCCGAACGGTAGCGGCAAGTCGACGGTGTTCGATGTCTTCGCCTTCCTCTCGGAGTGCTTCACGGTCGGCTTGCGTAAGGCCTGGGACAAGCGGGGGAGATTCAAGGAGCTGCGCAGTCGCGACTCCTCTGGCCCCATCGTGTTCGAGCTGAAGTACCGCGAGGCTCCGATTCAAGGCCGTCCCTCACCCAAGATCACCTATCACTTGGCCATCGATGAGGACGCCAAAGGGCCGTTTGTCGCCGAGGAGTGGCTGCGCTGGACTCGAGGACAACGAGGCAGGCCGTTCAAGTTTCTGAACTTTGCCGGCGGTCACGGCGAGGTCACGTCCGGCGAGCTGCCCGAGGAACAGGACGAGCGGATCCCTGAGACGCTCGAGTCACGAGAACTGCTGGCAGTCAGTACTCTCGGACAGCTCGCAAAGAACCCGCGTGTCGTGGCCCTGCGACGGTTCATCACCGGCTGGTATCTGTCGTACCTGAGTGCGGACAGCACTCGGGGGATCCCGGAGGCCGGACCTCAAGAGCGGCTCTCTCAGACCGGGGACAACCTCCCGAACGTCGTTCAATACTTGAAGGAACAGCATCCTGACCGCCTAGAGTGGATCATTGAGGTGCTGACGTCACGCGTTCCCCAGTTGGAGCGCGTCGATGCTCAACTGCTCGCTGATGGTCGGCTCATGCTGCAGGTCAAGGACGCCCCCTTCGAACGTCCGATTCTGGCTCGCTACGCGTCAGATGGCACTCTGAAGCTGCTGGCGTATCTGACCATTCTGTATGACCCGGAGCCTCCGCAGCTCGTCGGCATCGAGGAGCCCGAGAATCAGCTTCATCCGAGGCTCCTCCCGATTCTGGCCGAGGAGTGCCAAGGGGCGTCTGAGCGCTCACAGCTCATGGTCACGACCCATTCACCGTTCTTCGTAAACGGGTTGCGTCCGGAGCAGACATGGGTCCTCTGGCGCGACGAGTCCGGGTACACGCAAGCAAGACGCGCAGCTGACATGCGCGGCGTGTCGGATTTCGTCGCCGCCGGGGCGCCGCTCGGTCAGCTGTGGATGGAGGGGTTCCTCGAAGTCGGCGATCCTCTGACGAATGCACGTTGAGTTCCTGCTCGAGGAGCCCTCAGCGGAGGCTGCGCTCGCCCGGCTGCTTCCGAAGTTGCTGCCTCCCGAAAGCAGCTGGCGACTGCATCCATTCCAGGGGAAGACCGATCTTCTTAGGAAGCTCCCGAACCGTCTCCGCGGGTATGCCCAGGGCTGGCTGCCGGACGACCACCGCATCGTCGTACTGGTTGATGCCGACCAGGACGACTGCAGGATGCTGAAGCGGACGCTGGAGGACGCAGCCTCTGCGGCTGGTCTCCCGACCCACAGTGCCGTCGCTGCCACCGGCCGTTTTGTTGTTCTGAATCGCATCGCGATCGAAGAGCTCGAGGCTTGGTTCCTCGGAGATGTGGAGGCCATCGCGAGTGCCTACCCAGGAGTCCCGCTGAGTCTTGGACAGCGTCGGCGTTTCCGCGATCCTGACGCCGTGCATGGCACGTGGGAAGCGCTCGAGCGAGTGCTTCAAGACGCCGGTCACTTCCGAAGTGGGCTGCGCAAGATCGAAGCCGCCGGGCACATCGCGGCCCATATGGAGCCATCGCGGAACCGTTCGCGCAGCTTCCGGTGTTTCGTGGAGGGCCTGGCCTCACTGTGATGCCACGCCGCGGAGTCTCCGATTCCGTGGTATCCGGCTTCATCGCCAACACCGACTTCGGCTGGTTCAGTCACTTCCTGCACCGCGTCGAGCCGCTGGACGAGGTCGACTTCCGGCAGCCCTCGCCGCACGGCTTCAAGGCGATCCCGCCGGGCGCGCCGTTCTTCTTCCGTCTCGGCAAGCCCCATTTCGCCATCGCCGGCTTCGGTTTCTTCGCGAGACGGACCGGCACCCGGGCATCCAGGGCAGCAAGGCCGTCGACGTCTCGCGCGGCGACGGACGCCGCGTCCTCGCCGAGTGCCTTGAGCGCGCGGCGCAGCTGCGGCCGGAGGCGGAGCCGCTCGCAGACGAGCTCCGCCGCTACGGCGCGCCACAGGTCGTGCGGCCGCGCCCCGGCCAGGGCACCTTCCGCATCGCCGTCACCCGCGCCTGCGCAGTCTCGCGCAAGCGCGCGGCGCCGGCCTCTCGCGCGAGAGTCCGTACAAGGCGCTCTCCGGCACGCGCAGCCCGGACTTCGACACGATCCTCAGAGTGGTCGACGCCTTGGGCCTGCAGTTGCACGCGGGGGCGGCGCCGAACCGCTGAGCGCCGTGATGAGCCGCGTCCTTCAGCGGATGAGCGTCACCTCCTCTGTCGCGTCGCCATCGTGGCCAATCCCACGGCGCGGACGCTCGGGGCGCTCGCGTGTGCGCTCGACGCCCGCCTGACGCTCACCGGGCGGCGCGCCGGCTGGGCCCGTCGGGATCCGGTACGCCCTGCGCCCATCGGCAACCTCACCGCGTCCATTCGGGCTACACCTTTGCGGCTACATGACCGATAGTAGGGGCAACGAGGCCAGGAGACGCGCAGACGCATGATTTCCAAGAGGTTGCTCAAGCTCAAGCACGACCGTTTCGAGATGGGGTTCCTCAGCGCCTCGATCAGCGAGGAGGAGATGGGGCGGGAGCCGTACTGGACGCTGCGCGTGGAGTCTCCCGCCAGCACGGATGAGTTCCGCGTCCACCTCACGGACGGGTCCAGCATGGCGCTCAGCATGCTGACGAGGGATGGCTCACACCTGCGCGGCGAGGCCTACGTCTCGAGCATCAGCGATGGCCAGGACGCCGCCACCGTGGTGGTGTTGGCGGGCACGGGCCCGCTGCGCACGAGCTAGTCCGGGAACACCTCGTCGCCCACCAGTTCGCGCACGCGCAGCATGTCGAACACGCCGCGCACGGCGGGGGAGAGGTTGCGTGCCACCAGCGGCGTGCCCTGGCTCTTCAGGTCGAGCGCCAGGCGCACGAAGATCCCCGTGCCTGACGAGTCGATGAACTCTACGTTGGTGAAGTCCAGTGCGACCATCTGTGCTCCGCGCGCGGCCTCGGTGACCGCCTCCCGCAGACTGTCGGCGCAGTCGAGGTCCATCTCGCCGGCGAGGTAGACGGTGGGCGCCGGGCCCTGAGCGATCGAAGTGCGCAGCATGGGATCTCCTGCCTCAGTTGGTCATGCGGTCCAATAGTAACGTAGTACCCTCCGGACCGGTATGCAGCGCCACGGCGTCCAGGTAGTCCAGGATGATCTTGTAGCCGTAGCCCATGGACGCCTGGCCGCCCTTGGACGGCGGCTCGATCCAGTTGAGGAAGTTCAGCCCGGATCCCTCGTCGGCGACGACGAACCGCAGGCGGTCCGGAAGGCGGCGGACGACCATGTCGCCGTGTCCGCCGCCGTGCAGCAGCATGTTGGTGACGGCCTCGGAGATGCAGAGGATGGTGCGCTGGCGGTTGATGTCGTCGACGCCCGCCTGCTGGAGCACCTCGTCCACCGACTCTCGCGCGCGCTGGAGCCCGGCGGTGTCGGTGATCGCGAACTCCTGCATCACGCGCCCCTCGCGGGTCCCCGTCGCGACCTCGCCCTCGTCCAGGATACGCAGCTTGCCGCACGCGACCGCCGCCGCGATGTTGTTGAGGATCTCGACGAGGCTGCGGCGGTGGTCGCCGTGGTGCCGCTCCCAGCCGTTGGTCCGGATGCTGAGGATGTCGCAGCGGTCGCCCTGGGGCACGAAGCAGAGCTCGTCGGCCACGAAGTCGTCCGGCTGCGACACTGCGTAGCACATGAAGGTCGCGCGGCTGAGCGCCTCGCTCGCGTGCGCGACGAGGTCCTCTTGCGGCAGCCCCGGCTCCAGCTCGCCGATGACGGCCTCGACGCGCTCGGCGCCGGCCCGGTAGCGATACACCTGCAGCGAGGCCGGCATCGCGCTCGTCTGATCGGCCATCTCTCCCTCAGCCCCGTGGGTCGTCGTTGGCGCTCGGCTCGCCTCAGGTGAGGCGCGCCAGCAAGAGCGTTGCGTCGTCCGTCGAGGAACTCTCGCCGCGGAACGCGGCGATGTCGTCCCAGACACCTTCAAGTGTGTCACGGATGACACCGCTCTGACACCGTTCGAGCGAGTTCTCGAGCCGCTCGAGACCGAACAGCGTGCCCGCGGAGTCTCGCGCCTCCGTGAGGCCGTCGGTGTAGAGCGCGACGGTGGTCCCGGGGGTGAGCGTGATCTCGTCCTCAGGGAACGTCAGCCCTGTGCGCACGCCCAGGGCGGCGCCGCGAGACGGCACCTGCGTCACCGTCTGGCCGTCGGCGACCAGCACCGGGTTGTGGCCGCCGCCGGCGATGACGAGCTTGTGCGTCCCCGGGTCGTACACCGCGAGGGCCAGCGTGAGGAAGTACGGCAGCCGCTGGCCCTCGAGGTCGCGGGTCAGGCCGTCGTTGACCTCGGCCATGATCTCGGAGGCCTGCTTGCCGGGCGCGATGGCGTCGTGCAGCAGCGACCGCGCCATGGCCATGATGAGCGCTGCGGCGAGCCCCTTGCCCATGACGTCGCCGCAGACGATGCCCAGGCGGCCGTCGCCGAACGGGATGTAGTCGTAGTAGTCGCCGCCCATCTCACCGAGGAACTCGATGCGCTGGTCGAGCGCAAGCCCTTCGACCTCGGGGATCGAGGTGGGGAGGAGGTCCGTCTGGATGCGCCTGGCGCGCTCGATCTCTGCCGCCACCTTCAACTGGGCGGCGCGGAGCTCGTCGTGCAGGGCCGTCGAGTCCGCAAGCTCCTTGTGGAAGCTGTCGCGCTCGGCGTCGAAGGTGACCTTCTCCTTCGCGCGCTTCACGTAGATATCGTAGGAGTAGTAGATGAGGTAGAGCGGCGGGATGCCGAGCAGCATGCCGGGCACACCGGCCCATAGGTAGAGGGCGGCCAGCAGCAGCGCGAGAGTCGAGCCGGCGAGGTAGCCGGGGAGCGCCCACTGGTAGTTCTGGCGCCAGACCTTCACCGCTCCGCCGTCCGGCGTGGAGAGCGCGATGACGCCGGCGAGCAGCGCGGTGTGAGCGACGAAGTCGACGACGGTCGCCCCGAACGTCGGCAGGACCTTGGTCATGAACACGCCGTCCACGGGCGCCCACGCCAGGTAGACGAGTCCGGCCAGATACGTGGAGACGACGTAGTTGCCGATGTTGAAGGCGATCTTGACCGGGTCGCGCGTCACCCACGCCGCCGTGACGCCGCTGACGGCGGCGACGGCCATGGCCGGCCAGAGGCCCAGGACGATGAGGCTGGCGAGCACCGGGACGAACGACAGCGTCACGTCGCCGACCCACGGCAGCTTGATCTCGCGGAGGTCCGTCAGTGTCGCAAGGATCATGAAGGCGACGAGACTCAGAGTGAATGAAGCCGGCTCGTCGAGCGCGGCGGCGACGGAGGCGGCGGCCGCGCCCAGGCAGACGAGCCCCACGTAGACAGAGACGGCCGTGCGCTTCCGCACGGCCGTCTCGTCTTCAGTCGTCAGTATCTGCTGCGCTTCTGCTGCGCTCACTGTCCTTCGATCAGGACCGTCCACCGGAATTTCGTCCAGTCGTAATCCGCCGTCCACCGGAACTTCGTCGACTGGTAGTCCGTCCACCGGAACTTGGTCCATCCGATCGACGTCCAGCGGAACTTCGTCGAGTGGTAGTCCGTCCACCGGAACTTCGTCCAATTGATGCCCGTCCACCGGAACTTCGTCCAATTGATGCCCGTCCACCGGAACTTCGTCCACCGGAACTTCGTCCATCCGTACTTGGTCCACGCGATCTGGTCCCAGGCGGCGTAGTCGTCCCGGGTGAGCACTGTGGTGCCGTCGCCGACGTCCTCGGACAGAGCATAGCCCTTTGCGTGGTGCCTGTCGGCGAGAGCTTCATCCACGTCGATCAGGCCGGCGCCCTGCTGGTACCGGGTCGCGCCGGCCACCGGGTCGGCCGTCTCCATGAGGCGGAGCTTGACGTCGTCAGGAGTCAGACTGGGGTTGGCGCTCAGCATTAGCGCCACGGCGCCGGCGACCACGGGGCTTGACGTGCTGGTACCTGACAGCTTGAGGTAGCTCGGCGCGGTGTCGGCGGGAGCCGTTGGGGCATAGTCCGTCACCGAGATCAGGTTCTGGGGGAAGTTCACGTCGAGGTAAGAGCCGGGGACCCGCAGCGAGATGACCTTGTTCCCCGGAGCCACGACGTCGGGCTTGGCGAACTCGTCCCAGAGCGTCGGTCCCACCGAGCTGTAGGAGGCGACGGAGTCGTCACGCACGCTTCGCGTCTGTACCGTGTCTGTCGCACCCACGGTCAGGATGTAGGGGTTGTTGCCCGGGGAGAGGATCCCACCTGGGCCGAACTCGCCCTCGTTCCCGGCAGCGCAGACCACAGTGACGCCGTGCTTCCATGCGTACTCCACGGCCTGCCCGATGGGATCGAACTGCGCGGGCGCTACGGGGTTGCCGCCCAACGACAGGTTGATGACGCGGATGTCGTACTGGCGCGCGTGCGACACCGCCCACAGGATGCCCGCCATTACGGAGGACGCCCGGCCCGAACCGGTCGCATCCAGGACCTTGACGCCGATGATGTCGGCAGCAGGCGCGACGCCGCGGAGCTGCGTCTCGGCGTAACCGCCCCGGTCGAGCGGCAGCGACGCAGTGCCGTCACCGGCGATCAGCCCGGCCACGAAGGTACCGTGACCGGCGTCGTCGTAGGGGGTCCGCTTGTTGTTGACGAAGTCCTTCCAACCGGTGATGCGGCTGGCGCCGAGGTCGGAGGTGGTGGTCACGCCGCTGTCGATGACGGCGACGCCGACTCCGCTGCCGTCCGGGCCGCCGTCGGACGGCGGGGTCACGGCGTCGAGGCCGATGGCGAGGTTCGTGATGTCCATCGAGCTGCTGTAGTCGAACCCGAACACCGGGTTGTCCGCGACGATCATCTCGACGGAGTCCGAGAGCGAGAGGTCGTCGATCTCGCCCGGCATCAGATACGCGGAGACCGCATCGAGCGTAGGCATGTCTGTGACCTGAACGCCGTCAGGCACGGCGTCGGAGACCTGGTCGGCCTCGCCGGGCGCCGTGTACACGAGGACGGGGACGGCCTGATCGTCTCCGGTCGCGTCGAGCACGCTGGTGACGCTTGTGTCGATCTTGTCGGCGTCGCGCCTGTCTTTGGCCAATGCCGTCGCGGGCAAGGCCAGGAGACAGAGCAGCGCGACGGCGAGGATCAGGTACTTGGCTCGCATCTTCATCGCCTCCACACCAGTGCTCCTTGGTCCCGCCGACTTGCTCAGGGCCGAAGGTCGCTTACCTGTGTCGGTGTCTCGAGGCGGGACCAGCGAGAGGCGCTCGTTGCTGAGATCGAGATCCGCGACCGCGATCCGGTTCGGCAACCGAGCTATCTTGACCATTTCAAGACCTCTGGCTTTGCGTCCCTGCCTCACGACAGGTTTGCCTTTGTCGTTCGAGATCGGTATCGGCGTCACGCGCGCGAAAGTTGAGCACTTTCCAGACGCATTGGCAGGAGAAGTGTCTCCATCCTGGCTACGCGGCTCGCCGGAGCCGACCTCAAACAGGGGGAGGGCGTCAAAAGGCCCGTACGAAGCGACCGCCCGCGCCGGTGTGGAGCGACCCGGCGCGGGCGGTCAGCCAGCCAGCCTGGCAGCTGGAGGCGATCAGCGGACAATGTCCGTCGTCACCTCTCTAACGATGGGCGACGCGAAACCTTTCGCGTGGGGCAGATATTTGCTCAGGCTGTTCTCGGGCAAGTTTGGTCCGGTACCGTCGATTTGGTGATAGACTTCGGGCACAATACGCAGACCGTTGGAGGGGTGCCGACGCGTCCAGGCGGCAGTCTGCGGTGTCGAGCCGCCAGTCCCTCTCCTCCGGCCCATCATCAGAACTACGGGCACGCGCGCCCGCGTGGACGCTTGGCGCGCGACGACAGAAAGGAGGAGATGGATGAGCCGTACCGGCGGTCTCTACACTGCCGCACAGCGGCAGGTGATCAACCAGATGCTCAAGCTGGCGGCCAGCGACGACAAGGCGAAGATCGTCAAGGCGTTCAACCTGGCTGAGAAGATCACGCCAGACCAATACAAGAGTTCGGTCCGCTTCGTCGCGGACAAGGTCGAGGACGACCACCCGGCGCTCCTGATCGCCAAGCACGTGACCTCGAAGCTCAGTCCGCGTTGTCGCGACGCATTCATCGAATGTCTTATCGTGAACACTCTTCTTCGCGGCGTCGACAAGCGGAAGAAGCTCATCGAGAACACGGGGAACAACGCGCCGACCACCATCCTCATGAGCCCCACCATGCGCTGCAACCTCTCCTGCGAGGGCTGCTACGCGTCGGAGTACAACATCAACCAGGACCTCGACCGCCGTCTCATGCAGAAGATCGTGGACGAGGGCAACGACATGGGCGTCTACCTGTTCACGCTGCTCGGTGGCGAGCCGTTCATGTGGGACGAACTGCTCGACTTCGCGCGGGAGAACAAGGACGCCTACTTCCAGGTGTTCACCAACGGCACGCTCCTCGATCACGACACCATCGACGAGCTGGCCGAGGTGGGCAACATCGCCCCGATGCTGAGTCTCGAGGGCTCTCCCGAGCTCACGGACCGGCGCCGCGGCGACGGCGTGCACGACCAGGTCATGGAGAACATGGACCACCTCGGTGAGGCGGGCGTGCTCTTCGGCTACTCAGCCACGGTCACACGCGACACCTGGCGGGCGCTCCTCAGCGACGAGTTCGTCGATCCGCTCATCGCCAAGGGTGCGCTGCTGGCGTGGAACTTCCTCTACATGCCGGTGGGGCGCGATCCCGACACGAGCCTCATGCTCAACGCGGAGGAGCGTAACGAGTTCCGCGTCGGCATCAACCGCATCCGCAACACCAAGGCTCTCTTCCCGGTCGACTTCTGGGGAGACGCGCCGTGGGTCAACGGCTGCATCGCCGGCAAACACTACATGCACATCAACAGCGAGGGTTGGGTGGAGCCGTGCATCTTCACGCACTTCGCCACCGACAACATCCACGACGTCAGCCTCATGGAGGCGTTCAACTCGGACTTCTTCCGTGAGATCCGGAGCAGGCAGCCGTTCAACGACAACCTGCTCATGCCGTGCATGTGGATCGACAATCCCACGCAGGCGCGCGAGATCATGGCCGCGACCGGGGCGCATCCTACGCACCCCGGCGGCGACGTCATGATCACCGACCTGCAGGACGAGCTCGACCAGTACGCGAAGACCGTCGACCATCTCTACAGCCCCATCTGGAGCTGCATGAGCGCGGAGAAGGAAGACGCGGCCGAGACGCACGTCAAGACGGCCGAGATTGTCGAGGCGGCGCCGCGCTGAAGCATCGCTGAGAGTGCGCCGGCGTCTCAAGGCGTGGTACCGGGCGGGCGGCGGGGCCGGAGGGCTCCGCCGCCCGCCCTTCGTCTTCTCCGGGCCACGGTGCCGCTCTGGCGCCGGCCCGCGCGTCACGCCGGGCATGGAGCCGGCCAGGTCGGCGGCCTGGGGGATTCGTGCTAGGCTGTCGAAACCTGAAGTCAGCCAGAAGGGCCTATGGCGAGACCTCATCCCCACAAGCGCGCCGCACGTCTGGCGGCATTCTCCATCCTCTGCGTCCTCGTCGCGGTCGTGGCCGTCTGGGCCGCACCACGTCTGAGCGACGCAGTCGCCGCATGGATGGACGATCCGCCGGTCGAGCTTCGCACCACCCCGC
>CAVOMB010000082.1:0-20224 GCA_963696935.1 uncultured Thermoleophilia bacterium | reverse complement strand
CGAGATCGCGCAGGCTTGCCATCGATGCACGCGCCACGAAGCCGGCTTTGCGCCAGCGAGGACTGCCTTGCGGTACCTTGCCCTCGCGGCCGCGCACAGTCGCGCCGGCGCGTGTACCGCCGCGTGCGTTCGGCGGCGCCATGATGCGGTCGACGATCTGAAGAACGTTCTGCGGCGCGATGGCGCGGCCGCACTGGTAGCAGTCCGGCGTGCCGACCCGCGCGAAGAGCAGACGCAGCGTCAGTCGAGTACACCTGCATCACCGTGCCGACTGTCGAGCGCGGGCCCCTTGCTGGTCGTCTTCTGCTCGATGGCGATGGCCGGCGACAGCCCGTAGATCGAATTCGACGTCGGGCTTTCTCCATCTGCTCGAGAAGAAAGCAACTGGCGCGTACGCCGACCTGGCTCGACGTAGCGCCGCTGCCCTTCGGCGTCCAGTCGTTGTCGAAGGCGAGCGACATTGCCCGACCGACAGCCCGGTGATCACCGCCGGCTTGGTTGCGCGGGATCTCGACGGTGACGTTCTTGAGGTTGTGCTCGCGCGCACCGATTACGACCAGACGGTCCACCATAGCCCGACGACTAAGCTCGCGATCGGCTTGCCGAACTGCCGACGCTGCGTGCAGGTAGCGCTGCGCGTGCGTGAGCGCGCCCTGCGCCGCGCCGACCGAGCAAGTGGCGATGTTGATGCGCCCGCCGTCCAGGCCCTTCATGGCGATCTTGAAGCCCTCACCCTCGCGGCCGAGCAGGTAGTAGGCCGGGATGCGCACATAGAAGCTGATGGTGCGCGTGGGCTCGCTGTTCCAGCCCATTTTGTGCTCGCGTTTCCCGTCGCTGATGCCCGGCGTGTCGGCCGGCACGGCAAAGGCCGAGATGCCGCCCGCGCCCGACTGCGCGTCGCCCGTGCGCGCCATGAGCACCAGCATGTCGGTGCTGCCCGCGCCCGAGATGAAGGCCTTGCCGCCGTTGATCACCCATTCGTGCCCCACGGCCTCGGCGCGCATCTTCGAGCGCGGCCGCGTCCGAGCCCGCACCCGGCTCGGTCAGGCAGTACGAGGCGAGCTTTCGCCGCGCGTAAGCAGCGGCCCCCAAGTGGTCGCGCACGGCGGGCGTGGCCCAGGTGCCGAGGGGCGGGTCAGGATCGCCATGTTGTGGATGGTGATGAAGGCCGTGGTCGAAGGATCCACCGCGGCCATCTCCTCGAACACCAGCGTGGCGTCGAGCCGCGGCAGGCCCAGGCCGCCCGCGCTTTCGGGCGCGTACAGGCCGCAAAACCGAGCTCGCCCGCCTTGGCGATGGCTTCGCGCGGAAAAATCCCTTCGGCGTCCCAGCGCGCCGCGTGCGGCGCAAGCTCTGCCTGGGCGAACTGCCGCGCCGTGTCGGCAAAAGCCCGCTGATCGTCGCTCAGCTCGAAGTCCATGGGGGTGCGTCTCCTCGTCGTGGTGCCGCCAGACGTGCCCGCAAAAATTCGGTGTTTTTGCCACTTCGCGCCATACCTCTTGGTCATCTTGACCGTGATCGAGTACTTGCCGGACGCGTTGAGCGTCGCGTTCTTCCACACCTTCCAGACGCCGCCGACCCTCTTCATGACCTTGGCGGTGCCTGCGCCAGCCACGCCCTTGGCGGTGGTGACGGAGCCACTGAACTTGACCTTGGTGTTGGCCTTGACGCTGGACTTCGAGAGGCTCAACTTCACGGTCCACGGAAGCTTGACGACGACGCCGGTCGCGGCGACCTTCGCCTGCATCATGGCCGTGTTGACGATCTGCCTCGTGTAGGCCCAGTTGTGGAGGCCGTAGCTCCCCTCGCTGTCCACGAACCCGGCGTTCGTGAAGCCGCTCAGGAAAGCGCGCTCGGCCGTGGTCCACTTGGCGGACGGAACGGCCACGAGAGCGGTCTGAGCAGCATCAGTGTCGGCGTAGCCGAGGTGCTTGGCTGCCGCGTCGAGCTCAGCCCAGATCTCGGTGACCTTCGCGTGAGTCCACTCCTGACGCTGGTCGATGGTGTCCTGCAGCCAGATCGCCTTGTCGCCACCGGTCATGTTGCCGACGGACGTGCCATTGGCGAGCTGGTCAGTGATGACCGTCACACGAATCGGACTGGAGCTCGGACTCGGCGTGATGGTCCTCGTTCCCACAGGTAGAGGGGTCGCCTTCACGCCGTTGTTGTTGGCGTGGCACGTGCTGCAGGCCGAGTACGGCATGCTGTCCCACGTTGCTACGGCGCTGGAAGTCACCACCGGTGTGCCACCGGGCACTGGGGTAGCCGTCGCGATTGCCACAGCAGCCGAGGTCACGTACGGGACCGGCGTTGCATCCACGGCGTCTTGAGGCGTGATGAGGTTGTACGTGTGGTTGCCACCAAGCTGCACGACGCCGCGGCTGATGGTCGTCGGCGGCATGTGGCACTGGATGCACTTGCCCTTGTGGACGCTCGGGAACGCCGCCACGTCGATGGCTCCGTAGCCGTCAATGATCTCCTTCGCCGTAGAATGGAACTTGGCGCCCGGCGAAGCCGTCGTACCCTCCGGCAGTCCCCCGTTATGGCAGGTGGTGCAGACGTCGCTCGGGTTCGCCGGATCACCGACGAGCTGCGTGTCGAATTCCTCGTCCCAGCGGCCCTTGGCAGTGCCGGCGTTGTGCGGCGTGTGGCAGCCGACGCAGGTCACGCCGTACTTCGCGGTGAAGCTGTTCTGCTGGTCTGCGGTCTGGAGCTTGCCGGCTTCCTTCATGATGCGGTAGTCGGCCGAGTGGCACGTCAGGCACTCGGGGTTCTTGCCCTGCCCTCTGTCCTGGAGCGTCTTGAGAGCGCCGGCGTGGCCGCGGTCGAGACCCTCGCTGACCCACTCGGGATACTGCTGTGCACCGCCGTCGTGGCCTGACTGCTCCCACACGGTGTCACGGCCGTCGATCTGCCAGAAGGTCTGGAGCCTGGCGAAACCGGCCGTCGTGGCCGTCGGAGTCGGGGTCCATCCCGGATACGACAGGACGAGGAAGTCAGTCAGCACCGGGCTCCAGGCGGGAGACGGAGAGGGCGACCCGAGCATCGGATACCCGACCGCCATCTGCGGTTGGATGAGCGTCGTCGGGTTAGGGTTCGGCACACGCGTGCCGGAGACGACCGTGAGGTACGGCACGGGCTGTACGGTGTACGTGTTGGTGGTGTAGCTGTACCGCGAGTGGCAGGCGCCGCAGATCTGGGCGTCGGCCATGTTGCCGTACGGTACGGTGTGCGCCGAGTCGTTCGCGTCCGAGCCGTAGATGGCCAGGCCGCCATTGCTGGTGTTCGCGCCGTAGTGGCATGAAGAGCAGCCGATCTGATTCTCCGAGAACGGCGCGTCACCCTCTGTCTGAGGCGCGCTGGTCACCGACGGAGAGGCGGCCCAGGAGACAGTACCCGTGCTCGACGTCGCGGTCGGGACCGGGGTCACCTTCGCGGGATCGTAGTTCGCGGTGTGGCAACCGGCGCACACCGAGCCGTAGGGCAGGCTGAGGGCGGCCGAGTCGGCCTCCTCGTCGATCGCATGCTTGGTGCTGCTCCAACTGGGATACACCGCAGGGATGCCTGCAATGCCGCTGTGGCACTGCGCGCACGCCTGAGATGTCGTGTAGTCGCCGCGATAGCCGTTCCAGGCCATGGCGGGGACCGCCGCGATCAACACGAAGGCGGCCACAACTAGCATAACGATGGTCACGCGTTTGAACATGGTCACCTCCTTGGGTGCCTTGCCGGAATGAAGGACTGGTTTGTCCGCTCTCACAGAATCACCTCCTCCCTTAAAGCGGATCATGGGCCGAAAACGCCTCGCGAAACCCGGGCGACGTGAGACGGTGTTCGCGCGTGTGTGCATGGGGGGAGAGCCGCCAAGACGGCGGTCGCATGTGCCTCGTGCACATGCCGTTGCGTGTGATGTCGGCACTCCGCATTCCCATAGCAGCCCGCAGGCCGGCGCACCCGGGGGGGTATGCCAGCTTACCGTGGGAGGTATACAGAATTTCGTGGGTGTTAGCAAACATTGAGCGATGTTGTGGCGGCACGTCCAAAGGTCGTGCTGCGCCAGTGTGTCTGCTTTTCACGGACTCCCCCTTCCGGTGTCCTTGATTGCCCGTGCCTGGAGGGGCAGAAACCGTTGACCCCTTAGGGGCCTGTGAGGACAGTCGAAACACGCGGGACGAAGAGAATACGCGCTGCTCGCGGGCGGGCGTGCAGCGGGGGGTGGAAGTGACGGCGGTGGAGGGCGATCAGGCCGTCGGGACGGCGCCGGTCGTGTCGGCCTCAGGATCGGCCGGGCGTGGGGAGACGGCGCCGTCGGGGACTCCGCCCCCGGCGCCGCTCTCACGGGTCACGGCCGCGCACCAAGCCCCCACCAGGACGAGGATCCACATGGCGACGACGACGCTCGCCCCCATGACGGCGGACAGCAGCACCTGTGCTTTCACGTAGTCCACCACCGCCGTCTTGGCGCGCCCGACGTACTCCGCGCCGTCGGCCTCGCCGTGCGTGGGGAAGTTGCGCGAGACGAACCGTCCGATGCGCCGTCCGTCCAGCAGCATGTAGATCGAGAGCACGACGATGATGATGAAGAGTGTGATCTGGCGCACGACCGTCACGCCGACGTCGACGACATTGCCGGTGAACTTGCGGGATGCGGTCGGCGATCGCCTTGAGGGTCTTGGTGATCTCGGAGGCGACGTCGAGGCCGAGTCCGGCCCGATCGCTGAGCCGTTGCAGGCGGGCAATGGTCCGGTTGGCCTGGTCGCCCATGCCCGGCAGCGAGGTGAGGCTGCGCAACTGGTGCACGACCGATGGCCAGACGAGTGCGTCGACCGCGACGACGAGGGTGACGAACCCCAGGTACACGAGAGACACGCCCACGTAGCCCGGCAGGTGCGCCCTCGAGGCCGTGGACGAGGGGGTTCAGGACGAGGGCAACGAGCGCCGCCACCAGGAAGATGAAGATGACCCGGCTGATCGCGCCCAGCACGAGTCAGCCGATGATGAGAAGCGCGGGCAGCGCGGTGAGGTGCACTCAGCGTGGGATGTAGATGCGTCCTGTGGTTCGTGCGGAGCGGCTGGCCACGCGGTCTCTCACCTCCGACCCCACATTCGGCGCCGCCGCGGCGAAGCGTGCCCGCGGCCGTCTGGCGGCGTGGTGTCGGCCGAGACGCCATGGTTTGTACTTCGACGGAGAGGGTAAAAACTTGACAGCAATTGACTCAGATTTTATGATGCGTTCGAGAGTATTTCGCCAGAGTAATCCCCCAAGGAGGAACATCCATGGCCAAAGTCATCGGCATCGACCTGGGTACGACCAACAGCGCTATGGCCGTGCTCGAGGGCGGCGAGCCGACGGTCATCCCCAACAGTGAGGGTGGCCGCACCACGCCGTCCGTGGTCGCGTTCTCGAAGAGCGGCGAGCGCCTGGTAGGTAGCGTCGCCCGTCGTCAGGCGGTCACGAACCCCGAGAACACCGTCTTCTCGATCAAGCGCTTCATGGGCCGCAAGTTCGGCGACGTCTCCGAAGAGATGAAGATCGTGCCGTACCACGTGGTCAAGGCCTCCAACGGCGACGCCTCCGTCGACATCGGCGGCAAGACGTACTCGCCGCCGGAGATCTCGGCGATGATCCTGCAGAAGCTCAAGCGGGACGCCGAGGAGTACCTGGGCGAGAAGGTCACCGAGGCGGTCATCACCGTCCCGGCGTACTTCAACGACTCCCAGCGCCAGGCCACCAAGGACGCCGGCAAGATCGCCGGGCTCGAGGTCAAGCGCATCATCAACGAGCCCACCGCGGCCGCGCTGGCCTACGGCCTCGACAAGGAGCACGACCAGACGATCCTCGTCTTCGACCTGGGCGGCGGCACCTTCGACGTCTCCATCCTCGATCTCGGCGAAGGCGTGTTCGAGGTGCAAGCTCCACCAACGGCGACACGCACCTCGGCGGCGACAACTTCGACAAGGCGGTCGTCGACTGGATGGTCGCCGAGTTCAAGCAGAGCCAGGGCATCGACCTGAGCAACGACAAGATGGCGCTGCAGCGCCTGTACGAGGCCGCGGAGAAGGCCAAGATCGAGCTCTCGACGACGACCAGCACGGACGATCAACCTGCCGTTCATCACGGCCGACGAGAACGGTCCCAAGCACCTCGACCTCACGCTGACGCGCGCGAAGTTCGACGAGCTCACGCACGACCTGGTCGAGCGCGTCGTCGGGCCGGTCAAGCGGGCCATCAAGGACGCGAGCCTCACCGCCGACAAGATCGATCCACGACGTGATCCTCGTCGGCGGCATGACCCGCGTGCCGGCCGTGCAGGAGCGCGTCAAGCAGCTCGTCGGCAAGGACCCGCACAAGGGCGTCAACCCGGACGAGGTCGTCGCCGTCGGCGCGGCCATCCAGGGCGGCGTGCTGGCCGGCGAGGTCAAGGACGTGCTGCTCCTCGACGTCACGCCGCTGAGCCTCGGCATCGAGACCAAGGGCGGCGTGTTCACCAAGCTGATCGAGCGCAACACCACGATCCCGACGAAGAAGAGCGAGATCTTCACGACCGCGGACGACAACCAGACCAGCGTCGAGATCCACGTGCTCCAGGGCGAGCGCGAGATGGCGCGCCTACAACAAGACGCTGGGCAAGTTCCAGCTCGTCGGCATCCCGCCGGCGCCGCGCGGCATCCCGCAGATCGAGGTCACCTTCGACATCGACGCCAACGGCATCGTGCACGTGAGCGCCAAGGACCTCGGCACCGGCAACGAGCAGAAGATCACCATCACCGCCTCCAGCGGCCTCAGCGAGCAGGACATCGAGCAGCATGATGAAGGACGCCGACGTCGCACGCCGACGAGGACCAGAAGGCGCGCGAGATGGCCGACGTCAAGAACAACGCCGAGAACCTGCTGTACAGCACCGAGAAGTCGCTGCGCGACATGGGCGACAAGGTCGACGCGTCGACCAAGCCGACATCGAGGCCGCGGAAGCCGAACTCAACGACGGCGCTCGACGGCGACGACGTCGACGGCGATCAAGGCCAAGACCGAGACGCTGATGCAGGCCTCGCACAAGCTGGCCGAGGCCGTCTACCAGCAGGCCCAGCAGAAAGCAGGCCGCGGGCGACGGCGACGGCTCGGGCGCGACCCCGAACGACGAGAACGTCGGAGGAGGCCGACTACGAGGTCATCGACGAAGACGAGAGCAAGTAGGACACGACGACGAACGGCCGGCCCGAGCACGCCAGAAGCGCCGGCCGATCAGACCCGAGCACCAGGAGGTGTCGACCATGGCGATCATCAGATGGGACCCGTTCCGCGAGATGACCCAGGTCCAGAACCAGATCAACCGGCTCGTCGACCAGGTCTGGAACGGGCGTCAGGAGAGCTGGCTGCCGGCGGTCGACGTCTTCGACACGAAAGACGCCGTCGTGCTCAAGGCCGAGCTCGCCGGCATGGACCCGGACGACATCGAGATCGAGATCGAGGACAACGTCCTCACCATCAAGGGTGAGCGCAAGTTCGAGGAGCAGGTCGACGACGAGCGGTACTACCGCGTCGAGCGCCGCTTCGGCAGCTTCCAGCGCAGCCTCGCCCTGCCGCAGGGCGTCAAGGCCGACGAGATCCAGGCCGGCTACGAGGACGGCATCCTCACCGTCACCGTACCGAAGGCCGAGGCGGAGAAGCCGCAGCGCATCGAGGTCAAGGCCAAGAAGACGGTCGAGGCCACTGCGGGGGCGACCTCCGAGGGCTGAGAAAGAGCAGCCGCGTGGCCGGCGGGGCGGGACGCGAGAGCTCCTGCCCCGCCGGGACCCCGGCGCTGACGGCGCGGCCGTGATGCCGCGGGTCGAGACGACACAGAGAAACGGACATGACGGACAGGAAGCGCACGACACACGACACGGAACGCACGAAGGCCACGAAGGCCACGAAGGCCGCCGAGGCGTCGGCCGCGGAGGCCGCCGTGGCCGGCGAGGCTACCGAGGTCGAGATAGCGGAGGCCGCCGCACAGGCCATCGCCGACGAGCTCGCCGTGGTCACCCAGGAGCGCGACGACTACCTCGACCACCTGCGCAGGCTCAAGGCGGAGTGGGACAACTACCGCAAGCGTTCGCAGCGTGAGAGGGAAGAGCAGCGCCTGCGCGCCGCGGAGGCGGTCGTCGAGTCTTTGCTGCCGGTCATGGACAACATGAGCCGCGCGCTCGAGGCCGGCGACAAGCACGAGGAGGGCCAGTTGCTGGCCGGCCTCGGCCTGGTCGCCGACCAGCTGCGCGGTACCCTGGCCGGTCACGGCCTCGAGGAGATCGAGGTCGCGCCGGGCACCACGTTCGACCCCGAGTACCACGAGGCGATCGCGGCGCAGGCATCCGAAGAGTACGACGAGGGCACCGTGACCCAGGTGCTGGAGCGCGGCTACCTGCTGCACGGCAAGCTGCTGCGCCCGGCCAGAGTCATCGTGGCCAGCTAGCGGGCGGAGATGGCTGACTTCTACCAGACGCTCGGCGTGTCCAAGAACGCTTCTCAGGACGAGATCAAGAAGGCGTTCCGCAAGCTCGCGCGCGAGAACCACCCGGACAAGAACCCCGGCAACACGGCGGCGGAGGCGAAGTTCAAGGAGGTCAGCTCGGCCTACGAGACCCTCTCCGACCCCGAAAAGCGTAAGCAGTACGACGAGCTGAGCCGGCTCGGCGCCTTCGGCGCGGGACCCGGCGGAGGCGGCTTCCGGCCAGGCGCCGGCGGCTACCAGGGGTTCGACCCGAGCATGTTCAACCAGGGCAACGTCCAGTTCGACGTGGGCGACCTCGGCGACATCCTCGGCAACTTGTTCGGCGGCGCCGCGGGCGGCGCCGGCCGCGGCCGCCGCAGGGCGGCCGAGCGGGGCGCCGACCTGCAGGCCGACGTCACCGTGTCCTTCGAGGACGCGCTGACCGGTGTCACCGTGCGCGTGCCCGTCGACAAGGCCGACACCTGCGAGACCTGCCACGGCAGCGGCGCCAAGCCGGGCACGACGCCCAAGGTCTGCCCGGAGTGCCAGGGCAGAGGCATGGTGGCGCGCAACCAAGGCCCGTTCGCCATGTCCGAGCCGTGCCCGCGCTGCCACGGGCAGGGCACGATCATCGAGTCCCCGTGCCCGACCTGTCGCGGCACCGGGGTGGAGCACAAGACCCGCCGCTACAACGTCAAGGTCCCGGCGGGGGTCAAAGACGGCAGCAAGATCCGCATCAAAGGCAAGGGAGAGGCCGGCATGCGCGGCGGACCGGGCGGCGACCTCTACGTGCGCGTGCACGTCGAGACCGACGACCTGTTCGAGCGCCGCGGCGACGACCTGGTCGTCGAGGTGCCGGTGACGGTCGCCGAGGCTGCGCTGGGCGCCACCGTGAAGGTGCCGATCCCCGGCGGCGGCAGGGTCTCGCTCAAGGTGCCGCCCGGCAGCCAGGACGGGCATAAGCTACGGCTGCGCGGCAAGGGCATGCCCAAGCTCAAGGGCGGCCACGGCAACCTGCTGGTCGTGCTGCGTGTGGCGATCCCCGGCAAGTTGACCAAGGAACAGAAGCAGTTGTTCGAGAAGCTCGCGGCGACGCTCCCCGACCCGCGCAGCACGGACTAGCGTACCGAGACACCGTCATGAGACGACACGACGACAACGACAGACCGCTCTTCATGATCTCCGTGGCGGCGGAGCTGGCCGGGATGCACCCGCAGACGCTTCGCCTCTACGAGAGGCGGGGGCTCGTGCGCCCACAGCGCACGGCCGGCAAGACGCGCCGCTACTCCCAGCACGACGTCGAGCGGCTGCAGCGCATCCAGCAGCTCACCGAGCTCGGACTCAACCTGGCCGGCGTCGAGCGAGTGCTGGCCATGGAGGTGCAGCTGGAGGTCATGCAGCGTCAGATGCTGCTGCTCCAGCAGCGGTTGGACGAAGCGGCCGAACGCATGCGGCAAGAGGTCGAGCGTGTCGAGCGCTCCCAGCGCATGGATCTCGTGCCCGTCGACAGCAGCCAGATCGTACACATCGGCCGGCGTCGCCGGCACGCCTGAGCGGCCCTCTCCGGCAGCACAGGGCGTCGGCGAGGCCGCGCGGACCGGCTGCCTCGGCCCGCTCCGACCGTCAGGACCACCAGAAGACCGCGAAGATCCACCAGAGACCAAGACAGTGAGTGAGGGACCCCTATGGACATGGACAAGTTCTCCGAGCGCGCGCGCGAGGCGCTCGAGACAGCTCAAGGCATCGTGCGCCGGGGCCCGGGCAACCAGCTCGGCACCGAGCACCTGCTGATCGGCGTGCTCAGCCTGCCCGGCGGCGTCGTCGAGCAGATCTTCAACCTGCTCGGCGTCGACAAGGGCACGGCGGCGGCGCGCGCCAACCACTACCTGCAGACCGCCGGGGCGGGCCGCGTGGGCGGCCCCGGCGGCGGCGACCAGCTGTACCTGACGCCGCGCGCCAAGGCCGCGCTCGACATCGCCGGCCAGCGCGCCCAGTCGATGGGCGACGGCTTCGTCGGCACCGAGCACCTGCTGCTCGGGATCCTGCTCGAGGGCGACGGCCCCGGCGGCGCTACGCTGCGCGACCTCGGCATCACCGAGGAGGGCATCATGAAGGCCCTCCAGCAGATCCGCGCCAGCGGCGTCGACTACGAGGGTCAGGCCACCGGCGAGAGCATGCTGGGCAAGTACACCCGCGACCTCACGGAGCTGGCGCGCGACGACAAGCTCGACCCGGTCATCGGCCGCGACGAGGAGATCAAGCGCGTCATCCAGGTGCTCAGCCGCCGGACCAAGAACAACCCGGTCCTCATCGGCGAGCCGGGCGTCGGCAAGACGGCCATCGCCGAAGGGCTGGCGCAGAAGGTCGTGGACGGCGACGTCCCCGAGGCGCTGCGCGACAAGCGCGTGCTCGCGCTCGACCTCGGCGGCATGGTCGCCGGAGCCAAGTACCGCGGCGAGTTCGAGGAGCGGCTCAAGGGCGCCCTGGACGAGATCCAGCGCTCCAAGGACGTCATCCTCTTCATCGACGAACTGCACACCGTGGTCGGCGCCGGCGCCGCCGAGGGCGCCATGGACGCGAGCAGCATGATGAAGCCCATGCTCGCGCGCGGAGAACTGCAGTGCGTGGGCGCCACGACGCTCGACGAATATCGCGAGAACATCGAGAAGGACGCGGCGCTCGAGCGTCGCTTCCAGCCCATCCTCGTGGGCGAGCCGACGGTCGAGGAGACCATGGCGATCCTGGCGGGACTGCGCGACAAGTACGAGGCGCACCACAAGGTCAAGATCACCGACGAGGCCATTCGCGAGGCGGCCGTACTGAGCGACCGCTACATCGGCGGCCGGTTCCTGCCGGACAAGGCCATCGACCTGCTCGACGAGGCCGCCAGCAAGATGCGCATCGAGGCGACCATGCTGCCGCCGGACCTGCGCCAGATGGAGCGGCGCCTGCAGGAGTTGGCGCGCGAAGGCGCCGCCGCCGTGGAGGCGCAGGACTACGAGCGCGCCGCCCAGCTCAAGGAGCAGACCGACAAGATCCAGAAGACGTTCGTCACCGCCAAGGAGGCCTGGCTCGCCGACAAAGGCATCGCCGAGGCGACCATCGGTGGCGACGACATCGCCGGGATCGTCAGCCAGTGGACCGGCATCCCGGTGACGCGCATGAAGGAGGAGGAGGCCGAGAAGCTCCTCAACATGGAGGAGCGGCTCCACCAGCGCATCATCGGCCAGGACAAGGCCGTCGTGGCCGTGTCCGAGGCGGTGCGCCGCGCGCGGGCCGGGCTCAAGGACCCGAAGCGGCCGATCGGCTCGTTCCTGTTCCTCGGCCCGACGGGCGTGGGCAAGACCGAGCTCGCCCGGGCCTTGGCCGAATTCCTCTTCGACGACGAGACCGCGATGGTGCGGCTCGATATGAGCGAGTACATGGAGAAATTCTCCGTGAGCCGCCTCGTCGGCTCGCCGCCCGGGTACGTGGGATACGAGGAAGGCGGTCAGCTCACTGAGGCCGTCCGTCGTCACCCGTACAGCGTCGTGCTCTTCGACGAGATCGAGAAGGCACACCCGGACGTGTTCAACATGCTCCTCCAGGTGCTGGACGACGGCCGGCTCACCGACAACAAGGGCCGCACCGTCGACTTCAAGAACACCGTCGTCATCATGACCAGCAACGTCGGCGCCGAGCTCATCCCCGACGCCGAGACCATGGAGAAGGACTACGACGCCGTGGAGGACCGGCTGATGGGCGCGCTGCGCCAGACGTTCCGGCCTGAGTTCCTCAACCGCATCGATGAGACCATCGTGTTCCACGGCCTCGGCCGGACCGAGCTCGAGCAGATCGTCGAGCTGCTGCTGGCCCACGTGCGCCAGCAGGTCGAGGGCCAGGGCATGCAGCTCGAGGTGTCCGAGGACGCGCGCCGGTTCGTGGCGAACGCGGGGTACGACCCGGAGTGGGGAGCGCGACCGCTCAAGCGCGCCATCCAGCGGCTGATCGAGAACCCGCTGTCGCGCGAGATGCTCGGCGGCGCCTTCGTCCCGGGCGACACCATCAGGGTCGACGCCCGGGACGGCGCGCTGGTGTTTCTGAAGTAGCGGCGTGCGGATAGAGTGACTGCATGGGCAAGGCACGCGGTCTGGTGGTCGGAGGAGTCATAGGCGCCGCGGTCGGCGTGGTGCTCGCGCCGCGATACGGAGAGTCGCGGCGCGAGGCGCTCGGCCGGCTGCGGCTGGCCGCGCGCCCCGGGCGGGGCGCCCTTGGCGCCTTCGCCGGGACGCCGTGCGCCTCCGAGGCGCGCGCGCACGTCCGCGAGCAGGCCGACGCGCCACCGGGTGCGGACGCCGCTCCGCCCGACGCACAGGGAGGGGACACAGATGGGTGACGCCAAGGCAGGTATCGAGGCGATCCGGGACACCGGGTTCAAGGAGCTCGAGGTCGTGGCGTACATCGGCGACTTCAAGATCGTCGGCATCGCCCACTTCGGAGTAGGGCAGCGCGCCAGCTCGCGCCGACCGTCGGACTACATCCGCGCCTTGAGCGACAGCCGGCTGACGCTGTCCAAGGTGCGCATCTACGACAAGAACCACATGGACCTCGTCGAGACGGCTCCGTTTATCATCCTCAACCTCGACAAGGCCGACTTCCTGTATGCCCGGGAGGACACCGAAGTCGCCGCGGACCCCGACGCCTGACGCCGCGCGTGGGCCGATGACCTACCAGCTCGACATCCTCGTCCCGACGGCGCGCTTCGTCTTCAGCGTCGAGGGCGATGGCGTGGAGGTACTACCTGAACACCGTTCGCCGGAGGCCTTCGCGGACTACCGGCGACTGCGCGAGCGCCGGCCGGTGGTGGGTATGACCACGTTCCCCAACACGCTGTTGCTGTGGGGCCCGCGGACGATCGTCGTGGACCCGGGGCTGCCGTTGCAGAACGACCCCGTGCTGCGCGCGCTCGAGGCGCGCGGGCTCTCCGCCGCCGACGTGGACCTCGTGGTGCTCACGCACGCGCACCTCGACCACGCCGGCGGGTGCGCGTCACTCATGGCTCCCGTCGTCGTGCACGAGCTCGAGACGCGGTCGCCATACTGGGTGCTGGTCGGCGGCCTGCTCGAGCTGCTCCCCCTGGAGCGTCTGGCCGGCGACGCCGGCGAACTGGCTCCGGGCGTCGAGTGGGCGCTCACGCCGGGGCACTGCGACGGGCACATCAGTCTGTGCGTCGAGACTGACCGGGGCCGGACGGTGCTCTGCGGCGATACCATCGGACCAGGTCGGCAGGCGTTCGACGCCATGGAAGAGCCGGCGGGGTCCGAGGGTCCGGCGCTGCTGGAGTCCTGGCGGCGCATCCGCGCCTGGCAGCCGGACCTCGTGGTCGCCGGCCACATCCCGCCCTTCTCGCCCTGAGGCCGGCCGTGCGGCGCAGCGTGCCGCGGCCGGCCTGTGCTACACTCAGGCCCCTTGTGACCACGCCCGGGAGACTCCTGCGTGCCTATCTATGAGTACCAGTGCGACGACTGTGGCCATTTGTTTGAGGTCATGCAGAAGATGAGCGACGAGCCGCTCGTCGAGTGCGAGAAGTGTGGTGGCCCGCTGCGCAAGGTGCTGCACCCAGTGGCCATCCACTTCAAGGGTTCCGGGTTCTACACCACCGACTACGGCAAGGGCTCCGGCCGCCGTGCGGGCTCCCGGGACCCAGGGTCCGGCGACTCGGAGTCGTCGTCGAGCTCAGCGTCTTCGAGCGAGTCGTCTTCGGGCGACGGCTCTTCCGCCGGCTCCGACGGCAAGCCGGCTCCCGGCGAGGGCAAGTCCAAGGAGAAGCAGAAGGCGACCTGAATCGCCGGAGGGTGACCAGTGGAGCGACCGACCGACGAGGCGCTGCGCAAGGCTCAGACCACGCTCCGCGGGCTCACCAGCGACGGACCCTCGCGACTGCCTTCCCTCAACCTGGTCGCGGACTCCATCCGTCTCGAGCTGGAGAAGTCCGGGCAGGTCGCGCTCCTCTACGTCGGCCTCACGCGCTACGGCCGCCTCGAGCCCGTCTTCGGCTGGCGCATCGTCGGTGAGATCCTCGACGCCGTGGCCGCCAACCTCGAGGGCATGGCCGGCAGCACGCTCCGGCGTCTCGACGTGGTCAGCGACTTCACCCTCACCGACGACGCCTTCATCGTGCTGCTCTCGCCGCCGCGCTCGGCCGCGGTCATCGCCCCGGACGACCTCGCGGCGGTCACGCGTCGCGTGTACGAGCGCCTTCAGTCGCTGCTGCTCAACGACCTCGCCCCGGGTGTGTACGACCGCGTGCACCCGTCCGTAGGTGCCGCGGTCATCGCCGCCGACTACGACGCTCACCTTCGAGCAGAACGCTGCAGACGGGTCTCGCCCTCGCGATGCAGGCTGCCGGGCGAGCAGGCCGCGCTCTACGATCGGGAGCTCGAGAAGCCACGCTCGCCGACTGCGTCTCGCGCGGCGACCTCGAGCCGCTGTTCGAGCCGGTCGTCGACCCGGACGGCGCGCGAGGTCGATCGGGTACCGCAGCAGCCTGCGCGGACCATTCTACTCGCCGCTCCGGCTGCCCGACGTGCTGCTCGACGTGGCGCGGCGCTCCCAGACTGCTGCCGTCGTACGGCATCGCCGCCCGGGAGGCGACCGTCGAGGCGGCGGCCGGCCTGCTGCCCGACGACCTGCTGTTCCTCGGCTGCGCCGCCGGCGAGCTGCCCAACGCGGCCGTCGTCGCCGCTCAGCGAGTTCTACTCGCTCAACCAGGCGCTCGTGCCGCAGCACGTCGTGTTCGACGATCGACGCCGACGACCTCGCGGCCAACACCGCTTCCACCCTCCGCACACTGGCAGACGTGCGCGACCTCGGGTTCCTGCTCTGTGTCTCGGGCCTCGGCGCCCAGTTCACGTCCCTGGAGCTCATCGCGGAGGCCCACCCGGACTTCCTCTGCCTGGATCCCATGCTCGTCGCGGCGCTGGGCGGTGACCCCACGCCCGTGGAGGTAGTGCAGTTGCTGGTCCGGTTCGCCGGCCGCGCAGGCGCTCAGCTCATCGCGACCGGCGTGCGCGACGAGGAGCAGCGGCAGTTGCTGGCGCGCAACGGGGTCGAGCTCTTCTGCGGCGAGGTCTTTGCGCGCGCCGACACGCGGCTGCCGAAGGTCACGTTCCCGGACTGAATGGGAGGGGCCGCGGTGGGACGGGGCGCCTCGGGGCGCGCCGGCGCGGCTCAGGCGCTCAGGCTCGCCGGCAGTTCCTTCTCGCCGGCGACACCCGTGAAGATGGTGACGCGGTTGCGGCCGCGCCGCTTGCTCTCGTAGAGCGCGGCATCCGCCGACTCGATCAGCTCCGCCTCGTCGGCCGCCGCAGCCGGGTACGTGGCGATGCCGGCCGAGAGAGTCGTGCCCTCCGGCTCGCCGCGGACCTCCACGGTGACGTCCTCGACGGCGTTGCGCAGGCGCTCGGCGAGCTCGTACCCGTGCGTCTCGTCGCCGCGGATGAGCACCGCGAACTCCTCGCCGCCGTAGCGGGCCGGCAGGTCGGCGGTCCGGACCGTGGAGCGGATCGTCGTCCCGAGCCTGCGCAGCAGTTCGTTGCCGGCCTCGTGGCCGTGCCGGTCGTTGAACTGCTTGAAGTGGTCGAGGTCGAGCATGAGCAGGCACAGCTCGCCGCCGTAGCGGTCGACCTTGGTGACCTCGTTGTGCAGGTAGTCGACGAACGTGCCGTAGTTGTACAGGCCCGTGAGCCGGTCGGTGAGGGTGGACGCGGCGAGCTCGCGCTGCGTGTTGCGGCTGCGCCGGTGCACGCGGCCGAGCAGGAGGCCGCAGGTGAAGAAGAGGGCGGTGCCGAGCAGCGCCTGGCGCACCGCGTCGTCCGTCGGCGTTGCGGCGAAGCTGTAGTAGAGGACGAAGAAGTTGCCCAGCCACACGGTGACCACGAGGCTGCCGAGCTCGAAGAAGAACACGGCTCCCAGCAGGAGCGGGAAGAGGAACAGCGGCCAGAGGTAGCCGGGGCCGAGCAGCGTGACGAGAGCGGAGACGCCGGCGAGGGACGCGAGGAGGGCGACGCGTCGCCGGACGGTCACCCGTCTGACGTCGCCGTCGGTCGAGACATGCGTCGCTGTAGCCACAGGGCCCCTTCTCAGCCTTGCCTTCGCCACTCCTACGACGGTCGCCGGAGCATTCCTGCCGTTGGCCGCCGCGGCCGCCGTCTCCGTCGCAGATTACAGGAGGCCCGGCCCCGTTTCGACGGCCGGGCGGCAACGTCACCCGGCCGCGGCGGCAACGTCACCCGGCCGCGGCGGCAACGTCACCCGGCCGAGCGCGGCGTCGCTCCCCCGGGCGGCGCCCGGCCCCCCGCGCGAGTCCGGCCGGGCGTTCGGCTAGAATCGTGCTCGTGACCCTCCAGATCCTCCTCACCAACGACGACGGCATAGACGCGCCCGGCATCGCCGTGCTCCGTCGCGCCGTCGAGGGGCTCGGAGAGGTCACCACCATCGCGCCCGACCGCGACACCAGCGCCGTGGCGCGCAGTATCACCGTCCGCGGCGCCCTCAAGCTGGAGCCGCGCACCTTCGGCGACGGCTTCTCCGGTCTCGCCTGCGACGGCACCCCGTCGGACTGCGTCCGCGTCGCGCTGCTCGGCCTGCGCTGCCCGGTCCCCGACCTGGTCGTCTCCGGCGTCAACGCCGGCGGCAACATGGGCGCCGACATCACCTACTCCGGTACGGTCGGCGCTGCCTTCGAGGCCGCGCTGCGCGGCCATCCGGCCGTCGCCTTCTCGATCGAGTCGCGGGAGCCGGGCTGGCTGGACGAGGCCGCCCCGATCCTCCGGGCGATGGTCGGGCACGTGGTCGAGCGCGGTCTGCCGCGTCACACCATCCTCAACGTCAACCTGCCCGACCGCCCGCTTGCCGAGATGACGGGCATCCGCCCCGCGCGCCTCGGCGGAGCCAGCGCCTACGACTACGTGTTCCTCGCCGACGAAGCCGGCGGCCCGCACGGCGAGCACTACCTCCCCGGCGAGCCTCCGGCGTCCGGCGAGTGGGTGGACACGGACTTCGACGTCGTCGCCTCGGGGGCGGTCGCCGTCACGCCGCTCCGCTACGACTTGCTGGACCCGGACCTGCTGACCGACCTCGCCGGCTGGAACCTCGACCTGGAGCGTCTTCGTGACCGGCACGGCTGACACGCGCGGCTTCGACCCCGTCGTCTTCGACCTCGACGGCACGGTGGTCGACACCGTGGAGCTCATCGTCGAGTCGTTTCGCCATGCCACCCGCGTGGTGCTTGGCGAGAAGATGCCCGATGAGGTCATCCTCTCCGGGGTCGGGCAGCCGCTCATGAAGCAGATGCGTGAGCTCTCCGCCGAGCACGCGCAGGAGCTCTACGACACGTACCGCGAGTACAACCACCGGCGCCACGACGAGCTCATCCGTGGATACGAGGGCGTCGCCGAGGCGCTCGACGCGCTGCGCGCGGCGGGGCGGCGCCTGGGCATCGTGACCAGCAAGAGCGCGGACACTACGCAGATGGCGTTCCGCGCCGTCGGTCTGCGCGAGCACTTCGAGGTGGTCGTCACGGCCGGCGACACCGCCGAGCACAAACCGTCACCGGTGCCGCTGCGCCTGTGTCTTCGAGCGCCTCGGCGCCGACGCCGAGGGCTCGCTGTACGTCGGCGACAGCCCCGTGGACATCGAGGCGGGGATCGCGGCCGGCATGGCCACGGCGGCGGTCGCCTGGGGCGTGTTCGGCCGCGAGCAGTTGCTGGCCGCGCGGCCCGACTACTGGCTCGAGCGGCCCGGAGAGCTGGTCGCGCTGTGCCTGCGCGGAGAGGGCCGAGCCGCTCTGCCGGCCGGCTGACCCGGAGGCCCCGGGAGGCCGCGTGAGACCCGCCGCCGGGCCGGGTACTACCAGCGGGGACGACGCCGCCGCGCAGGGCGCGGCGGCCCACAGGGGGTAGAGGTGAGCGAGGCTGACGCGGCGGCCCGGGCGGCCGCCCTGCGCGAGACGATCAACCGGCACGCGTACTTGTACTACGTCCTCGACCAGCCCGAGATCGACGACGCGGCCTACGACGCGCTGTACCGCGAGCTGCAGACACTCGAGGAGGAGCACCCCGAGCTGCGCACCCCGGACTCGCCGACGCAGCGCGTCGGGGCGCCTCCGCTCCAGGGGTTCGCGCAGTACCGCCATCTGGAGCCGCTGCTCTCGCTCGCCAACGCCCGCAACGAGGACGAGCTCCTCGCCTGGGATCAGCGCAACCGGCGGCTGCTCGAGGCGCGCGGGGGCGGCGACGAGCAGTTGCGCTACGTCGTGGAGCCCAAGATCGACGGGCTCGCCGTCTCGCTCACCTACCGGGACGGGGTGTTCGCCGTCGGCGCCACCCGGGGCAACGGCGAGGTCGGCGAGGACGTCACCGCCAACCTGCGCACCATCGGCTCGGTGCCGCTGCGCCTGCTGGTCGCCGACCCGCCGCCTGTGGTCGAGGTGCGCGGCGAGGTCTACCTGCCTCTCGCCGCGTTCGCGAAGCTCAACGAGCAGCGCATCGCCGAAGGGCTTCCGGCGTTCGTCAATCCGCGCAACTCGGCGGCCGGCTCCATCAGGCAGCTCGACCCTCGTGTCGCCGCGTCGCGCCCGCTCGACGTGTGGTGCTACGCCATCGGCTTCTCGGAGGGCCTCGACCTGCCGGACCAGCACTCGGCCCTGGAGTGGCTGCGCGCCGCGGGCTTCAAGGTCAACCCCGCCATCGTCACGGTGGATGGCATCGAGGAGGTCGCCGCGGCATGCCGGCGCTGGGAGGAGCGCCGTGGCGAGCTCGACTACGACATCGACGGCGCCGTCGTCAAGGTCGACTCGCTGGCGGTCCAGAGGGAGCTGGGCAGCGTGGCCCACGACCCGCGCTGGGCGATCGCCTTCAAGTTCGCGCCGACGACCGTGGTCACGCGGCTGCACGCGATCGAGGTCAACGTGGGGAGGACGGGCGTCCTCACGCCGTTCGCCGTGCTCGAGCCGGTCTTCGTCGGTGGTGTGACCGTCGAGCGCGCCACTTTGCATAACGAGGACGACATCCGGCGCAAGGACATCCGCGCCGGCGACGACGTCATCCTGCAGCGCGCCGGCGACGTGATCCCTCAGGTCGTGGGTCCCGTGACGACCGGTCAGACGGACGGCGACGAGGGGCGGCTCGTCAGCCGCGAGGAGCGTCACCAGGCGCTGCCGGAGTACGCCATGCCGCGCACCTGCCCCGCCTGCGGCTCGGAGACGGTGCGGGAGACCGGGGAGGTGGCCGTGCGCTGCCCCAACCGCTCGTGCCCGGCGCAGCTCGTGGAGAGCATCAAGCACTTCGTCAGCAAGGGCGCCATGGACATCGAGGGCATCGGCGAGGAGACGGTCGTCCTGCTCCACGAGCAGGGTCTCATCGAGAACGTCGCCGACCTGTACCGCCTCGAGCGTGACGACTTCGTCAGCATCCAAGACGGCAGGGTGGTCAACCTGCCACTGTTCGGCGCGAAGACGCGCAAGACCGAGGACGGCGCGCTCGAGATCGTCGAGGCCAAGCGCGCCGACAAGGTGATCGCCGCCATCGAGGAGTCCAGGCAGCGGCCGTTCGCTCGCGTCCTGTTCGCCCTGGGCATCCGCCACGTGGGGTCGGTGACGGCCCAGGCGCTGGTCGAGCGCTACCCGAGCATGGAGGCGCTGCAGGCTGCGAGCGCCGAGGAGCTCGCCGGCGTCCCCGGCATCGGCCCGGTGGTCGCTGAGGCGGTGGAGCAGTTCC
>CAVOMB010000081.1:0-41314 GCA_963696935.1 uncultured Thermoleophilia bacterium | reverse complement strand
GTACATCCTGCCCGCTGACAAGGAGGCGCGCATGCGGGCGCTCGCGCCGCTCTACGAGACCATGCCCAAGGCGGATGCCGACGCCCTGGTGGCCGAGCTCTTCAAGGACTACGTCCAGTGAGAGGTGCGCGTCACCGGTCATGGCTCGGCCCCGCCGTTCGGCGGCCTGCTCGGCCCGGCGCCGCCGGATTCAGCATGATCGAGGTGCTGATCGTCATGATCATCATCGCCATCCTCGCCGCGATCGCCATCCCAATGTACCTGGGGCAGCGGGACCGCGCCAAGGACGCCGCCGCTCGCGCCGGCGGCCGGCATATCGCCATGGGTCTGCTGTCTCGCGTGCTCGACTCAGACGCCGACGATCCCTGGCCGGCGACGTGCGACCTGTCCACCGTGGGGCCGTACCTGGTTCCCGACCAGTGGCCCGACAACCCGTTCGACCCCGACACGCAGATGCACATGGCGACCTCACGCTCTGCCGGGAACTACCTTTACGTGCGCGACACCTCAGGGCCGGAGCCTCGTCCGTACCACCTCACGGTGTTTCTCGTGAAGCAGGCCGACTTCATCGTGCCGTGACGGTGCTCCTCGTCGTCATCGCGGCCGTCTACGGCCTGCTCATCGGCAGCTTCCTCAACGCCTGGGCGTGGCGCCTGGCGCACCACGAGAGCATCTCGAAGGGCCGCTCACACTGTCCGTCCTGCGGCCACCAGATCCGCGCCTACGACAACATCCCCGTCCTCAGTTGGCTGCTGTTGCGCGGACGCTGCAGGGACTGCGGCGCTCCGATCAGCTGGCGGTACCCGGTGGGCGAGGCGGTCACGGCGGCGCTCTTCGTCGGCATCGTGCTGCTCGACGGGCCGGACTGGGTGCTCATCCCTCACCTGCTGTTCGTCTGTGCGCTGGTGCTGGTGAGTCAAGTGGATCTCGAGGTCCGCCTCATCCCCGACGTCATCATCCTGCCGGTCGCCGCGGTGGGCGTGCCGCTCATGATCCTGTTCGGTGACGGGCCATGGTGGGAGTGGCTGGTCGCGGGGTTCGGCGCGGCCGGCTTCCTGTTGCTCATCAGCGAGGCCTACTACCGCGTGCGGCACGTGGAGGGCATGGGCTTCGGCGACGTGAAGCTCGCGTTGTGCATGGGCGTCTACCTCGGCGCCGCCGTGGTGCCCGCGCTGTTCATCGGGTTCCTGAGCGGGGCCGTCATCGGCGTGATCCTCGTGACGACCACGAAGGCCGGCGGCAAGACCGCCATCCCGTTCGGTCCGTTCCTGGCCGCCGGCGCCGTGACGGCGCTGTTCGTAGGCACGCCGATCATCAACGCGTACCTCCACCTGGCCCTCGGGCACTGACGCCCGCCGCCGCGGCCGGACTCCCGGTCGACGTTCGGCATCGTCACCCGCGGGCGCCTTCCGTCATCCTCGCCGAGTCCGCTGAAGGCGCGTAGCCTCGCCCCACACGTTCGTCGCTCGCACGCGGCAGGGAGGAGGCACTCATGCAGACTCAGCGGGGTACCACCATGCTGGAACTGGTGGCGGTGCTCGCCGTCGTGGCGGTGCTGGCGGCCGTGGCCGTCCCGAGCGCCGCTCGGGTCCGGTCCGCGGTTTCCGGCGCGGAGGGCGCCCGGCGGCTCGCGCTGGTGCTTCGCACGGCCCAGGCCCAGGCGCGAAGCGCCGGTGAGCCCGTCCGCGTCGAAGTGACCTCGGCTGGCGACTATGCGGTGACGCGCTCGTCCGGCGCCGTGATCATGTCGGGCGGCATCGGCGCGAGCGTCTCGAGCACCTACCCGGGCGGAGCGCTCGAGTTCGCGGCGCGCGGGTGGGCCGGCCTGCCCGGCTCGTCGAGCCCGCGGGCCGGCCACTTCTCCATCACCGGTTCTGCTCGCACGGTCGTCTTGCAGCTTTCGGGGTGCGTGAGGTGTTCGTGATCGCCGCTCCCTTCTCGCGTCCTCCACGGCAAGGCGGCTTCTCGCTGCTCGAGGTGGTCATCGCCGCGGGCCTCCTGCTCCTCACGATCATGTCTGTGACCGCAGCCGTCGCGAGCGTCTCTCACGCCGGACGGCGTGCTGATGCCGCGATGCGCGCCGACGTCAGCCTCGAGTCGACGATCGCCCACCTTGCGAGTCTGCCGTTCTGCGCCGCGGACCTTCCCGCGGTCCCCTCCGGCGACTGCGCCGCCGCGACCGACCTCGTGGCGGCCGTGTTCCCCGACGCGGGCGCACTGCGCGACACCGCCGACGCCAGGTACCTGGCGACGGATGGCGACGGGCTCCCGGCCGGATCGTTCGTCACGCGCTCCGATCAGGATGGGGTGCTGATCACCTGTGCAGCACGTTTCCGTCACCGGGCCGGCGGTAGCTGGCTGGAGCCCGCCGATCTCGCGGGATGGGATCTCGCGGCGTCCGGCCGCCTGCCTGCATCGATCCTCGTCGTCCAGGTCACCGCGGCAGCAGGCGGGGTGACCCGGACCGCGTTGCTCGTCCGGGAGGCGGGCGTGGATCCGGTCCCGAGTCCCCGGTCCACAGCCGCGGTGGGACCGTGAGCAGGCTGCTCCACCAAGCAGGCGAGGCTGGGCCGAGGGCGTGCGGTTTCTCGCTGATCGAACTCCTGGTCGCGACGGCCGTGGCCGCCATCGTGCTCGCGGCGGCCTACGGGTGGGTGTGGAGTGTCGGCTCCCTCGCGGGCACCACCGACGACCGCGTCCAGGCGGCGACTATCGCCGCCGCCGTCGCCCGCTCGGTCGGCGAGGACGTGGGCGCCGCGGTCGAGGTGGCCGCTCCGGCGACGGGACGCGACCCCGACGGTTCGCTCGCGCTCGTGCGCGACGGGGTGGACAGGGCGTCGGAGGACGTCGTGGTCGTCTGGGACCCGGCACGGCGGGTCGTCTGGAGGAACGCATCGGGGACGTACGTGGCCGACCACGTCCAAGGCTTCCGCGTCGGCTTCGTGCTCGGGGACGGACGCAGCGTCGAAGGCGGCGCCATGGGCACCGCCGACTGGCAGAGCGTCAGGGCCGTCCATGTGACCCTGGCCGTCGAAGTTGGCACCGCACTGGTCCGGCGAGAGGTCTGTGTCGGCTTGGGGTCGCTTTGAGGCGCCGGGATCCGCAGTCGGGGTACGCACTGCTCGCAGTGCTCGTGGTGATGGTGCTGGCGGCGTCCTTCGCGCTGGCTGTGGTGGGAGCGGTCCACGCACTACAACTGGTGCAGAGCGCGGACGCCGATGCCGATCGCGCACGGCGGCTGGAGCAGGCTGCGACCGGCCAAGTGCTCAGCCGCCTGCGCTGGGCGCCCCTGCAGGCCTCCGGCTCGCTGACCGGCTCGGACCCCGAGTTGCGGGAGCAGTGGACGGCGGAGTGGGAGTCCGCCCTCCCGACGACCACCTCTCCGTGGCCGCGCCGCCGGGTGCGGACCGTGGCCACGGCGTCTGCGGCGCATCGCGTCGGCGCGGCGACCGTCGAGATGCGCGTCGAGGACTGGGCGGTCGGAGTGTCGTGCGAACACGACGCCGATGTCGCCGCCCGGCTGACGGTCTCGGGCAGCGGGCTCTACGTGGGCGGGTGCCTGAGAGGGAGGGACCAGGTGTCGTTCAGTCCCGGCGACCCGGGGGTGACCGCCGACGGTCATGCGGTCGACGGCGCGCGTGGCGCGGACTGCCCCGTGGCCTCTGCGCACGCGGGGGCCGGCATCTTCGCCGGCGGCGTCGAGATCCACGACCCGCTCGTGGCCGCATATGCCGACGACGGCGACCAGCACGCGGGAGTCGTGCCACAGGCCGCTTGGGTAGCGGGGCCTTCTCCCGAGTTCCTGGCCGCGGTGCAGAGCGAAGGCACGCCTGCCGGCGACGCCTTCCACGACGGGTCCCTGCACCTGGACGCGGTGAGCGCAGCGGATCCCTCAGAGATGGTCGCAGGCCGTTGCATCGTGCTCCCGGAGCTTGACGAGGTGACCATCGAGGGCATGGCCGGTGAGGACTCGGGGCCGCTGCTGGTGATCGTGCCCGGCGACGCGGCGATCGGGCAGCCGGGCGCGCCCGTGGTGCTGCGCGGAGCGCTCGTCGTGTGTGGTCGTCTGCGCGTGCGCAGCGAGTTCCGTCTGGACGGGACCCTGCACGCGGGCAGTCTCGAGGTCGAGGCGCCGGTGTCCGTCACTGTGCCGGGTGGTTGGCGCGATCGACCCCTGCCGGGGGCCGCGAGGCCGGTCGTCGTCGAGTTGGATACATGAAGACGCAGGATGCTTCGCGCCGAGAACGAATCGTCTGTACGCGTCAGGCAACCTGTGAGAGACTATCGTTCCTTTGACGTGGGGGCAGGGGGACCGTGCTGACCCGTCGAAACGAGTGCCTAAAGGTATCCCGCAAGGGTGCCGACACTGGCGCTAGGGCAAGGCAAGCTGAGGGGCGACAATGGCCATGAACGCGGTGCGCGTAGGCATCGATATCGAGCAGGCCTCGATGGTCGGTGCCCAAGTCAGGACGGGGCGCCAGGGACACACCCTGATGGCGGCTTCGGCGCGGGCGCTTCCGGATGGGCTCATGTTCGAAGGTGAGGTCGTCGACACCGAGGGCCTCGCCGCGGAACTCAAGACGTTCTGGAAGGATGCGGGGTTCTCCGGCAAGCGCTTCTTGATCGGCATCGCCAATCAGAAGATCGTCGTCCGCACCATGGAGTTCCCTCTCATCGACCCGAAGGAACTGCGCGCGGCGATCGAGTTTCAGGCGCAGGAAGCCATCCCGATCCCGCTCGATGAGGCCATCCTCGACTTCCAGGTCCTCTCGACGGCTCCCGGGGACGGCGAGGGGGCCGGGCGCCAGCAGGTGCTGATCGTGGCCGCGCAGCGCGACATGATCGCGCAGTTCATGCAGGTCGCCAAGAGGGCTGGTCTCAGCGTCGACGGCATCGACCTGCAGGCGTTCGCGCTCATGCGGTCCGTCGCTCCGCCGGTGGCGTTCGTCGACCAAGGAGCCCCGCAGGCCGACGGCGCCAGTGCGCTCATCAACGTCGGCGCCGGCATCAGCAACCTCGTCGTGGCCTCGGGCGGCACGCCGCAGTTCACGCGGGTGGTCAACCTCGGGTACGAGGCGCTGGTCCAGGCGCTCATGCAGAACCGTGGTGTGACACATCAGGAGGCCGATCTGCTTCGGCTCACCGTAGGACTCAACGGCAGCGCGGCCGCGGCTGCGGACCTCGAGGCCACCACGGTCAGCGAGATCCATGAGGTGTTCGACTCGACCTGTGAGTCGTTTGCGGACGAGATCCGCCGCTCCATCGACTACTACCACTCGCTCCAGCAGGACGCACCCATCGCGCGCATCCTGCTGAGCGGGGAAGGCTCTCTGACGCGCAACATGTGCGACTACCTCGCGGGCGCCCTGCATCTGCCGGTCGCCCTCGGGAACCCGCTGCAGTACATCGCCGAGAACAAGTCCAAGCTCCCTCAGCAGGAGCTCGAGCTGATCGCCCCTCGTCTGGCGATCGCCCTCGGCCTGGCCTTCGAAGACGAGGAGTAGCCCATGAAGCGCATCAACCTGCTGCCGCAGGAAGAACGCCTCAAGGCGTCGAGGGAGCGTGGCCTCATCTGGGCGATCCTCATCCTCGTCGCCGTTGTGGTCGTGCTCGGGCTGGTCTACGTCAAGGAGCGCAGCGACGTGAATGCCAAACAGAACGAGCTCACGTCGATCCAGTCGGAGACCGCCACCGTGCAGGCCAAGATCGCGGCGCTGAGTCCCTACGCCGCTCTCCAGGCGCAGCGCACCGCAATGGCCGACACGGCGAAGGGCATCTATGAGTCCAGCGTCCCGTTCTCGATCCTGTTGCAGGAACTCAGCCTCGTCATCCCCGAGAACGTCAGGCTGCAGACGCTGACGGCCACGGTGCCGCCGGCCATGCTGCCCGGGGCCGCGGCGGCCGAGGGGGCGGCGGCTCCCACGACCGCCGACGTCACCTTCACCGGACAGACCGAGAAGCATCGCGACGTGGCCGAGTTCATGACCAGGCTCGGCCTGATACCCCAGCTCCGGGGCATCACCCTCGGGACCTCCACCGACACCAGCGCCGGGGCCTCGACCACCAGCACGCTCACCTACAAACAGTTCACCGTCACGGCAGGGCTCAGGCCGTACACGACCACGCCTCCGGCCACGCAGTTGCAGGCGGTGCAGCCATGAGGACTCGCGGCAGGGAGATCTACATCATCACCGCGGTCGTCGCCGTGGTGCTTATCGTCGCCTGGTACTTCCTTCTGTTCAGCCCGGCCCAGCGCAAGATCTCAGATCTGGACACACAGGTCCAATCGGCCAAGAGCGCGCTGGACATGGCGAACCAGGAGGTCGTAAAGCTCGAGTCGTACAAGAAGACCGCGCCACAGTCCCGCGCCGAGGTCGTGCGGCTGGGTAAGATGCTGCCCGGGAGCGAGGACATCCCTGGTCTGATCATCGAGCTCACCAAGACCGCCGAGGCGTCGGGGGTGTCCGTCACGAGCATCGCGCGGGGGACCACTACTCCCGGCTCGCCGTTCGGCATCCAGACCCTCACCATCCAGGTGGGCGGGCGCTACTTCGACGTCGAGGACTTCCTGTACCGGCTTGAGGAGTACGTCGCGTTCCGCAACGCCACCTTCAGGGTCACCGGCAGGCTCCTGCAGGTCACTCAGCTCACCATGCAGGCGTCCACCGGCACAGAGGCGACCAGCAGCGGTTCTCCGCCTCTCGCCGTGACCATCGGCCTCAACGCCTATCTCTGGGGCGGAGCCGGCGGACAGTCGGCGACGGGAGGTGCGCAATGATGGGCAACCGGCGCGTGCTCACCTACATCGTGATCGCGCTGATCGTCGGCGCGGCCCTTGCTCTCGCGGTCGCCTTGGCGAGCAGCCGGTCGGACGCCTCAGGAGCGGCGGCGAGCGGCGCGTCTGAGGTCAGCGCCTCCAGCGTGTACTCAGACGCCGGTACCGAGGCGCTCGCCATCGCGGACCCGGCGAAGGAACAGCCGCTGCTCGACAAGTTCACGAGCAAGGACCCGTTCATCCCCCTGCCGACACCGGGCGCGACCGGCACGTCGACTCCCGCCCCCAGTCCGAGTGCTACGTCCACATCCGCCCCGTCGACACTGTCGGCCAAGGTCAAGGTGGACGGGACGACGTACAACGTCATGACGGGCGACAAGGTGCCCGGCGGCTCCGCGGCTGAGTTCGACATCAGCGGAGTCACGTCAGGTGACGTCACATTCAAGGTCATCGACGGCACGCTCGAGAACGGCGACAAGTCGTTCACCGTCAACCTGGGCGAGGCCGTCCGGGTCACCCTCGATTCGGGCGTTTCCTACGACATCTCGGTCATCTCCATCGGCGCGAGCAGCAACGGTGGCGGCAGCAACGGCGGCGCAGGCACGACGGCGCACAGCATCAGCGTCCTCAGCGTCACCAGCCAGAACGGCACCGCCCTCGTGACCATCAAGGTCGACGGCAAGACGTACAGCGACCTGAAGCAGGGCGACGTGGTCGACACCTCGTGGGGTCAGATCGAGATCGTCGCGATCAGCGTGAACGGCCAAACCGTGACGGTCATGCATGGTGACCAGACGTTCACGCTTCACGCGGGACAGGTGGTCGTGAAGTGAGTCGAGCCGCACGGGCACGGAAGTCGGACGGGGCGGCCGGTGGCCGCCCCGTCCTGCGTTGGGCGCCGGCGCTGTGCGCAGGCAGGCGCCAGGGATGTGAGCGTAGCGTGCGCGGCGGCCGCCTTGTGCCGCCGCGCACGGCGCGGATAAGGTAGGAGCATGAGCAGACTGCGCTATCTCACCGCCGGTGAGTCTCACGGCGCCGGGCTGACGGCCGTCCTGGACGGCTGCCCGGCCGGGCTCGCCGTGGACGTGGCGGCCATCGACGCGGAACTGGGCCGCCGCCAGAGCGGCTACGGCCGCGGCGAACGGCAGAGCATCGAGCAGGACCGGGTCCGCGTGCTCGGCGGCGTGCGGCACGGTCGCACGACAGGCGCGCCGGTCGCGCTGTTCGTGCCCAATCGCGACGCCGCCAACTGGGGCGACGTGCTCTCCGTCGAGGCGCCCACAGCAGGCGGGTCGGATGCGGAAGCCATCACGATCCCGCGGCCGGGTCACGCCGACCTGGGCGGAGCGCTCCTCTACGGACTCGACGACATCCGCGACGTGATCGAGCGGGCGAGTGCCCGCGAGACCGCCGCGAAGGTGGCCTGCGGCGCCCTGGCAAAGGGCATCCTGGCCACACTGGGCTGCAGAGTGGCCAGCCACGTGGTCGCCCTCGGGGGAGTCACCGCCGAAGGCGGGATGGAACCCGACGAGGTGGCGCGCGTGGAGGCCAGCCCGGTGCGCTGCAACGACGCCGAGGCCGGGCGGCGCATGATCGAGGCCATCGACGCAGCGAGCGTGGCGGGCGACACGCTCGGCGGTGTCGTCGAGGTGCTGGCCTGGGGGTACCCGCCCGGGGTCGGCTCTTACGTCCAAGGGGACCGCCGCCTGCAGTCCCGGCTTGCGGCGGCGGTGCTCGCCGTCCCGGCGATCAGAGGTATGGAGTTCGGACTCGGGTTCGCCGCCGCCGGGCTGCCCGGGAGCAAGGTCCACGACCCTCTCGCGCACGATCCCGCGCGTGGATACGTGCGCGAGAGCAACCATGCCGGCGGCATCGAGGGTGGCATCTCGACGGGACAGACGATCGTCGTGCGCGCCGCGATGAAGCCGATCTCGACGCTTCGCGAGCCGCTCGACAGCGTCGATATGAGCACGCACGGCCCGGTGAAGTCGCGGTTCGAGCGCTCCGACACGTGTGCTGTCCCGGCCGTGGGCATCGTCCTCGAAGCCGTCGTGGCGCTCACGCTCGCGGATGCCGCCCTGGACCGCTTCGGCGGCGCCACGGTCGGCGACCTGAAGGCCGCCGCCGGCGCCTTCAAGCGGCGGATACTGGAGCGCTGAGGCGGCGGTGGCGGGCACGCCGCAGCAGCCGCCGGCCGTCGCGCTCGTCGGCTTCATGGGGGCCGGGAAGTCCGTCGTCGGGCGAGAACTCGCGGCGCGGCTCGGGCTGCCCTTCCTCGACACCGACGCCGCAATCGTCGCCGTGGCCGGGCCGATCGCGAGCATCTTCGAGGCGCGCGGCGAGTCCGGCTTCCGCGCGCTCGAGGCCGAGGTGGTCGTGCGAGAGCTCGAAGCGCTCGCGCGCGTCCCGAAGGTGCTGGCTCTGGGTGGAGGCGCGGTGCTCAGTGAAGACGTGCGGCGGGCCTTGGGGCGCAGCGCCTACGTCGTGTGGCTGACGGCGACGCCTGATGTGTTGTGGGCGCGCGTGGCCGCCGAGGGCTCGCGGCCCCTCGCGACGGACCAAGAGAGCTTCGTCGCGCTCCTGGCGGCGCGCGAGCCGCTGTACCGCGAGGCCGCGACCTTCGTCGTGGACACCTCCGGGCGCCCTCCGGCCGCCGTCGCGGACGCCGTCCTCGCGGAGTTGGCGGCGGCCCCTGCGAGCGCCGGGCCGCGTCTGCCGAACAGGGAGGGCGCTGCGTGAAGCGGCTGACCGTCAGGGCCGACTCCCGGACGTATCCCATCATCGTGGGGAAGGACGTGCTCGGGCGGCTCGGCGCCGAGGTGAAGCGGCTGCGCGGCGAGGGGCAGGTCGTCGTGCTGTGCGACGAGAACGTGGCGCCGCTCTATCTCGATCAGGCCGCGCATAGCCTGCGAGAGGCCGGCCTCAGCACCTCGCACGTGATCCTGCCGGCGGGCGAACGCGAGAAGAGCCTCGCCCGCGCCGAGGAGTTGTACGGCGTGCTGTACGACCGCGGGATGCGACGCATGGACACGCTGGTGACCCTGGGCGGCGGCGTGATCGGTGACCTGGGCGGGTTCGTCGCGTCCACGTATCAGCGCGGCTGCGGGTTCGTGCAGGTACCGACGACGCTGCTGGCGCAGGTCGACGCGTCTGTGGGCGGCAAGGTCGCCGTCGACTTCCGCGCCGGCAAGAACTACGTAGGCACGTTCTATCAGCCGAGCCTGGTGCTCGCCGACCTGCGCGTGCTCCGCACGCTGCCCGCGAAGGAGCTGCGCAGCGGCGCGGCCGAGATCGCCAAACACGGTCTTCTCGCCGGCGGCGGAGTACTGCGCCGCGTGGAGCGTCTTGCCGGCGGCGAGCTGACCGCCGCCGCCGTCACGCAGGAGCTCGTCGCGGACTCGATCGCGTACAAGGCGTCCGTGGTGGAGCGGGACGAACGCGAGGCCGGCCTGCGCGCCGTGCTCAACTTCGGGCACACCATCGCGCATGCGATCGAGGCGGCGACCGCGTTCCGCCGCTGGTCGCACGGAGAGGCCGTGGCTCTCGGCCTGCACGGCGCGTTGCGCCTCTCGGCTGAGCTCGCCGGCCTCACCGCGGAGGACGAGCGTGCGGGACACGCGCTTCTCGACGGTCTGGGGCTGCCGGCACGTCTCACGGGCTCCCGCGCAGAGGACGTGTGCGAGCTGATCGCTCGCGACAAGAAGGCAGGCCCGGAAGGCGTGGGCTACGTGCTGCTGCGCCGTCCGGGGTCACCGCTGCTCGGCGTGCGCGTGCCGCCGGCGCTGCAACTGGAGGTCGTCGAGTGGCTCAGACGGTGCTGAAGACCCTGTGGCTCCTGCACGGGGTCAACCTCAACATGCTCGGCCGGCGCGACCCGGCCGTGTACGGCAGTATGACCCTCGGCGAGCTCGAGGCCTACGTGGCGCGCCACGGGGAGCGCCACGGGTTCACGGTCTACAGCTTCCAGACCAACTTCGAAGGCGAGCTCATCGAGAAGATCCACCAGTTGGTCGTGGACACCGTCGACGCCGTGATCATCAACCCCGGCGCCTGGACGCACTACAGCTACGCGCTTCACGACGCGCTGGAGCTGGTCGAGGCGCCGATGGCCGAGGTGCACCTCTCCGACGTCGAGAACCGTGAGGGCTGGCGCAAGGTCTCGGTGATCGCCGACGTCGTGGACGTGCGCGTCTGCGGCAAGGGAGCCGCCGGCTACGAGGACGCGCTCGAGGCGCTCGCCAAGCTGGCGGAGGCGAGGACGCGCTCATGACGGACCGTCTGGAGCGCTGCCGTGCCCTGCTGCCTCGGCTCGGGGTCGACGGCCTGCTCATCGGCGACCCCGAGGACGTGCGGTATCTCTCCGGGTTCCGCGGCGACGACGCCACGCTCGTCGTGACGGCGGGGGCGGCCTCGATCTGCACCGATGCCCGGTACTGGGAGCAGGTGCACGAGGAGGTCGCGGACCTGGAGCTCAGCAAGGTGACGGAGCAGCCGCTCCTGGCGCACAGCGTGCTCGAGGCCGCGCGTCTGCTCGGCGGCGGCGCGCGGCTCGGATATCAGGGCGCGCAGCTCAGTCACGCCTCGTACCGGCGTCTGCGACGCCTGCACGAGGGTGGGCTGCGCGACGTCGGGCAGCAGGTCACGCTTCTTCGCGCGGTCAAGGACGAGACGGAGGTCGCCGCGATGCGGCGCGCCGCCGCGGTGACCGACGAGGCTCTGGGCCTCGTCGTGGCACGCGGCCTCGTCGGCCGCAAGGAGCGGGACGTCGCGTGGGACCTGCAGGCCGAGTACCACCGCCTGGGGGCGGAGGGCGAGGCCTTCCCGGCGATCGTCGCCGCCGGCGACCACGGCGCCCAGGCGCACGCGCTGCCGGGGGAGCGGGTGATCCGCGCCGGTGAGCTGGTCGTCGTCGACACCGGCGCGCGCGTGGACGGCTACTGCAGCGACATCACGCGCACGTATGCGGCCGGCGAGCCGTCTGGGGAGCTGCGGCAGATCTACGAGGTCGTCCTCGAAGCACAGCTGGCCGGCCTAGCCGCCGTGCGGGCCGGCGCCCACGGGCGGCGCGACGTGGACGCCGCCGCCCGCGCCGTCATCGCGGCGGCCGGGTTCGGCGACCGCTTCGGCCACGGCACGGGGCACGGCGTCGGCCGCGAGGTGCACGAGGCGCCTTCGCTCGGCCGTGTCCGCGGCGACCGGCTCGAGGCGGGCATGGTCTGCACCGTGGAGCCGGGCATCTACATCGAGGGTCTCGCCGGCGTGCGCATCGAAGACACCGTGCTCGTCACCGCCGGCGGCTGCGAGCGCCTGACGACGTCACCGAAGGGACTCCAGGTCGTCGCCTAAGGGCCGGGGACGCCGCCGTGCCGCGTGTCCGCGCACGGGGCCATGCGGTATCATGGCCAATTACTGTGCAGACCCGGCCCAACGACTCCTGAGTAGGACCACATGGCAGACGTCGTCAACACCAACCAGTTCAAGACCGGCATGGCCATCGAGATCGACGGCCAGCCCTTCACCATCGTCGAGTTCCAGCACGTCAAGCCCGGCAAGGGCGGGGCGTTCGTGCGCACCAAGGTGCGCAACATCGCGACCGGCGCGGTACTGGACAAGACCTTCCGCGCCGGCGAGAAGTTCGACCGCATGCACACCCAGTCGCGCAAGCTGGCGTTCCTCTACGCCACCGATGACGAGGTCGTGCTCATGGACAACGAGACCTATGAGCAGATCTCCGTCACGCCGGCCATGGCGCAGGACGCGCTCAAGTGGGTCGTCGAGAACATGGAGGTCGAGACCATGTACCTCAACGGCCAGCCGTTCGAGGTGGCCGCTCCCAACTTCGTCGAGCTCAGGATCACGAAGTCGGACCCCGGGGTCCAGGGCAACACCGCCCAGGGCGCGACCAAGCCGGCCACCCTCGAGTCCGGCGCCGTCATCCAGGTGCCGCTGTTCATCGAAGAGGGCGAGAGGGTCAAAGTCGACACCCGCAGCGGGGAGTACCTCGGCCGCGCCTGAGCGGGCCGAGGGGGGAGAGCCATGCGAGCGCGCCAGGTAGGCATAACCGACACTACCCTTCGCGACGGGCACCAGTCGCTCTGGGCGACGCGGATGCACACGTCCGAGATGATCCCGGTGCTCGAACTGATGGACTCGATCGGGTTCCACTCGATCGAGTGCTGGGGTGGAGCCACCTTCGACGCCTCCCTGCGGTTCCTCGACGAGGATCCCTGGGAGCGCCTGCGGCTCATCCGCAAGCACGTCACGCGCACGCCGCTGCAGATGCTGCTGCGCGGCCAGAACATCGTGGGCTATCGGCACTACGGCGACGATATCGTGCGCCGGTTCGTGTATAAGGCGGCTGAGAACGGAATAGCCATCTTCCGTGTCTTCGACGCCCTCAACGACATCCGCAACTTCGAGACGGCCGCCGCGGCCATCAAGGAGACCGGCAAGCACTTCCAGGGCGCCGTCGTGTACACGATCTCGCCCGTGCACTCACTCGACCACTACGTCGACGTCGCCCACAAGCTCGTCGACATGGGCGCAGACTCCATCTGCATCAAGGACATGGCGGCGCTGCTCTCGCCGTTCTACGCCGAGCAGCTCGTCGGCCGCTTCAAGGCCGAGCTTGCCGTGCCCATCCAGCTTCACTGCCATTACATCGGCGGCCTCGCCCCGATGACGTACCTCAAGGCCATCGAGGCAGGTGTGGACGTCATCGACACGGCCACCGTCCCGCTGGCGTTCGGCAACTCGCAGCCGGCCACCGAGATGGTGGTCTCCGCGCTCACCGGGTCTCCCTACGACAGCGGTCTCGACCTCGAGAAGCTGTTCGAGATGGCGAAGTACTTCGAGAAGGTCCGCCAAGAAGGCGGCTGGGACCGCGGCGTCACCTCGCTCACCCATATGCAGGTGTACTCGCACCAGGTGCCGGGCGGCATGATCAGCAACCTGGAGAGCCAGCTCAAGGAGCAGAACGCGCTCGACCGTCTGCCCGAGGTGCTCGAGGAGATCCCCGTCGTGCGCGCCGAGGTGGGGTTCCCGCCGCTGGTCACGCCGATGAGCCAGATCGTGGGCACGCAGGCCGTGCTCAACGTGCTCTCCGGACGCCGCTGGCACATCGTGCCCGACGAGATGAAGCAGTATCTGCGCGGCAAGTATGGCGCCGCGCCGGGGCCAGTCTCGCAGGAGGTGCTGGCGCGCGTGCTGGAGGGCGAGGAGCCCATCGGCGTGCGCCCGGCCGACCTCGTGGACGAGACGCTCGAGGACTACCGCGGCGAGATCGGCGAGCTGGCGAAGTCCGAGGAGGACCTGCTCAGCTACGCGCTGTTCCCGCAGACGGCGCGGACGTACCTCGAGCGGCACCACGTGGGTCCGGAGTCGGACGTCTTCCAGATCCACGACCGCTACCTGTCGTCGCAGCCGGGCGCAGCGCTGCTCGAGCAGAGCGCCGACCGGGTCAAGGACATCCTCGGCATGATCGAGGAGAGCGACGTCGACGAGGTCGTCGTCGAGGAGGGCGACCTCAAAGTCACGGTGCGCAAGGCGGGGGCGGAGCCGGCGGGCGCAGCCGCTCCGGCGCCCGCGACGCAGGCCGCAGCGGCCGGTCCGGCCGATGACGGCGCCAACGGGTTCCACCTCGTCAAGTCCAAGTGGGTCGCGACGTTCTACCGCTCGCCCTCGCCGCAGTCCCCGGTCTTCGTCGAGGTCGGCGACTCTGTGGAGGCCGGCCAGACGCTCTGCATCCTCGAGATGATGAAGATGATGAACGAGCTCGCCTCCGACGTGGCCGGCGTCGTGCGCGAGATCCTGGTCGAGAACGGCGAGACGGTGCAGTACGGGCAGCCGCTCTTCGCGATCGAACCCGTCTGAGACCGGGGACGCCTGCGTGAGCCCGGCCGGCCCCAGCCGCAAACAGGCGCGCCGCGACGCCGTCTTCTTGCTGTACCAGACCGAGGTGACCGACCTGCCGATGGCCGATCTCGTCAAGGGGCAGAAGCTCCGTGAGGGGTACGCGCCGGACGAGTTCACCATCAAGGCGGTCGCCGGAGTGTTGCGTGACAAGCACGCTCTCGACGCGGAACTGGAGGCGCACTCCAGAGGGTGGGCGCTGGACCGCGTAGCCCCGCTCGAGCGCAGTATCCTGCGGCTCGCGCTCTGGGAGATCCGCGGTGAGGTGTCGCCGCCCGAGGTGGCCATCGACGAGGCCGTGCGGCTGGCCAAGAGGTACTCCACCGACGAGGCCGGCGCGTTCGTGAACGGCGTGCTCGGCGGCTGCCTGCGAGGCGCCGAGGACGGCGCTCCGGCGGAGGGGGAGGACGAGACCTCGAAGGCGGAGCTCGAGACCCCGGAGGCGGAGCCCGAAGGCGAGGAGGGGCAGGATGGCTGAGGAGCAGATCGCCGGCCTGGCGCTCACGCGCGTGCAGGCGCTGAAGCGGCTCACGGACATCCTCGCGCAACTCGAGGAGCTGGAGCCTCGGCTCGCCGCTTCGTCCTCCGCCGAGGTCGAGATGACGCTGCTCGAGCACGCCACCGAACAGGTCGAAGAGGCCGGCCGGCTGCTGGAGCAACTCGGCCGCGTGGCCGGCTGAGGCCGCGGCCGTGAGCGACGCGTCCGCCGGGAGCTACCCGGTCGACCTGCTGGCCTTGGCGGAGGAGTACCTCCAGGGCCTGGACTTCGGCGCCGATCACCGTGCCGCCCGCCTTGTGGAGGCGATGCGCTACTCGCTGCTCGCCGGAGGCAAGCGGATCCGCCCGGTACTCACGCTGGCGACCGCACGTGGTCGCGGCGCGGACCCCGAGTCTGTGCTCCCGACCGCCTGCGCGCTCGAGCTGATCCACACCTACTCGCTCATCCACGACGACCTGCCCGCGATCGACGACGACACCCTGCGGCGCGGGCGGCCCACCTGCCACGTCGCTTTCGGCGAGGACGTGGCCATCCTGGCCGGCGACGGGCTGTTCGCCGAGGCGTTCAGCCTGGTGCTGCTGCGGCAGCAGGGAGAGCCCGCCGCGGTGCTCGCGGCCATGACCGAGATCGCCACCGCCACCGGCGTGCAGGGCATGGTGGGCGGCCAGTACATGGACGTCGCCGGGGAGGCCGCCGCCGACGACGACCTGCGCACCCTGCACGCGCTCAAGACCGGCCGGCTGATCCAGGCGGCCGTGGTCTGCGGGGCGCTGCTCAGCGGCGCGGAGGACGTGGACCCGTACCGCGCCTTCGCCGCCGAGCTCGGCCTGCTGTTCCAGATCGTCGACGACATCCTCGACGAGACCGGCGCCGAGGACGAGCTGGGCAAGAGCGTCGGCAAGGACAAGGCGCTCGACAAGGTCACCTACGTCTCGCGCTTCGGCATGGAGCGCGCCGTCGAGCTGGCCGATGCGGCGCAGCAGCGCGCATTGCGCCTGCTCGCCGAGCTGCCCGGCGACACGGCAGACCTCGCCGCAGTAGCCCGCTTCATCCACGAGCGGAGGCGTTGACGAGCGCTCACGGGCGGCCGCAGGCCCAGTGCTATACTCCGTTGACGATGCGGTATCTGGACAGGATCTCAGATCCCGCCGACCTCCAACAATTTTCCGAGCGAGAGCTGACGCTGCTTGCCGGCGAGGTCCGCGAGACCATCCTCGCGTGCGTCAGCGAGAACGGCGGTCACCTGGCGGCCAGCCTGGGGACCGTGGAGCTGACCGTGGCGCTGCACAGCGTGCTCAGCAGTCCCAAAGACAGGATCGTCTGGGACGTGGGCCACCAGTGTTACGCGCACAAGCTGCTCACAGGCCGCCGCGACCGGTTCGACACCATACGCCAGTACGGCGGCCTCTCCGGATTCCCCAACCGTGCCGAATCACCGCACGACGTGGTCGGCACGGGTCACGCCTCGACCTCCATCAGTTACGGCCTGGGACTGGTCGAGGCCCAGCGCATCGCGCGCGAGGACGGCGGCAACGTGGTCTGCGTGCTCGGCGACGGGGCGCTCACCGGCGGAGTGGCCTTCGAGGCCCTCAACCAGGCCGGCCATCTGCGCACTCCTCTCGTCGTGGTGCTCAACGACAACGAGATGTCGATCCGCGCCAACGTGGGCGCGCTGCAGCTCTACCTCAACCGGCTCCGCCTCGACCCCACGCTCACACGTCTGCGCGAGGACCTGGAGCACGGCGTCGCGCGCATCCCGGCCATCGGCCGTCAGGCGTACCGCCTCGGCAAGGACGTCAAGGAGTCGATGAAGGCGTTCCTGGTGCCCGGCATGCTCTTCGAGGAGCTGGGCTTCGCCTACATCGGCGTCATCGACGGGCACGACATGCACGCGCTGCGGCAGAGCATCCGCCACGCCATCGACACGCGCCGGCCGGTGGTCGTGCACGTCAAGACGATCAAAGGCAAGGGCTACGAACCCGCCGAGGCCCGGCCGGACGCCTATCACGGCACCGGGCCGTTCCACATCGCCGACGGGGCGAGCAAGGCCGCGGCGGTCGGGACGACGTACACGCAGGCGTTCGGCGACGCACTGGTGCGCCTCGCCGAGCGCGACCAGCGCATCGTCGCCATCACCGCGGCCATGACCCAGGGCACCGGCCTGGAGGCGTTCGAGCGCCGGTTCCCCGACCGCTTCTACGACGTGGGCATCGCCGAGGAGCACGCGGCCGTGTTCGCCGCCGGGCTCGCCATCGGCGGCATGCGCCCCGTGGTCGCGCTGTACTCGACGTTCCTGCAGCGCGCCTTCGACATGCTGGTGCAGGACATCGGCCTGCAGCACCTGCCCGTGGTGTTCGCCGTCGACAGGGCCGGCTTGGTCGGCGACGACGGCCCCACGCATCACGGCGCCTTCGACCTGTCCTTCCTGCGCTTGATCCCGGGCATGACGGTCATGGCGCCGTCGAGCCAGGAGGAGCTGCAGCGGCTGCTTGCCACCGCGCTCACGCTCGACGGGCCGGCCGCCGTGCGCTACCCGCGCGGGCTGGCGGCGCCGTTCGCGCCGCTCGAGGAGATCGAGCCGGTGCAGGTGGGGCGCGGCGTCGTGCTGCAGGAGGGCTCCGACGTCGCGCTCGTCGGCGCCGGCACCGGCGTGGGCATCGCCCGCGAGGCGGCGCAGCTCCTGGCCGCCGAGGGCGTCACGCCGACGGTGGTGGACGCGCGCTTCGTCAAGCCGCTGGACACGGAGCTGCTGCAGCGGCTCACCGCCTCGCACAGCCGCCTGGTCACCGTCGAGGAGAACGCTCTCGCCGGCGGGTTCGGCAGCGCCGTGCTCGAGGCGGTCGGCTCGACCGTGGAAGTCGTGCGCTTCGGGCTCCCGGACGGGTTCGTCCAGCACGGCGAGCGCGCACGGCTGCTCGCCGACGTGGGGCTCACGCCGCAGGCCGTCGCGTTGGCGGCCCGCGCCCAGAGCCCTGCGCTGACGCGCGTCAAGTAGGGCTGCCGTGCGCGAGCGGCTGGACGTGCTGCTCGTCGAGCGCGGCCTCTTCGACACCCGGACACAGGCCCGCGGGGCGGTGCTGGCGGGGGAGATCACCGTCGACGGCCGGATGGTCGACAAGCCGGGGACCCAGGTGGACGGCGAAGCCGTGCTGGCGGCCGCCGCGCGCAAGCGCTACGTCTCTCGCGGCGGCGACAAGCTCGACACGGCGCTCACCCGGCTCGGCGTCGACGTGAGCGGCGAAGAGGTCGTCGACCTCGGCAGTTCCACAGGCGGCTTCGTCGATCGGCTGCTGCAGGGTGGGGCACTGCGCGTCATCGCCGTCGACGTCGGGTACGGGCAGCTGGACTGGAAGCTGCGCGAGGACCCGCGCGTGACGGTGTTCGAGCGCACCAACGTGCGCAGCCTGACGCCGGAACGTCTCCCGTTCGCACCCTCGTTCGTCACCGCGGACCTGTCGTTCATCTCCCTGACGGTCGCTCTGGGCCCGGTGCTAGAATGCCTGCGCGCGGGGTTCCGCGGCCTCGTACTGGTCAAGCCGCAGTTCGAGGCGGGACGCGAGCGCGTGGGCAAGGGCGGCGTGGTCAGAGACCCTGTCGTGCACGCCGACGTGCTGGCGAGCGTGGCGGAGTGGCTGCAGGAGCGGCGCCTCGCGGTGGAGGGTATCTGCGACTCCGGCCATCCCGGACCGAAAGGCAACGTGGAGTACTTCATCCTCTTCAGAGACGGGGCATCGGGCGCGACGGCGGCTCGGCCGGTGGACGAGCTCGTACGTGCCGCGGTGGGGGCGGTCCATGAGTGAGCCTCTGCGCCGCGTCGTCGTCCTCACGCACCTCTTTACGGAGGCGACGGCGGCCGCGCTGGCGGAGCTGGCCGCGGCCGCGGACCGGCTGAGTCTGGAACTGCTCATGCCGCCGGAGGAGGCGGCCAAGCACCTGCACGCGGCTGAGCTCGGCTACCGGACCGTGGACGAGGTGGAGATGCGCACCGCCGATCTGTGCCTCGTCTTCGGCGGCGACGGCACCATCTTGCGCGGCCTCTCCCGCCTGCTCGGCAGCGGAGTGCCCACTCTGGGCGTCAACTACGGCAACGTCGGCTTCCTCGCCTCGCTGCCGCGCGACGGCTGGCAGGACGGCCTCGGCAAGATCCTGGCCGGCGACTACCAGGTCATCGACCTGCTCACCGCGGACCTCACACTGGGCGGCGAGCACCACAGCGCCGTCAACGACGTCATCCTCAGCCGTGTGGCGCCGCGCCACGTGCTCCAGCTCGAGTACGAGGTCGCCGGGGTCACTGTGGGCAGCATGTTCTGCGACGGGCTCATCATCGCCTCTCCCACCGGCTCGACGGCCTACAACCTCTCGTGCAACGGCCCGATCGTGGAGTGGAACGCCGGTGTGCTCGTGCTCAACTTCATCGCCCCGCACTCGCTCGGGTTCCGGCCGGTGATCCTGCGTCCCGACCATGTCATCACCGCGCGCAACGTCTCGCCGCTGCAGGAGTGCGAGGTCGTGGCCGACGGCGACGTCGTCGGCAGGCTCTGCTGCGGCGACGAGGTGAGCGTCACGGCCGGCTCCCAACTGGCCCGGCTCGTGATGCAGACGGAGGGGTCGTTCTACCAGAACGTCGAGGAGAAGCTCTTCGACCGCCGCGATGCTCGCTGAACTGAGTATCGACGACCTGGTCCTGATCGCCGCCGCCCGGCTGGAGTTCTCGCCGGGCCTGAACGTCATCACCGGCGAGACCGGCGCGGGCAAGAGCCTGCTTGCGCAGGCCATCGGCCTGCTCATGGGCCAGAAGGGCGGCGACGAGCTCGTGCGCCCGGGGGCCGATCGGGCGCTGGTGCAGGCGCTGTTCGAGAGCGACGAGGACGAGTTGGCGGTGGCCCGCGAGCTGCCGCGTGGCGGCCGGTCGCGTGTCCGCATGGACGGACTGCTCAGCAGCGCCGCCGCCGTCGAAGACGCCCTGCGGCGGCGCCTCGCGTTCTACGGCCAGCTGGAGCACACGCGCCTGCTGCAGCTCGAGCGCCAGCTGGACCTGCTCGACGGCGCCGTGGCCGACGAGGTCGAGCCGCTCCGGGCAGCCTACGCCGAAGCCTACGCACACGCCCGCACGCTCACGCGCGAGCTGGACGACCTGCGCGGGGCCGACCGCGACCGCGAACGCGAGCTCGACATGCTGCGGTACCAGGTGGACGAGATCGAGGCGGCCGGTGTGGAGCCCGGCGAGGACGAGCGGCTCGCCGTCGACCGCGAGCGGGCGCGCCACGCCGGCAAGCTGCTCGAGCGCACCAGCGGCGCCTTGACGCTGCTCGCCGGAGAGTCCGAGGCGGCCGCCCTCGACGGCGTGCGCGTGGCCCAGCGCCTGATCGACGAGGCGGCGCTGCTGGACGAGAGCGTGGCGCCGGTGGCGCAGCGCCTCGGCGCCCTCACGGCGGAGCTCGACGACCTCGCCGCCGTGCTGCGCGACTACATCGACACGCTCGACGTCGACGCGGCGCACCGCGACGCCCTCGAGCTCCGCTACGACAAGCTGAAGGCGCTGATGCGTAAGTACGGAGGTTCGGCCGACGAGGTGCTGGCGTACCTCCAGGAGGCTGCAGCGCGCCTGGCGGCGCTGGAGGACTTCGCCGCGGACGAGGAGTCGCTGGTGGCCAGGGTCACGGCGGCGCAGCAGGCCGCGGTGGCCGCCGCGCATCGCCTGAGCGGCGCGCGGCGGCGGCTCGCGCCGGAGGTTGCCGAGCGCATCGAGACGGAGCTGCGTGGCTTGGCCATGCCGCACGCGACCTTCGTCATTGAAGTGGCCCCGCGCGGAGAAGGCTGGGCGGCCCTCGGCCCGTCCGGCGCCGACGAGGTCGAGTTCATCTTCGGCGCCAACCCGGGCGTGCCGCCGCGGCCGCTCCGCGAGACGGCGTCCGGCGGCGAGCTCTCGCGCGCCATGCTCGCCATCCGCGGGCTGATCACGCTCGGCGACGATGTCGAGACGCTCATCTTCGACGAGGTCGACACCGGCATCGGCGGCGTCACGGCGGCTGCGCTCGGTGAGCGGCTCCGGCGCCTGGCCGAGCGTCGCCAGGTCCTGTGCATCACCCATCTGCCGCAGGTGGCGGCCTACGCGGACCGGCAGTTTGCGATCGCCAAGTGGAGCGACCCCGGCGAGGGCATCACCGAGACCGAGGTGCGCCGGGTGGACGGGGACGAGCGCCTCGCCGAGCTCTGCCGCATGCTCGGCGCCGCGCCCGGCGACCAGGCCGCCCGCAGCCATGCCGAGAGCCTGCTGGCCCGGGCGCACGCCGGGGCTTGACCCTTCTCCCGGCCGCGCGCCGCCGGGCATCCGGATCCGACGCCGGCGCTCCTTGCGGCGCCGGGGGCCGATGGTATACTTGCCGACGTGATCCGAGGGCTCGCCGGGCATATCATCTTGCCGGCCCGTCAAGTCAGAACGGGCAGGTCCCCGGCCCCACTAAATCCCCCGCTCGTCTTGTGCAGGCCCGCCGTGCCCCGGGTGCGTTTCCTGGTGGCTGCGTCCGGAGCGTTCGACGACGGCTGCGTTCAGGACGGCGGGGTCCACACCAGGAGGGCACAGGGGGCATGACCAAGCACATCTTCGTCACCGGCGGCGTCGTCAGCGGGCTCGGTAAGGGCATCACGGCAGCGTCCGTCGGCCGGCTCCTCAAGCAGCGCGGGCTCAAGGTCGCGAGCCAGAAGTTCGACCCGTACATCAACGTGGACCCCGGCACCATGAGCCCGTTCCAGCACGGTGAGGTGTTCGTCACCGAGGACGGCGCCGAGACCGACCTGGACCTCGGCCACTACGAGCGGTTCCTCGACGAGTTCGTCCAGCGCGACTCCAACGTCACCACGGGCGGCATCTACAACAGCGTCATCACCAAGGAGCGTCGCGGCGACTACCTCGGCGGCACCGTGCAGGTCATCCCGCACATCACCAACGAGATCAAGAGCCGCGTACACCGCCTCGCCAAGCTCACCGAGGTGGACGTGCTCATCACCGAGGTCGGCGGCACGGTCGGCGACATCGAGAGCCTCCCGTTCCTCGAGGCCATCCGCCAGTTCCGCAAGGACGTGGGCCGGGAGAACGTGCTGTACATCCACGTCACCCTGGTGCCCCTGATCGGGGTCGTCGGAGAGCTCGAAGACCAAGCCGACCCAGCACTCCGTCGCGGAACTGCGCGAGATCGGTATCCAGCCGGACATCATCGTCGCGCGCTCCGAGGAGACGCTGTCGCAGGGCATCCGCGAGAAGATCGCGCTCTTCTGCGACGTCGACCCCGACGCCGTCGTCTCGGCGGCGGACGCGGACGACATCTACCGCGTCGTCCTGAACATGCACCGCGAGAAGCTCGACGACCTCGTGGTCAAGATGCTCGGGCTCGACGTCGGCCCGCCCGACCTCACCGAGTGGCAAGCGCTCATCGAGCACATCGACGCCTGCGACAAGCCGGTGACGATCGCGCTGGTCGGCAAGTACATCCAGTTGCACGAGGCGTACCTCTCGGTGTGGGAGGCCCTCAAGCACTCGGCCATCTTCCACGGGCGTAAGCTCGACCTGCAGTGGGTCGACGCGGAAGACCTCACGCCGAAGACGGTCGTCGAGAGCGCCTCTGCGGCGCCGACGGCGTCATCGTGCCGGGCGGCTTCGGCCAGCGCGGCATCGAGGGCAAGATCGAGGCCATCCGCTACTGCCGCGAGAACAAGGTGCCGTTCCTGGGGGTCTGCCTGGGCATGCAGTGCGCCGTCGCCGAGTTCGCGCGCGACGTCTGCGACATGGACGAGGCCAACTCCACCGAGTTCGACCCCGAGACCGCCTACCCCGTCATCGACCTCCTGCCCGAGCAGAAGCACGTGGAGGACATGGGCGGCACCATGCGTCTCGGCGCCTCGCACGTGAAGCTCGTGCCCGGCACCAAGGCGCAGGCCGCCTACGACGCCGACGAGGTCTGGGAGCGCCACCGTCACCGCTACGAGGTCAACAACGACCTGCGCCCGCGGCTCGAGGCCGCCGGCCTCGTCATCAGCGGCACCACGCCCGACGGGCGCCTGGTCGAGATCTGCGAGCTTCCCGATCACCCCTGGTTCGTCGCCTCCCAGTTCCACCCCGAGTTCAAGTCGCGGCCCACGCGGCCGGCGCCGCTGTTCCGCGACTTCGTGGGCGCCGCGGCTCGCTTGCGCAGCGAGCGCGACGACGAACTGGAGGACGTGTGCGCCCCGGCGTAGAGGCCGAGGGCGCGCCCGGCGACGGACTGCTCGACCTGTTCGTCGGTCTCTGCCGCATCGCCTCGCCGACGGGCGCGGAGCGGGAGATCGCCGACGTCGTCAAGGCGCATCTCGGCGCTCTCGGTATCGCCGTCCGCGAGGACGACAGCGCCGCGGCCACCGGGTGCGGGTGCGGCAACCTGGTCGCGACCATCCCGGGGCGCGGCGAGGCGGAGCCGATCGGTCTGAGCGCTCACCTCGACACGGTGCTCATGGACGCCGCGCCGATCGTCGTCGTCGCCGAGGGCCGCGTGTGCAGCGACGGCTCCACGCCGCTGGGCGCCGACGACAAGGTCGCCGTGGCCGCCTTGCTCTGGCTGGCGAAGGACCTGGTCGCCGAGCCGCCGGCAGGCGACGTAGAGCTCATCCTCACGCCGGGCGAAGAGGAGGGCCTGCTCGGCGCGAAGGCGCTCGACGTCGCCGAGCTCGCCGCGAAGCGCGTGTTCGTGCTCGACAGCGACGGACCTCCCGGCACGCTCGTCACCGGCGCCCCGACGCAGAAGCGCATCCGGGCGGAGTTCAAGGGGAGTGCCGCGCACGCGGGCATCGCGCCCGAGCTCGGCCGCAGCGCCATAGTGGCCGCGGCGCGCGCCGTCGCCGGCATGCGGCTCGGAGGTCTCGACGACGAGACCACGGCCAACATCGGCCTCATCTCCGGCGGTACCGCACCCAACGTGGTCGCCGAGCGGTGCGTCGTCTCCGGCGAGGCCCGGAGTCGGGGCGACGTGAAGGTCACCGAGCAGACCGAGCATATGGTGCAGGTGATCGCCGCAGAGGCCGCGGCCGCCGGCGTGGACGTGGAGATCGACGTGCGCGAGGCGTTCCGCGGCTACCGGCACGCACCGGACGGCGGACTGGTGCGCATCGGCGCGGAGGCTGCCCGGCTCGCCGGGCTCGAGCCGCGCCTGGTCGAGGGCGGCGGCGGCTCGGACGCCAACGTGTACAACGTGCTCGGGCTCCCGACGCTCACCCTCGGCGCCGGGTTCGAGCACGCGCACTCTCCGCGCGAGTCCCTGAGCATCAGGCACCTGCACGAGCTGTACGCGATGGCGGCGGGCCTGGTGCACGCCGCCGGACCGGCCGCGTAGCGGCCGCGGGGCGGCGCGTCGTGGCCCGTGGGGCGCAAGGAGCGGACAGCGGCCCTCCCGCCGATCCGCTCGTCGTCGAGTTCCTCGACTACATCCGCTACGAGCGCGGCCTCAGCCCGAACACCGTGGCCGCCTACGGGCGCGACCTCACCGCGTTCGCGGCCTTCCTCCTCACCAGAGGAGTCACCCCCGGGGCAGCCACGAGCGCCGACGTGCGCTCCTGGTTCGCCGGCACGGGCGGCGACGGCGCGACCTCGAGCGTCGCGCGGCGCACGGCCGCGGTGCGCTCCTTGTACGCGTATCTCGTCCGCGAGAACGTGCGCGCGGACGACCCGGCGGCGCTGCTGCGCACGCCCAAACGGCCGCAGGAGCTGCCGCGGGTGCTCTCCGTCGAGCAGGTCGAGGCGATCCTCGCCACCGTGGTGCCCGCCGGGCCTCTCGGGCAACGTGACCTGGCGGCTCTCGAACTTCTGTACGGCTGTGGCCTGCGCGTGAGCGAGCTGGTCGGCCTGCGCGACGGCGACGTGGACATGGAGGGCGGCATCGTCCGCTGCGTCGGCAAAGGCGACAAGGAGCGGGTGGTGCCGATGGGCTCGGCCGCCGCGGCCGCCGTGAGCCGGTACGTCGCCGACGGGCGGCGGACCCTGCTGCGCGGCCGCCGCCGCTCCGAGCTCATCCTCAACGCCCGCGGCGGCCCGCTCACCCGCCAGGGCTTCGACTACATCCTGCGGCGCGTGCTCGAGCGCGCCGACATGCTCGGCGCCGCCAGCGCGCACACGTTCAGGCACTCGTTCGCGACTCACCTGCTGGCCGCCGGCGCCGACCTGCGCAGCGTGCAGGAGATGCTCGGCCACGCCAGCGTGGCGACGACCCAGTTGTACACTCACGTCACCGTCGACCATCTGCGCGAGGTGTTTCTCGAGACGCACCCGCGGGCCCGGCGGCGGCCAGGTGCAAAAGGGGAGGACTAGATGGCACGGGTGTTCGTGTGCGTGCTCGACGGCTGCGGCGCCGGCGCGCTGCCCGACGCGGCGAGGTACGGGGACGAGGGCTCGGACACGCTGCGGCACGTCCTGGAGCGCACGGATGTGGCGCTCCCGAACCTCTGCGCGCTCGGTCTGGGTGAGGTGGTCGGGCTGCCGTTCGGAGCGCCGCGGACCGAGGCGACCTACGGCCGCCTCCTGGAGCGCGGCGCCGGCAAGGACACCACCACCGGCCACTGGGAGATGATGGGCGTGGTCCTGGAGCACCCCTTCCCGACGTATCCCGAAGGCTTTCCTCCCGAGGTGATCGAGCCGTTCGAGGCCGCCGTGGGCCGGCGCGTGCTGGGGAACCGGACGGCCTCCGGGACGGCCATCATCGAGGAGCTCGGAGACGAGCACGTCGCCACCGGCCGGCCCATCGTGTACACGTCCGCCGACTCGGTGTTCCAGATCGCCTGTCACGAAGACGTCGTCCTCGTGCCCGAGCTGTACGCCTGGTGCGAGATCGCGCGCGGCATCCTGCAGGGACCGCACGCCGTGGGGAGGGTCATCGCCCGCCCCTTCGACGGGACGACGGGGAGCTACGCGCGCACGTCGCGGCGGCGGGACTTCTCTCTGGAGCCGCCGGGGCCGACCTACCTCGACCTGTTCCGGGAGCGCGGCGTCCCGGTCGTGGGGGTCGGCAAGATCGGCGAGATCTTCGTCCAGCGCGGGGTCGACGTGGACGACCACACCACCGACAACACCGCCGGCATCGCCGCCTGCACGCGACACCTGCGCGAGATGGAGGACGGGCTGCTCTTCGCCAACCTCGTGGACTTCGACTCGGTGTGGGGTCACCGCAACGACGTGGACGGCTTCGCCGGCGGTCTGGTGGCCGTGGACGCGGCGCTGCCGCAGTGGGAGGCGCTGCTGGCCGACGGGGACGTGATGATCCTCTGCGCGGACCACGGTGTGGACCCGACCACAGAGAGCACCGACCACTCGCGCGAGTACTCGCCTCTGCTGGCGCTCGGGCTCACGCCCGGGCGCTACGACGGCGCCCAGGAGGACGTGGGCGCCACGGCGTTCGCGCACCTCACGGGGGAGGAGCCGCCGCTCCCCGGGCGGCCCATCGGGTGAAGACGGGCGGGCTGGAGGCGGCTCGGGAGCGCGTGGCCGCCTGGCGCGCCCACGCGGCCGCCGTCTACGGCTCGGGGCTCTGGGCGCTGCCCGAGGGGGCGCGCGTCGAGGACGAAGTGCCCTACGACGCGCTGGGCTGGCCCGCCGGCAGCGTGCCCGGCCACCAGAACGTGCTGCGGCTCGCGGCCGTGCCGGTCGCCGGCGGCCGGGAGCTCCGTCTTGCGCTCGCCTGCGGGCGCCCGCACCGTTACGAGGGCTGGAGTGACGACGAGCTCGAGACGCCGGTCCGCGCCCTGGCGGGGGCCGGCGTCTCCCGTCTCGTGCTCGCCAACTCGTGCGGAGCGCTGCGGCCCGCGGCCGGCGTGGGTCGGGCCGTGGTGTGCTCGTCCGTGGTCGACCTGCAGCGCTCCCCGGCCGGTGACGAGCCCGAGCGCCTTGCGCTCTGCACCGGCGACGAGGCCGCCCGCGTGGCGGCCGCGCTCGGCGACGCGGCGGCTCCGGGCGCCGGCGCCTACGTCTCGGTGTGCGGGCCGCAGTTCGAGACCCCCGCCGAGGTGGAGTGGCTGGGGCGCTTCGGCGACGTCGTCGGCATGTCGGCCGCCCCGGAGGCTCGCGCCGCGGCCGCGACCGGCGTAGAGTGCTGTCTCCTGGCGCTGGTGGCCAACGTGGCCGCCGCGGTGGATTCACACGAAGACGTGCTGGCCGCCGGGGGCCGGCTGGCGGAGCTGCTCGCCGCAGGCCTCGCGCAGGCGGTCGCGGCGCGGTGGCCGGACCTGCTCACGACGTTCTGAGGGAGGGCAGACGTGGACTTCGTTCACGACGTGATCGCGCGCAAGCGCGACGGCGAAGACCTCGACGAGGCGAGCGTCCGCGTCTTCGTGGAGGGAGTCGTGAGCGGCGCCGTCCCCTTGTACCAGGCCAGCGCGCTGCTCATGGCGATGGTGCTGCGCGGCCTGAGCGACCAGGAGACCCTCCTGCTGGCGCGCGCCATGGTCGACAGCGGCAAGGTCCTGGACCTCAGCGTGCTCCGCCGCCCGGTGCTGGACAAGCACTCCAGCGGCGGTGTCGGCGACAAGGTGACGCTCGTGCTGGCTCCTTTGGTCGCCTCCTGCGGAGCCATCTTCGGCAAGATGTCCGGCCGCGGCCTGGGGCACACCGGCGGCACGCTGGACAAGCTGGAGTCCATACCCGGGTTCCGCGTGCAGCTGCCGCAGGGCGACTTCCTGCGCCAGCTGGAGCGTATCGGGGTCGCGGTCGTCAGCCAGAGCGAGCGCATCGTGCCGGCGGACCGCCTCCTGTATGCGCTGCGCGACGTCACGGGCACGGTGGAGTGCAACGGGCTCATCGCCGCCAGCATCATGGCCAAGAAGGTCGCCAGTGGCACGTCTGCCATCGTGCTCGACCTCAAGGTGGGGAGGGGGGCGTTCGCGGCGGACCTCGCGCAGGCCCGTGAGATCGGCCGCCTGTGCCGCGTGATCGGGCGCGCCTACGAGCGCCCGACCACCTGCCTGTACACGTCCATGGATGCGCCGCTCGGCCGCACCGTCGGCAACCGGCTCGAGGTCGAGGAGGCCTGGCAGGTGCTCAGCGGCGAGGGTCCGGCGGACGTGCGCGAGGTCACGCTGGCGCTGGCGCAGGAGCTGCTGCCTCTCGCCGACCTCGGGATCGACGCGGCCGAGGCGCGCCGGAGGGCTGAGGCCGCGCTGGCGGACGGGCGCGCGGCCGAGCACTTCGAGCGCTGGTGCTACGTGCAGGGCGGACGCTGGCGGCAGGGCGAGTACCACCGGCTGGCCGGCCACGAGGTCAAGGCGTCTCAGGCAGGGTACGTGACCACCGTCGACGCCCTCGCCGTCGGGCGTGCGGCGCAGCTCGCGGGGGCCGGCCGCCGGACCGTGGACGACACCGTCGACGCGGCCGCCGGCGTGCTGATGGAGCACACTCTCGGCGACGCCGTGCAGGAGGGCGAGCCGCTCGCCGCCGTGTTCTCGCGCGATCCTGCGCGGCGGCGCGAGGCCAGCCAGGTGCTGGAGGCCGCGTTCACCGTCGGCGACGCGGCTCCTCCGCCGCGCGTGGTGGTGCTCGAGCGCGAGGACGAACCGGCCGCGTGAGGGTCGCACCGTGAGAGTCGTCGGCGGCGCCTGGCGCGGCCGGCCCCTGCAGGCGCCGCCGGGCCGCGGTACGCGCCCTACCTCGGACAAGGTCCGTGAAGCCGTGTTCGACGTGCTGGGGGCGCTGCCCGAGGCGCGCCGGGAGCTCGCCGACCGTGGGCCGCTGGCGGGGCACGTGGTGCTCGACCTCTTCGCCGGCAGCGGCGCGCTCGGCATCGAGGCGCTCTCGCGCGGCGCCGACAGCTGTACCTTCGTGGAGTCGGCGCCGCCGGCTCTTCGCGCCCTCCGCGGCAACCTCACACGCCTTGGCGTGCCGGTGCTGCGCCCGGCCCGCGCCGCCGCCGGCCCCTCCGGCGACGCCGATGCCGCGCCCGCTGCCGCCAGCGAGCCTCACGCCGTCGTCCTCGGCGACGACGTCCGCCGCGTGCTGGCGGCTGACGCACGCTCGGGCGCGCGGTATACTCTCGTGTTTGCGGACCCGCCCTACGATATGTATGAGCAGGTCCGTCCTGCGCTGGCACGGCTGCTGGCGCGGGTGCTCGTGCCCGGCGCGGTCCTGGTCGTCGAGTCGGCCGCCGGCACGGCGGCCGGGCTGCCCTGGACCATCGTGCGGGAGAAACGCTACGGCGACACGCGCGTCACGTTCCTCGTGACGGAGGCCGCACCGCCGGCGGAAGGAGTACCAGAAGTCTGATGCCCAGCAACGTCACCGCCATCTGTCCGGGCACCTTCGACCCCGTCACCGTCGGTCACCTCGACATCATCACGCGCGGCGCCACCAAGTTCGGCCGCGTCATCGTCGGTCTCATCGACCACCCCCAGCGCAAGTCGCCGCTCTTCACGCCCGACGAGCGCGAGGACTTCCTCAGGGAGGCCCTTGTGGGCCACGACAACATCGTCGTCGACCGCTTCAACGAGCTCGTCGTCGAGTTCGCCCGCAAGTGGGACGCGCACGTGATCCTCAAGGGATTGCGGGCCATCTCCGACTTCGAGTACGAGTTCGCCATGGCGCAGCTGAATAGGAAGCTCGCGCCCGACATAGAAACAGTCTTCATGATGGCCTCGCCCGAGCACAGCTTCCTCAGCTCGAGCGGCGTCAGAGAGATCGCCGCGTTCGGAGGCTCGGTCGTCGACCTGGTGCCCCCGACCGTCGCCCGCCGCCTGGCGGAGGTCTATCCGCCACGCAGCCGCGCATAGCGCTACCCAAGGAGGTTGCTGAGTATGGACGTGCTCGTTCTCATCGACAAACTGGATGACAGCATCCACAACGCACGGTCGGTGCCGCTCACCGACAGCGTCATGATCGACCGCGAGGAGATCTACGACATCCTCGACCAGATGCGCTCCACGATCCCCGAGGAGATCAAGCAGGCGCGCTGGATCGTCAAGGAGCGCCAGGAGATGCTCTCCGAGGCCAAGCAGGAGGCCGACCGCGTGCTCGCCGACGCGCAGGAGCGCGCCGACAGGCTCACCTCGGAGACCGAGGTCGTGCGTCTCGCCGAGAAGAACGCGCACCAGATCATGGAAGACGCCCGCGAGCGTGAGCGTGAAGTGCGCCTCGGCGCCGAGGACTACGCCGACGAGGTCCTGGGCAACCTCGAGATGAACCTGGAGAAGTTCATCGCCGCGGTGCGCCGCGGCCGCGAGCGGCTCCAGGGCCGCGTCGTCGACGACGACCTCCAGCCGTAAGGGCTGACGAGACGCCCGCTCCGGCGGGCTCATGATGAAGAGATTCGACCTTCACTCACTGCGGTTCCACGACTCCAGCGAGGCTTGGCGCACGCTGCCGGTCGAGGTCCAGCCGTTCCTGTACGGCGGCCTCGAGTATCACGTGCCGGACGACGTCGTGGAGGCTGATCTCACGGCCGCGCGCGTGGGCGACAACCTCACCCTGACGCTCGACGTGCAGACCGACGTGCTCGGGCCGTGCCAGCGCTGCCTCGTCGACGCCGACATCGCCGTGGACGCGCACGGCGTCGAGTACGTGCGGCACGGCGCGTCGGGAGAGGACGAAGAGGAGGACGCGTATGTCGTCTCACGCCAGGTCGATCTCGAACGCTGGGTGCGGGACCTCATCGCGGAAGCGCTGCCGCCCAAGCTCCTGTGCCGCGACGATTGCCGCGGTCTCTGCGCCGTCTGCGGGGCCGACCTCAACGCCGACCCGGACCACGCGCACGAGGAAGCGTGACCCGCGGCCGTATGGTACAGTCCCTTGTCTGATTCACCTGAGGAGAAGAAGTAATGCCCGTACCCAAGAAAAAGACCTCCCAGCGGCGTCGCGACCAGCGCCGGTCTCAGCAGAAGCTCAGCGTCGAGACCGCCAGCGTCTGCCCGCAGTGCAAGAGCCCCAAGCTCCCGCACCGCGCCTGCCCCAACTGCGGCACCTACAAGGGCCGCGAGGTCATCGTCCTCGACGCGGACTAATGCCCGTAGGTCACGTAGTGGCCGTAGAGGTATTGAGCGGCCGCCGGCCCGAAGGGCCCAGCGGCGGACGGACTAATGCCCGTAGGTCACGTAGTGGCCGTAGAGGTATTGAGCGCCGAGCGGCCCGTCAGGGCCCCTCGCGAGGCGGACTAATGCCCGTAGGTCACGTAGCGGCCGTAGAGGTATTGAGCGCCGAGCGGCCCGTCAGGGCCCCTCGCGAGACGGACCAATGCCCGTCGAGGTCTGAGCGGTGACGAGATCGCTCTACATCGCCTCCACCCAAGGTAGCGGCGGCAAGACCACCATCGCCGTCGGCCTCTGCATGGCCCTGCGCAAGCGCGGCCTGAACGCCGGCTACTTCAAGCCGGTCGGCACGCTGGCCGCCCGGGCGGACGGGGTGCTGCTCGACGAGGACGCCGAGTTCGTCGCCGAGTTGCTGCAGCTCGAGGACGACCTCACCGACATCTGCCCCGTCGTCCTCGACGAGGATGCGCTTCACGACGTCCTCAGCGGCATCGAGGTCGATGCCATGGCGCGTGTCAAGGCCGCCTACGAGCGCATCCGCGCCGGCAAGGACATCGTCGTCTGCGAGGGGCTGGGCGAGATCTGGCAGGGCCGGTTCCTGCGCACCAGCGGGGCCGAGGTGGTCAGCGAGCTCGACCTGGGCACCCTGCTCGTGGCGAAGTTCGCCGGCGCTCGCCTGCTCGACGACATCATCTACGTGAAGGACGCCCTTAAGAACCACCTCCTGGGCGTCCTCTTCAACATGGTCCCCGAGTCGCGGCTGCAGCTGGTCAAGGACGAGTACACGCGCTTCCTCGCGCGCAACGGCGTCGAGAGCTACGGCGCGCTCGTCTCGAGCGCGATGCTCTCCGCCGTGTCCGTCGCCGAGATCGTCCAGGCCCTGGACGGCCACTACGTCACCGGCGAGCGCTACGGCGAGCGTCTGGCCGAGACCTACATGATCGGCGCCATGAGCCCGGAGCACGCGCTCGCGCTACTTCCAGCTCACGCCCAACAAGGTGGTCATCGTCGGCGGCGACCGCGCCGAGATCGTGCTCGCCGCGCTGGACACGCCCACCGTCGCCGTGGTGCTCACGGGAAACTACGTGCCCAGCCCCGCGGTGCTCGAGCGGGCGGAGGAGCGCGGCGTCCCGCTCCTGTCTGTCGAGACCGACACCGTCTCCGCCGCCGACGGCATGCGCCGCCTCTTCGGCCGCCTGCGCGTCAAGGACCGTGCCAAGATCGAGCTGATCGCCGAGCTCATCGAGCAGCAGGTCGACTTCGACCGCCTGGTGGGCGACCTGCAGGCATGAGAGGCGAGAAGAACCGTCCCTATACGTCACCCCACTGGGTGACGGACGCCTGGAGCGCCATCGCCGACGACCGCGTCGTGCGCGTGGTGGTCGATGCGGCCGGCGGGGACAACGCGCCCGAGGAGATCGTCAAAGGCGCCCTCGACGCCGCGGGCCCTCAGCTCCAGGTCGTCCTCGTCGGCGACGAGCCGCGCGTGCGCGCGCTGCTGCCGCCGGGAGTGCAGAACGTGAGTGTGGTGCACGCCCCCGAGGTCATCGGCTACGACGAGGAGCCGGCCACGGCGGCGCGCGCCAAGACCGGCTCGAGTATCGTCGTCGGCCTCAAGATGGTGCACGAAGGCAAGGCCGACGCGTTCGTCAGCGCCGGCAACACCGGCGCCGTCGTGGCCGCCAGCGTGCTCTACGTGCGCCGCATCCCCGGCGTGAAGCGGCCGGCCATCTGCACCATCATGCCGGCCATGCCCGCGCCGGTCGCGTTCCTCGACGTGGGCGCCAACGCCGAGTGCCGCGCCGAGTTCCTGCGCCAGTTCGCCATCATGGGCCAGGCGTTCGCCCGCGAGGTGATGGGGATCCCGGAGCCGACCATAGGCCTGCTCAGCATCGGCGAGGAGCCCACCAAGGGCACTCCCGAGGTGATCGAGGCACATCGGCTCATTGCGGGCGACGCACGCATCTCGCACTTCTACGGCAACATCGAGGGCCGCGACATCATGAACCGTCTGGTCGACGTGATCGTCACCGACGGATTCACCGGCAACGTCGGTCTCAAGACCATCGAAGGGTCCGCCAAGGCCATCATGGGGGCCCTCAAGGCGGTGATCCTGGACAACGTCAGGGCCAAGATGGGCGGTCTGTTGCTCCAGAAGGACCTCCAGATCCTCCGGGACGCGCTCAACCCCGAGGAGTTCGGCGGGGCGCTGCTCGTCGGCATGAACGCGCCGGTCGTCATCGCCCACGGCAACTCCAAAGCCCGCGGTATCGCGCAGGCGGTCCGCATGGGCCGGCGCGGCAGGGTCAGCGACCTGCTCCCCACGATCGCCCGGGAGCTTGGGACGCAGACCGCCTCGGTGTAGACTCTCCGAAACTCGCCCGGAGGTTCACTGAATGACCCGTGAAGAGGTGTTCGAGCACGTGAAGGGGATCCTCGTCGAGACCCTGAGCGTCGACGAAGACAAGGTCGCCATGGATGCGCGTTTCCAGGAAGACCTTGAGACCGATTCCCTCGACCTGGTCGAGCTCGTCATGACCATGGAAGAGAAGTTCGGCATCAAGATCACCGACGAAGAGGCCGCAGACATCAAGACCGTCGGCGACGCGGTCGACTTCGTCATGACGCGGGTCGACGCCTGACCGACGCTTTCCCTTGAGGGGCGACGAGGGGGTGTCTCCTGCAGGCAGGAGGCGTCCCCTCGTCGTCGTGTGAAGCCACATGACGCACCGACTGCTCTCGCTCGCACAACAACTGGACCAGGTGACCCTGCGCCAGGTGTTCACGCACACCTCGTGGGCGCCCGACCGCGTGCACTCCTACGAGCGCCTCGAGTTCCTCGGCGACAGCGTGCTGAGCCTTTGCATCACGACCGAGCTGTACCGGCGGTTCCCCGACTTCGCGGAGGGGCACCTGGCGCGGCTGCGGGCGTACATCGTCAGCCGCGCCACCTGCTCCCGCGTGGCCGTCAAGCTCGGGCTGGGCAAGCTGCTGCGCCAGTACGCAGGCACCGGCGCCGAGGGCAACGACGCGGCCCAGCTGCAGAGCAACCAGAACGTCCTCGCCGACCTCACCGAGTCGCTGATCGGCGCCGTGTACCTCACCTTCGGCTACGAGGCGGTCCGCCCGGCCGTGGTCGAGGTCTTCGAAGAACACATCGTGTACGCCGAGAACAGCTACATCGATCACAAGACCGAGCTGCAGGAGTTCCTGGCGCGCACCGGCGAGTCCGTGGCCTACAAGGTGCTCGGGTTCAGCGGGCCGCCGCACAACCGCGAGTTCGAGATCGAGGCCGTGGTCGACGGCGAGTCGCTGGGGCGCGGGTTCGGCACCAGCAAGAAGCGCGCCGAGCAGGAGGCCGCGGCCGAGGCGCTGCACGAGCTGCAGTCGAGGGCCCGGCGCGGCGCCCGCAGGGCGCGCCTCCGGGGCAGCAGGTCCCGCAGGCCGCAGACCGAGGCCGGCGCCGCGGAATCCTCAGAGGCCTCGGCGCCGCCTGAGGGCACGCCGGCCGCGGGCGGCGCCGATCCCGGCCCGGCAGGGGCCACCGAGGTCGGCTAGGTGTATCTCAAGGCGCTTCGCCTCAAAGGCTTCAAGTCGTTCCCCAAGCAGACCGAGCTCCTTTTCGAGCCCGGCGTCGGCGTGATCATCGGCCCCAACGGGAGCGGCAAGAGCAACCTGGCCGACGCCGTGATCTGGGCGCTCGGCGAGCAGAGCCCCACCATCGTGCGCGGCTCGTCGATGCAGGACGTCATCTTCGCCGGCAGCGACGGCCGCCGCGCCAGCGGGTCCGCCGAGGTCGAGCTCACCTTCGACAACAGCGACGGGTCGCTGCAGCTGCCCACACCCGAGGTCAGCGTGATGCGCCGCGTCACGCGCGACGGCTCGTCGCAGTACTTCATCAACCAGTCCACCTGCCGTCTCACCGACGTCATCGAACTACTGGCGCAGGTCGGCCTGGGCAAGGAACTGCACTCCATCATCGGCCAGGGCAAGGTCGAGTCGTTCCTGGCCGGCAAGCCGGAGGACCGGCGGAGCCAGATCGAGGAGGCCGCCGGGCTGGGCGCGTACAAGCGCCGCCGCGAGCGCTCGGAGCTCAAGCTGCGCGAGGTCAGGCGCAACCTCGAGCGGGCGCTGCTGCTTGAGCGCGAGGTCGGCTCGCAGCTCGCGCCGCTGCGCCGCCAGGCCACGGCCGCCGAGCAGATGCGCTCCGTGGAGACCGAGATCGCGGAGACCCGTGGGCGCCTGCTCACCGGCGAGGTCGGCGCGCTCGACGTGCAGCTGAAGACGCGCCGCGACGAGCTGGCGGAAGTCGATGCGGCGCGTACCGGCTCCGAGGAGGGGCTGGCCAAGGTCGCCTCCGCCCGCGCGCGGGAGGAGGAGACGTTCGCCAGGAAGCTCGCCGAGCGCGAGCGCAACGCGCGGCGCCTGCTGCGCGCGCGCGTGCTCGACGGCCGGCTCGAGAGCGTGCGCAGGCTCGCCGAGCAGCGGCTGCACCTGCTCGACGAGGTCGGGCGCGCGGCGACGTCCGAGCGCGCGCGGCTGGTCGCCGAGCTGGCGGGGCGGCCGGAGGAGCGCGACGACGACACGTGGCCGCAGGAAGAGGCGCGCCTGGCCGCCGAGCTGGAGGCCGCCGAGGCCGAGCACGCGCGGGTGTCGGCCGAGCTCGAGACGGCGCGCGCCACGGTCAGCGAGAGCCGCGCGGCGCTCGACCGGCTCGCGGTGCAGCGCGAGAGCGCGCTGGCGACCTCGGCGCGGCTGGAGAGGCGCAGGGAGGCTCTGGGGGGCGAGCAGGAGCGCCTCACGGCGCAGCACGAGGCGATGAACGCCGAGGTGGCCGGCAAGGCCGACGAGGAGCGCAAGGCCGTGGCCGCCGAGGCCGCGGCCCGGGAGGCGCTGCGCGCCGTTGAGGCCGCAGCGTCGGCCGCGGCGGCGGCCGTCGTCGAGGCGCAGCGCGCGGTGACCGAGGCGGAGGACGCGCATCGCGCCGCCGTCGTCGAGCGGCGCGGGTTCGAGGCCGAGGCCGACCACCTGCGCGCCGCGCTCCGCGACATGGAAGATGTGGACGGCGAGGTCCTCGAGGTGGCCGGCGACTTTCCCGGCACCGTGTCTCTCGCCGGGAGCGTCTCGTGCGAAGCGGGGTACGAGCGTGCGCTTGCGGCGGCCCTGGCGCAGCTTTCGGGCGCGCTCGCCGTGCCCGGCGGGGTGGACCAGTGGTCCCTGCTCGACGCGCTCAAGCGCGCCGGCATCGGCCTGGTGCGGCTGGTGGTGCCGGCCAGGCGCCGGCCGCCGGTGGCCTTCCCCGGCGCCGCTCAGCTCGCCGACAAGGTCAGCTTCGGCGAGCACGAGGGCCTGGAGGGCGCGTTGGCCGACGTGGTCATCGTCGACGACCTGCGCGCCGTGCCCGCGGAGTTCACCGGCCTCGCGGTCACGCGCGAGGGCGAGTACTACCGGCCTGCCGACGGCCAGGTCGGCCTGGCGAGCGGGGTCCCTGCGGCGCTGCTGCTCGAGCGTCGCGCGTCGCTGGAGCGGCTGGGCGAGAAACTGGGCGCGGTCGCTGCGCGCGAGGCGCGCGAGGAGGCCGCCGTCACGCTGGCCAAGCAGCGGCACGCCGCCGCCCGCGAGGCGGCCGACGACGCGTCCAAGGCCGAGCGCGAGGCACGCATCGCGGCCGAGACGGCCGAGCGCGACCTGGCACAGGTCCGGGGGCGCCGCCGCGACCTGGAGGACCACCTGCAGCGCGACCGGCGCAGCGTGGAGGGCATCGCCGCCGAGCTCGCCGAGGCGGCGGCGGCCAAGGAGGCCGCCGACGAGGCGGCGGCGGTCGCACTCCTGCAGACCGAGCAGCTCCGGCCGGCTGGCGCCGACGCCGACACGGCGGTGCGCGAGGCCGAGGCGGCCCACTCCGCGTCGCTGGCGCTCGTCACGCGGAGGCGCGTCGAGCTCGAGGAGCGCCGCGCCGCGGCCGCGCGGGCGGCGGAGCGCCTGGAGGCCGCCCGCAAGCGCGTCGCGGCCGACCGGGAGCGCCTCGGGGAGCTGGACAGGCGCCTCGAGGAGATCCCCGCCGTGCGCGAGGCCTGCACCACGGTCGAGACGCGCACCGGCTCCCTGCGGGCGCACTCCACGCGTCTCATCGCGCAGCTCGACGTCGGCGACGACGAGGGCGCCGGCCTGGAGCGCGGTGAGCTCCGCAAGCTCGCCGAGGACGAGTCGCAGCTGCGCCGGGAGCTCGAGCAGGCCGGCGAGCGCCGCACCGAGGTGCAAGTAGCTCTGGCCCGCCTGAACGACCGCCGCAACGAGCTCGCCACCGCCCTCGACGAGGTCAGCGAGCAGCTCGACCAGGCGGGGTTCGCGCCGCCGGCCGACGAGGCCGAGGAGGCGCAGCTGCGCGAGCGCGTCGAGCGGCTCACCCGCCGCCGCGAGCGCATCGGCCCGGTCAACCCGCTGGCGGAGGCCGAGTGCGCCGAGCTGTCGGAGCGCGCCACCTTCCTGCGCGAGCAGCGGCGCGACCTCGAGAAGTCCATCGACGAGCTCGAGGTGCTCATCAAGGAGCTCACGGCGCAGGTGGACGAGGAGTTCGCGGCCACGTTCTCGGCCGTGCAGGAGCAGTTCAGCCACATGGTGACGGTGCTGTTCCCCGGGGGGCGCGGCAGCCTGAAGCTGGTAGAGCCGAGCGACGAGCACCCGCAGGGCGGCGTGGCCGTGGAGGTCAAGCCGGCCAAGAAGCTCGGCAAGCGCCTGCAGCTGCTCTCCGGCGGGGAGCGCGCCCTGGTGGCCATCGCCTTCCTCATGGCGCTGGTGCTGGCGCGTCCGTCGGCGTTCTACATCCTCGACGAGATCGAGGCGGCCCTGGACGACGTGAACATCGGCCGCCTGGTGCAACTGCTGCGCGACTACAAGGAGCGCACGCAGTTCGTGATCATCACGCACCAGAAGAGGACCATGGAGGCCGCGGACGTACTCTACGGAGTGACGATGGGGCCGGATGGGGCGTCCCAGGTGGTGAGCGCCAGGATGGCGGAGGAAGAGATCGAGCGTGAGGAGCGCGCCAGGGCCAAGCGGCCGGGCGCGCCCGCGAGGCTGAAGGGACTGACCCGTGGAGTGGCACGAAGTGTTCAAGGGCGTCGACGCGGCGGACGTGCCGGCGGAGGTGCTGGAAGAAGAAGAGCAGGAGCGCAGGGGCCTCTTCGGCCGCCTGCGCCGTAACCTCGGCAAGGCCCGCGGCGCCGTCACCGACGCGCCTGAAGAGCGCCGTCTACGTCGGTGTCGACCGGCGACTCTACGAGCAGACCGAGGAGACGCTGATCGCCGCCGACGTCGGCGTCGACGGCACCATCAAGATCGTCGACGAGCTCGAGCAGCGCTGCACGGCCAAGAAGATCGAGACCCAGGAGCCGTTCCAGAACGAGCTCGCCGACGTGGTCACCGAGTCCGCTGCGGCCCGACGACCCCGAGCGCCAGCGCATCGACGTGTCCGAGCGCCGACCGTCATCCTCATGGTCGGCGTGAACGGCACCGGCAAGACGACGACCATCGGCAAGATCGCCTGGCGCCTCAAGGAGATGGGGAAGACCCCGCTCATGGTGGCCGGCGACACGTTCCGCGCCGCCGCCGTCGAGCAGCTCGACGAGTGGGCCCAGCGTGTCGGCTGCGAGATCATCAAGCAGGGGCCCGACGCCGACCCGGCCGCCGTCGTCTTCGACGGCGTGGCCGCGGCGCGCTCGCGCGGCGCCGACGTCGTGCTCGTGGACACCGCCGGCCGCCTGCACACGCAGGTCAACCTCATGCGCGAGCTCGAGAAGGTGCGCCGGGTCATCGAGAAGACAGCTGCCCGGCGCCCCGCACGAGACCCTGCTCGTGCTCGACGCGACCACCGGCCAGAACGGCCTGCGCCAGGCGCAGGAGTTCAAGCAGGCCGTGGACGTCACCGGCGTCGTGCTCACCAAGCTCGACGGCACCGCCAAGGGCGGCATCGTCGTCGCCATCCACCAGTCGCTCGGCATCCCCATCAAGCTCATCGGCGTCGGCGAGCAAGCTCGAGGACCTGCGCCCGTTCGAGCCGGACATCTTCGCCCGGGCGATCTTCGGCTCCGCCGAGGGCTACGAGTCCGCCGGCGACATCGCCGCCGGCTGACGCGGCCTCAGCCGGCGTCCGGCGCTATCAGGTCCACGGTGGGGAAGTAGGTGCGGTAGCGGTCTGCGTCACGCGTGAGCAGCGACATGCCGGCCACGGCCGCGTGGGCGCCGATGTAGAAGTCCGGGAGGGGGGAACGCCGCGTTCCACCCCTTTGCCGATACTGCTCGAACGCCTTGCCCGCGAGGTACGCCGCGGACCAGGGCACGTGCTCGCGCTCGAGTCCGGCGGCGTCGATCATCTGCTCGAGCGCCTCCACGGTGTCGTAGCGCACGGCCAGCTCGGCGTAGACGGTGATGTCGACCACCAGCCGGGCGTGGTCCATGCAGGCGCAGAGCGCATCGGTCGACCATCCTGCCCAGACCGGGTCGTCGGTGAGGAGGTCGAGTAAGACTGCGGCGCTCTGCCGGCAAGGCCGGGATCCGCGCCCGTGCTACCATGAACGCTCACCGAATCGACTGGAAAGACTGATGTTCGACTCACTCTCCGACCGCCTCCAGGGCGTCATGCAGAGTCTCAAGGGCCACGGCAAGCTCACCGCCGAGGATGTCGACGCCGCCATGCGCGAGATCCGCCTGGCGCTGCTCGAGGCGGACGTCAACTTCAAGGTCGTGCGCGAGTTCGTGGCGCACGTCAAGGAGCGCGCGCTGGGCGCCGAGGTCATGGAGAGCCTCACGCCGGCGCAGCAGGTGGTGAAGATCGTCAACGAGGAGCTGGTCGCGCTCATGGGCGGCGGCGACTCCAGGCTGGCGTTCAGCGGCCATCCGCCGACGGTCGTCCTCATGGCCGGCCTGCAGGGCTCGGGCAAGACCACCACCTGCGCCAAGCTCGCCAAGATGCTGAAGAAGGACGGCAAGAGCCCGGTGCTGATCGCCGCCGACGTCTACCGGCCTGCGGCTATCGACCAGCTGCAGACGCTGGCCGAGCGCGTCGGCGTGCCGTGCTACGCGGCCGGCGTCGACGTGGACCCGGTCGACATCGCGCGCGACGGCGTCGCCTACGCGCGCGCCCACGGCGACGTGGCCATCGTCGACACCGCCGGACGCCTGCACGTCGACGAGGAGCTCATGGCCGAGCTGGTCAACATCCGCGACGCCGTCAAGCCGCACAACGTGCTGCTGGTCGTCGACGCCATGACCGGTCAGGACGCCGTCAACGCCGCCGACGCGTTCAAGGGCCGCGTCGACCTCGACGGCGTCGTGCTCACCAAGCTCGACGGCGACGCCCGCGGCGGCGCCGCGCTCAGCGTCCGCGCCGTCACCGGCAAGCCCATCAAGTTCGCCAGCATCGGCGAGAAGCTCGACGACTTCGACGTCTTCCACCCCGACCGCATGGCCAGCCGCATCCTCGGCATGGGCGACGTGCTCAGCCTCATCGAGAAGGCCGAGGAGAGCCTCGACGCCAAGCAGGCGGCGGAGATGGAGGCCAAGCTCCGCCGCGCCGAGTTCACCTTCGAGGACTTCCTCGACCAGCTCAAGCAGGTGCGCAAGATGGGCTCGCTCTCCAGCATCCTCGGCATGCTGCCGGGCATGCCGGGCATGAAGGACCTCAAGAACGTCCAGGTCGACGACCGGCAGCTGGACCGCATCGAGGCGATGGTCTTCAGCATGACCGGGCAGGAGCGCCGGCACCCGGACATCATCGACGGCAGCCGCCGGCGTCGCATCGCGGCGGGCAGCGGCACGTCCGTCCAGGACGTGAACAACCTGCTCAAGCAGTACCGCGAGATGCAGAAGATGCTCAAGATGTTCGCCGGCGGCAAGATGAAGGGGTTTCGCCTGCCGGGCATGAGCAGGTAAGATGCACGTTCTTGCGGCCCGAGGCCGGGTCGCATAAGGTTCACACACCGCTGCGCCCCACGTGGGGTCGCAGCGCGCCGTTCTACTACCCTGAGGGGGTGACACGAGTTGGCAGTGCGTATCAGATTGACCCGGGTAGGGAGCACCAAGAACCCTGTCTACCGTATCGTCGTAGTTGA